>DASWAH010000034.1:0-2478 GCA_036391235.1 Streptosporangiaceae bacterium
GCCAGTTCCCTCCGGCGAACCTCATGATCGACAACTCTCGGCATGCGCCTAGGCACCTTTCTCGTGGCCCGGACAGTTAGCCAGGTTCCATGACCCTTGACCTTATTTCGGACGCCCGACTAAAATAACCCACCTCAGAGCCCACCTCGGTATAAGAGGTACGCAGTGGCCGTCACGCTGAACACCGCGCCGATCCCCGCAGCCGGCACGCTCCAGCGCAGCGACATGCTCTCCCTGCTCACGGCGAAAGCGAAGCTGGTCAGGCAGCAGACCGTCAGGCTCTCCGGCATCGCCGGGGCCGGTCATTACACCGGCACTTTCTCCTGCGCCGAGCTGCTGGCCGCACTGTACTATTCGCAGCTCCGCGTCCGGCCGGCCGAGCCCGCCTGGCCCGGCCGGGACCGGTTCGTGCTCAGCAAGGGCCATGCCGCTATCGGCCTGTACCCGCTGCTCGCCGATCTCGGCTACTTCCCGGCCGGCCTGCTGGACAACTACACCCGGCTGAACAGCCGGTTCGGCGATCACCCGGACATGCGCAAGGTGCCGGGGGCCGACTTCAGCTCGGGCTCGCTCGGTCACGGGCTGTCGGTCGCGCTCGGGATGGCCCTGGCCGCCCGGGTGACCGGCCGCGACTACCTGACGTACTGCATGCTCGGCGACGGCGAACTGGCCGAGGGACAGGTCTGGTCGGCGGCGATGGCGGCCGGCCACTTCCGGGCGGCTGGCCTGGTCGCCATCGTCGACCGCAACCAGCTCTCGATCGACGGATCGACCGAGGACGTGATGGGCGTCGAGCCGCTCGGCGACAAGTTCGCCGCCTTCCGCTGGGAGGTCCGCCGCATCGACGGCCACGACTACGACCAGATCCTCGAGGCGTTCGGTTACGCCAGGGACCGCGCCGACGACCGGCCGCTCTGCGTGATCGCCGACACCGTGAAGGGCCGGGGAGTGCGCCGGATGGAACTGGACAAGGACTGGCACGTCGGCAACCTGACCGGCCCTGACTACGACGATGTGATGGTCGAGCTCGAGGCCGGACTGCAGCCCGTGCGGAGTCTCGGGTGACCGGCGGGCAGGCGGCCGGCCCGCAGGAGATCGCCGGAGTCTTCCGCGGCAGCGCCGGGACGGCGGAGTCGCTCCGCGACCGCAAGCCCACCGAGCAGGGCATCGCCGCCCGTTCGATCCCGACCTTCGTGGCCGGCGAGGAACTCGCCGACCTGGCCGACCGTGACGAGCGCATTGTGGTGCTGACCGCCGACCTGGCCAGCGCCGGGCGCACGATCGACTTCGCGAACCGGCACCAGGACCGGTTCTTCAACGTCGGCGTGGCCGAGCAGAACATGGTCTCGGTCGCGGCCGGGCTGGCCTCGGCCGGGCTCCGCCCGTTCGTCAGCACCTTCGCCGCTTACCTGGCCCTGTTGTGCTGCGAGCAGATCAGGACCGACCTCGCCTACACCGGCATGCCGGTCGTCATGCTGGCGCACCACTCGGGCATGACGCTCGGGTATTACGGCACCAGCCATCATGCCCTCGAGGACCTGAGCGCGATGCGGACCATCGCCGGCCTCACGGTCGTCTGCGCCTGTGACGCGAACGAGCTGCGGGCGATCCTGCGAGCCAGCCTGGGCCACGACGGTCCTGTCTACGTGCGGATGGGCCGCGGCCGCGATCCCGAGGTCTACGCCGACGTGCCTGACGGCTTCGCCTTCGGCAAGGCGATCAGGCTCCGCGAGGGGTCGGATATCGCGCTGCTCACGGCCGGCTCGCAGGTGCGGCCCTGCCTGGACGCGGCCGACACGCTCACCGAGGAGGGCATCGCCGCCCGCGTTGTCGACCTGCACACGATCTCGCCCGTCGACGCGGCCGAGGTCAGGGCGGCGGTTGATGACATCGGCACGGTACTGACCGTCGAGGAGCACAACATCACCGGCGGACTCGGCGCCGCGGTCGCCGAGGTCATCGCCGAGCACGGCCGGGCCGTCAGCTTCCGGCGGCACGGCGTTCCCGACGTGCACGTCGTCCTCGGCCCGCCCGCGGCGCTCTACGCCTACTACGAGCTCGACGCCGCCGGTGTCGCCAGGCACGCCAGGAACCTGCTGCAGCACGCGAGCCACACGAGGGGAAGCCGCCCATGACCGAGGCGCCGACGACCACCAGTTCGCGGGCCGCTGACCGGAGCCTGCGCGAGCGAGCCGCCAAGGTGATACCGGGCGGCATATACGGCCACCTGAGCGTCCGCAGGCTGTCCCCGAACTACCCGCAGTTCTACGCGCGCGTGCGGGGAGCGCGGGCGTGGGACGTCGACGGCCGCGAGTTCGTCGACATGATGTGCAGCTTCGGGCCGATGATCCTGGGCTACCAGCACGAGAAGGTCGAGCAGGCCGCGGCGGCCCAGCGAGCGAACGGCGACACCCAGCCTGGCCCGGGCGAGGCCATGGTCGAGCTGGCCGAGCTACTCACCGACCGGGTCGATCACGC
>DASWAH010000035.1:0-4136 GCA_036391235.1 Streptosporangiaceae bacterium
TGACCGGCAGCAGTTCGTGATACCGCCACAGGTCGGGACGGCGGCCGCCGATCCGGGCCGGGCTGGTGGCCGCGGCCACCCGCTCGAGGTCGTACCTGGCCAGCAGCGGCGACCCGCAGTCGCACAGGTTCTGCCGCTGGCCGCTGTCGTAACGGCGCCCGCACCGCGCGCACTCCAGATCGGACAGGGCCGAGAACATCCTCGCCGTCACCTGGGCTCCCTTCGCACCGGGGACCCAGCGTAGGGCGGCCCGCGAGAAGACAGGGCGTTCGGCCCGCCCGGTACGGCGGTTCGGCCCTGACGGCGGCGTCCCGCCAGGAACGAGGATGAAGGTGGCGAGAGGCGTGCGATGAGCCGACCAGATGCGATGACGTTCCGCGGCGGGGCCAGGATGCTGGCCGTCGCCTTGGCGATGCTGCTGGCAGTGACACTGGCAGGCTGCGCGAGAAGCACGATCAGGGCGACCGCGGACGACACCGCGGCGGCTCCGGCGAGCTCAGGGCGCCTGGCCGCGGCCCAGTCCCCGTGCCTGTCCGGCACCTGCTGGGTCGCCGTCAGCGTGGCGACCATGTGGGTCAGGCCGTGGTACCCGCGGCCGGTCGACGCGCCGGCCCTGGCTAACCCGGCCCGGCCGCGGGAGTGGGTTGCCGCGATGACCCTGGCCCAGAAGCAGTGGCTCGGCGGCAAGCTGGAGTCGCAGGCTCTGTACGGCACGCGGGTGACCGTCATCGACCACCACGGGGCCGACTGGACGAAGATCGCCGTGCCGGGCCAGCCGACCGACCGCGACTCGCGCGGCTACCCCGGCTGGGTCCCGACCAGGCAGCTCACCAGCACCGCGCCGGCCGCGCCGGCAACGAGCGCGATCGTCCGCACCGCGACTGCCTGGCTGTGGACGAACTGGACGAGCAACGGCCCGTCCGGGTCGCGGCTGATGGAGATCTCGTACGCGACCGCGCTGCCGGTGGTGACCTCTACCTCGACCTATGTGGTCGTGCAGCTCATCGGCGGGCGGAAGGTGTCGCTGGCCAGATGGCGGGTCGCCCTGCACACGGCAGGAACACCGTGGGGTGCGACCGGAGCCAAGATCGTGGCCGAGGCGAAGAAGTTCCTCGGGCTGCAGTACCTGTGGGCCGGCACCTCGGGATTCGGGTTCGACTGCTCGGGGTTCACCCACTCGGTCTACCTCGCCTACGGCGTCACGCTGCCCAGGGACGCCAACCGGCAGGCCGTGCACGGTACCCCGGTCTCCAGGAACAGCCTGCGCCCGGGCGACCTGGTGTTCTTCAGGGAGGGCGCGACCGGGCCGATCGGTCACGTCGGCATCTACGCGGGCGGCGGCATGATGATCGACGCCCCGCACACCGGCGCCCCGGTGCGGACCGAGTCGGTCTGGTCGTTCGGCAACTACGCGGGGGCCCGCCGGTACGTTCCGAGCTGACAGCCGGGAATCCCAAAAGGAATTCGATCGTTATTCTATTTGTCTTTCGTTAATTTCCTTTTTGTGTTATGATTCGAAAATGCGCTGGTAATCTCCGGCGCGTGACTCATTCTTCTTCTAGCGGGCCGAGCCGGACCGCGCTCACGGCCGCGGCGGCCAGGGCCGCCCACCTGATCGTCGACCGGCCGCCGGTCATCTTCGCCGACACACTGGCCGCCGCGCTTCTCGCGGACCAGGCCGACGAGCTCATTGCCTATCACCGGCTGCACGGCGACCATGTCGTACTGTCCGGTGCTCGCGGTCAGGCCACCTGCCGCAGCCGGTACGCCGAGTGTGCGCTCGCCGCCGCGGCCGCGGGCGGCACGTCCCAGTACGTGATCCTGGGGGCGGGCCTGGACTCCTTCGCCTACCGGTCGCCGCTGGCCGGCCGGCTGACGGTATTCGAGGTCGACCAGCCCGCGACCCAGGAGTCCAAGCGGGCCCGGCTGGCGGCGGCCGGCATCGCCGGGCCGGGCCAGGTCGAGCACGTGCCGTGCGACTTCGGTGCACCCGGCGCGCTGACCGGTGCGCTTACCGCGGCCGGTTTCGACCTGGGCCGCCCGGCCTTCGTGAGCTGGCTCGGCGTGACCATGTACCTGACCGGCCAGGCCATCGCGGGCACGCTGGCCGAGATCGGCTCGTTCGCGCCCGGCAGCGAGCTGGTCGCCGACTACATGCTCCCGGCCGGGTTGCGGGACGAGGCCGGGGACACCTACTACGAGATGGTCTCGGCGGCCAGCGCCGAGCAGGGCGAGCCGTGGCTCAGCCTGCTGTCTCCCGCCGAGATGGACGGGCTGCTCGGTGCGCCGGGACTGACCGCGGTGCGGCACGTCGCCCAGCCTGACCTGGCCTGCGAGGGCATCTGGGACCGGGACGACGCGCTGCGGCCGGTGCGGCTGTCGATGATCGCGCACGCCGTGACCGGCCGGCCAGCGACCCGGCCGGGTTCAGAGCTCGCGCAGCAGCGCGTCGAGTAGCGCTCCGGTCGCCCGCGGACCGTTGATTTCCAGCCAGCGGACCTGCCGGCCTGCCCGCACCACGCCGACGTAGAGCGGCTCGGCCATATGACAGGCGCATTCCGGCGGCTTGATCATCCAGCCGGACTGGCCGGCCAGCGTCAGCGGCCGGCGCTGCGCGTACGGGTAGAAGGCGCCGAGGTGCGCGGTCAGGTAGCCGACGAAGGCTCCGGCGCCGGCCCGGTCGCGGAACGTCAGCGAGCGGCTCACCACCAGGGTCAGCCGGCGAGACTCGCCCTGGAAGGTTCGCTGCCACCCGCCCGCATAACCCCAACGGCGCAGCCGAACGGCCAGGCCTCGGGCGGTCGAGTCCTTCTGGACGTCGGCCGTCGTGATCGGGCGGGTCACCGCGGGCAGCCCGGTCACGGCCGTGACCCGCAGGACTCCGCTGACCGGCAGCCGGGTGGCGGCCGGCCGGCCGCACGCGGTCAGGCCGGCCGCGAACAGCGCGATCAGGACCAGGCTGGTCAGGACCGGCCCGGCGGCGCCGCGCTGGGCCGCGTTCACTGCCAGGCGGTGCCGCCGGGCAGCACCCGCAGGGACGCGGCAGGCAAGTGACAGCTCACCGACATCCCCGGCGCCCAGGCCGACACGACGTCCTCGCCGGAGTTCGGGACCAGGGCCGTGACCGCGTGCCCGCTGGCCAGCTGGATCGCCAGCTGCAACCCGCTGCCGAGGTAGACCACGTTGCTGAGCAAGCCGGGCACCCGGTTGCCGCCGGTCTGCCCGGCCGGCTCCACGCCGACCCGCTCCGGCCTGATCACGATCTTCACCGGGCCGCGCGCGCTCACGTCCCCGCGCAGCGCCTCGACGGAGAAGCTGTCCGACAGCTGGACCTGGGCGCCCTCGCCGGACGGCCCCGCCACGACCGCGTCCATCAGGTTCGACACGCCGAGGAAGTCGGCGACGAACGCGTTGGCAGGCTCCTCGTACAGGTCCTGCGGGCTGGCCGCCTGCTCGATCCGGCCCTGGTTCACCACCGCGATCCGGTCGCTCATCGTCAGCGCTTCCTCCTGGTCGTGGGTCACGTATACGAACGTGATCCCGACTCGCTCCTGCAGCTGCTTGAGCTCGATCTGGAGCTGGCGGCGCAGTTTGGCGTCCAGGGCGCCGAGCGGCTCGTCGAGCAGCAGCACCGCGGGCTGCAGCACGAGCGCGCGGGCCAGGGCGACCCGCTGCTGTTGCCCGCCGGACAGCTGGGCCGGCTTCCGCCTGGCGAAGCCGGATAGCTGGACGAGTTCCAGAGCCGCGTCGGTCCGCTGCCGCATCTCGGCCTTGGCGACGCCCGCGCGGCGCAGGCCGAAGGCGACGTTGTCGAACACACGCAGGTGCGGGAACAGCGCATAGCTCTGGGAGACGGTGTTCACCGGCCGCTTGCTCGGCGGGGTCCTGGCGATGTCGCGGCCGTCGAGCAGCACCTGGCCCTCGGTCGGCTCCTCGAAGCCGGCGATCATCCGCAGTGTCGTGGTCTTGCCGCAGCCCGACGGACCCAGCAGCGAGAAGAAGCTGCCGGCCGGGATGTCCAGGCTCACCGCGTCCACTGCGGTGAACGAGCCGAACCGTTTGGTCAGCGTGACCAGGCTGAGCTGTCCCGTCATGTCGCCTCGCTCTCCCCGATCAGCCTGCGCTCGGCCCACCGG
>DASWAH010000036.1:0-10184 GCA_036391235.1 Streptosporangiaceae bacterium
CTGGCCGAGCTGCACGAAGAAGGCGTTGGGGAAGTGCCGGACGTGCACGCCGTGCAGCGACCGCAGGCCGGCCGACCAGTAGTCCGACAGCCGGACGCCGTCCCGGCCGGTCAGGTCGAAACCGTACCGCCTGGTCGCCTCGGTGCCGACCTCGAATCCGGTCGCGTAGATGACGCAGTCGACGGGGTACTCGGTACCCCGGGCCACCACCGCGGCCTGGGTGATCGCCTCGACCCCTTGGCCGTCGGTGTCGATCAGCCGCACGTTCGGGCGGTTGAAGGCGGCCAGGTACTCGTCGTGGAAGCACGGCCGCTTGCACAGCTGGCGGTACCAGGCCTTGAGACCCGCGGCGGTGACCGGGTCGGTGACCACGGCATCGACTCTGGCCCGGATCTCGCTCATCTTCTCCTGGTCGGCGTTCTCGAAATCGGCCAGCAGCCCGGCCAGGCCGGCTCCGGGCCCGGCCGCGGCCATCCGGCCCCTGATCCGCTTGGCCAGATCGGTCCAGCCGTCGCTGACCAGGTCCTCCGCGGGCCATTCGCCGGCCGACATGTTGGCCGCGAAGTTGTCCAGCCAGCGCTGCTGCCAGCCAGGGCCGGCCACGCCGGCGAACCAGGCCGGGTCGATCGGCTGGTTGTCCCTGACGTCGACCGAGGACGGGGTGCGCTGGAAGACCAGCAGTTCGCCGCAGGCGGCAGCCAGGTGCGGTATGCACTGCACGGCGGTGGCGCCGGTGCCGATGATCGCCACCCGCTTGTCGCCGAGCCGGTCCATCGGCGCGCCGTCGGGGTCGCCGCCGGTGTAGCCGTAGTCCCACCGGCTGGTATGGAACGCGTGCCCGCCGAAGGTCTCCATGCCAGGGATGCCCGGCAGCTTGGCGACGTGCAGCGGCCCGGTCCCGATGCCGACGAACTGGCTGGTGAACTCGTCACCGCGATCGGTGCGCACGATCCAGCGAGCGGCGCCGGCGTCCCATTCCAGGCCGGTGGCCTCGGTGTGGAACAAGGCGTTCGGAGTCAGGCCGTAACGCTCGGCGATCCGGTCGCAGTGCGCCCTGATCTCCGGCGCGTGCGCGTACCGCTCGGCCGGCCGGTAGCCGGTTTCCTCGAGCAGCGGCAGGTAGATCATCGAGGCCGTGTCGCACTGGGCGCCCGGGTACCGGTTCCAGTACCAGGTGCCACCGAACCCGCCCGCCTTGTCGACGATGCGCACGCCGCCGATCCCGGCCTCGGTCAGCCGGGCCGCCGTGACCAGGCCGGCGAACCCCCCGCCGACGAACGTCATCGTCACGTGGTCCCGACGGGGCGGCCGGGGCACGCGCGGGGTGTAGGGGTCGGCCAGCAGGCGAGCGAACGGGCCGGTCAGCCGGACATACTGGTCGTTGCCGTCGGGCCGCACCCGCTTGTCGCGTTCGGCGGCGTACTTCAGGCGAAGCTCATCGACCGGCAATCCGGACATGGTGGTCAGTGACTCACGTCGCCAGCCGGCTCGTCAAGAGGGCTGCCCGGGCCGGCCGGCGGGTACCTGGCCATCAGCTCGAGGTCACCGAGCGGCAGGTGAGCACGGATGTACCGGTGCGCGGCATCGTAGGGCGGCGCGTAGTCCCAGTGCTGCCGGGTGCCGGTGCCCAGCGCCGCGCCGACGGCCTGGCGTTGCCGCTGGCTCAGCCTGACCTGCTCGTCCAGCCGCGCGAGGTCCCAGCGCTCAGCGACCTGGTCGCGGAACCCGGCCACGACCGCGGCCGCGGCCGGATCGGCGGCCAGGTCGGTCTGCTCGCCGGGATCGGCGGCCAGATCGAAGAGCTGGTCGGGATCGCCGGGTGAGTGCACGAACTTGTACCGGCCGGACCGCAGCATGACGATCGGCGCGATCGCGCCCTCGGCCAGGTACTCGGCGGCGACCGGGGGCGACTCGGCACCGTCTGGGCGGCCGGCCGTCCCGGTCAGCAGCGGCAGCAGGCTGCGTCCGTCGAGCGGGCCGGTCACCGGCTCGCTGCCGGTCTGTGCGCCGAGCTCGGTCAGGGTCGGCATCAGGTCCATGGCGGACACCGGCTCGGCGACCCGGCCCGGCTTGAACCATCTGGGCCCGCTGACGATCAGCGGCACCCGGATCGAGTTCTCGTAGCAGCTCATCTTGTACCAGGCGCCGTGCTCACCGAGCATCTCGCCGTGATCGCTGGTGACGATCACGACGGTGTTCCCGATCCGGCCGGTCGCCTCGAGGATCCGCAGCAGGCGGCCGATCCGGTCGTCGACGTAGGACACCGCGCCGAAGTAGGCCCGCCGGGCGGCGGCCACCTGGGCCTGGGTGACCGGCACGGCGTCGGCCTGGTACATCGCCCGGAGCCGCTGCTCGCGCGGGTGCAGCGGAGCCTGGCGGCCGGTCCCCGGCATCGGGATGTCGGCCCCGTCGTAGAGATCCCACCAGGGCTGAGAGATCGTGAACGGGTCGTGCGGGTGGGTGAACGAGACGACGTAGCAGAACGGCCGCGGATCCCGCGACCGCAGGTGCGCGAACAGCGACCGCTCGGCCGCGAACGAGACCTCCTCGTCGAAGTCGAGCTGGTTGGACCGCAGGCAGGGCCCGGCGGTCAGGACCGACGACATGTCGTGGTACCAGTCCGGCCGGCGTTCCGGGTGCGCCCAGTCCGGCGTCCAGCCGAAGTCGGCCGGGTAGATGTCGGTGGTCAGCCGCTCCTCGAAGCCGTGCAGCTGGTCCGGCCCGCAGAAGTGCATCTTCCCGGCCAGCACGGTGCGGTAGCCGGCGCTGCGCAGGTGGTGGGCGAAGGTCGGGATGGCGGCGCCGAACTCGGCGGCGTTGTCGTAGACGCCGGTGCGGGACGGCAGCAGCCCGGTGAGCAGCGACGCCCTGGCCGGCGCGCACAGCGGGCTGGCCGTGTAGGCGGCGTCGAACACCACGCCCGATCCGGCCAGGGCCGAGATGGCCGGGGTCTTGGTGAGCGGGTGCCCGTACACCGGCAGCGCGGAGGGGGCGAGCTGGTCGGCCATCACGAGCAGGATGTCCGGCCTGGCCACCGTCATCGAGGCGCGGGCGGCTCGCCCAGGCCGACGTCGGCGGCCGCGGTCTCCAGCGACGGCGTGTCGGCGATCAGCTGCCTGGTGTACGGCTGCTGGGGCGCGCCGAGGACCTGGGCCACCTCCCCGGCTTCGGCGATCGTGCCCTGGTGCAGCACGAGCACCCGCTGGGCGATCGAGCGCACCAGCGGAAGGTTGTGGGTGATGAACAGCATCGACAGGCCGAGGTCGCGCTGCAGCGAGCCGAGCAGCTCGACGATCGCGGCCTGCACGCTCACGTCCAGGGCCGACGTGACCTCGTCGCAGACCAGCACGGCCGGGTCGCACACCAGGGCCCTGGCGATCGCCACCCGCTGCCGTTCGCCGCCGGACAGCTGATCGGGGTAGCGGGCCGCGTAGGCGGCGGTCAGCGACACCCGCTCGAGCATCTCGCCGACCCGGAGGCTGGCTTCGCGGCCGCTGGCGGTGCCGAACACCTGCAGCGGCTGCTCGATGATCTGGCCGATGGTGCGGCGCGGGTTCAGCGACCCGTACGGGTTCTGGAAGATGTACTGGATCCGCCTGCGGGTCTCCGAGCTGCGGCTCCTGGCCGACGGCGCCAGCACCTGGTCGCCCAGGGTGATCTTGCCGGTCCAGTTGCGGTGCAGCCCGGCGATGGCGCGGGCGATCGTGGTCTTGCCCGACCCCGACTCACCGACCAGGGCCAGGCACTCGCGCGCGGCCAGGCTCAGGCTGACCGCGTGCACGACCTCGGTGCGTCCGTAGGAGGCGACGACGTTCTCCAGCCGCAGCGCGGCGGCGTCCTGGTCGGGGTGCGGCATGTCGATCGGGTCGCCGACCCGGCTCTGAGACTGGTCCAGGACTTCTTCGGCCCTGATGCAGCGGACCTCGTGCCCGGGACGGACCACGCGAAGCGCCGGCAGTTCCTGCTCGCAGGCCTCGATCCGCAGTCCGCACCGGGGCGCGAACGCGCAGCCGGCCGGGCGCTGGCCAGGGGAGGCGGCCCGGCCGGGGATGCCGACCAGCGACCGCCCGCCGGTGAGCCGGGGGATCGCGCCGACCAGCCGCCTGGTGTAGGGGTGCCCGGCCCCGGCGAACAGCTCCTCGGCCGCGCCGACCTCGACCATCCGGCCCGCGTACATGACCGCGACCCTGGTCGCCAGTGCGGCCACCACGGCCAGGTCGTGGCTGACGTACAGCGCGGCGACGTTGTGCGCTCTGGCCAGTTCCCGCACAGTCGCCAGCACGTGGGCCTGGGTCGTGACATCCAGGCCAGTGGTCGGCTCGTCCAGCACGATCAGCCGGGGCCGGTTCGCGAAGGCCATGGCCAGGCCGATCCGCTGCTGCTGGCCGCCGGACAGCTCGTGCGGGTAGCGCCGCAGGTAACCCCGGTCGTCGGGCAGCGCGACCTCGCGCATCATCTCAGCGATCCGGCCCGCCTGGGCTTCGGCGTCGTGGCCGCTGGCGTGCGCCTCGATGACCTCGCGGAGCTGGGTGCCGATGCGCAGCGCGGGGTTGAGCGAGGACGCCGGGTCCTGCGGCACGTACGAGACCGCCGACCCGCGCAGCCGGCGGAGCTGGCCCTGGTCCAGGGTGACCAGGTCGCGCCCGCCGAGTAGTACCGAGCCCCCGGAGATGCGCAGGCCCCGGCGGGCGTGCCCGAGCAGGGCCAGCCCGACGGTTGTCTTGCCGGAGCCCGACTCGCCGACCACGCCAAGGATGTCGCCGGGGGCGATGTCGAAGGAGATGTCGCTGACCACCGGCGTGCCGGTCGAGGCGACCTGGATCTCCAGCCCGCGCACGCTGACCGCGGCGGCCGAGGGCACCACGTCCTGGTGTTCTGGCTCCTGGTTGTTAGCTGGCTCGGGCCCGGTCATGCCTCACCCCTGGCCCGGTCGATGCCGGCCGCGGTGCGGGCAATGCCGTCGCCGATCAGGCCGGTGCCCATGGTGAGCAGGGCGATGGCGACGATGGGAGCGGCCGCGCCCCACGGCTGCACGACCAGGTCAAGCTGATTCTGCTGGATCATGGTGCCCCAGTTCGCCCCGTTCGGGTTGGGAGCCAGGCCGAGGTAGGCCAGCGCCGCGATCACGCCGATCGAGTAGGTGACCCGCAGGCTGGCCTCGACCATCAGCGGGCCGAGGGTGTTCGGCAGCAGTTCGGCGAACAGGATGCGCCAGCGCGGCACGCCCATCGCTTCCGACGCGGCAATGAAGTCGCGCTCGACGACCGGCAGGGCGGCGCCGCGGGCGACCCTGGCGATCCGGGGGACGGTGGTCAGCGCGATGGCGGTCACGATCACCCACGGATGCGGGCCGACGATGGCCACCGCGACCAGTCCCAGCATGATCTGCGGGAAGGCCATGATCACGTCCATGCCCCGCATCAGGACGTCGTCGAGCACGTTCCGCGCGTAGGCGGCGACCAGCCCGATGACGACGCCGATAATGAGGCCGATCGCGGTCGAGATGATCGCCATGGCCAGGATGCTGCGCCCGCCGTCGAGCAGCCGGCTGAGCACGTCCTGGCCGAGGTAGTCGGTGCCGAGCGCGGCTTTGCCGCCGGGCAGGGAGTTCGGCGCGCCGACCGGCGCGCTCGGGCTGTAAGGGGCGAGATAGGGACCGATGATCGCGACCAGCACCAGCAGCGTCACCAGGGCCAGGCCGATCCTGGTTCGCCACAGCCTCAGCGAACGGCGCAGCAGCGAACTGGCCTTGACGCCGGTCGCGGCCGGGGCGTCCGGGGCGACCAGGGTCGGGCCCGCCGGGTTCACAGCTGAGTCCTCAGCCGGGGGGTGACCACGATCGTGGCCACGTCGGCGAGCAGGTTGAGCACGACGTACACCAGCGCGATCAGCATGGCCAGGGCCTGCACGACCGGCAGGTCGTGGTTGATCACCGCGTCCTGCAGGGCGCTGCCGATGCCGGTGTAGTTGAACACGTACTCCACGATGACGATGCCGCCGGCCAGGTAGGCCAGGTTGAGCGCGATCACCTGGAAGACCGGGCCCAGCGCATTCGGCAGCGCGTGCCTGATCAGGACCGTCCGCTCGGGCAGGCCCTTGAGCCTGGCCATCTCCACGTAGTCGCTCTCCAGCACCTCGATCATGGACGCCCGCATAATCCTGGCCACGTACGGCGCTACCGCGATCACCAGCGTCAGGACGGGCAGCACCAGGACGCTCGGCGTGTTCCACGGATGCGAGCCCGGCGGGATGGTGCTGACCGCCGGGAACGCCTGCGTCACCGTTGTGGCCAGCAGGATCAGCAGCACGACGGCGGTCACGAACTCCGGCAGCGCGGCCATCACGAGCAGCAGGTTCGAGCTGACCGTGTCGAAGATCTTCTCGCGCCGGAGCGCGGCCCACGAGCCGATCGCGATCGACAGCGGGATCGACACGATCGCCGAGACCGCGACCAGCACGGCCGAGTTCACCAGCTTCGGGGCCAGCAGCGTGCTGATCGGTTCCTGGGCCGCCAGCGAGGTGCCCAGATGGCCGTGCAGCAAGCCGCCGAGCCAGGACAGGTACTGCTCCAGGACCGGCCGGTCCAGGTTCAGCTTGTGGCGCAGCGCGGCCAGGCTGGCCGGGGTGGCCTGGCGGCCCAGGATCGCCCTGGCTGGATCACCGGGCAGCGCCTGGGTGGCCGCGAACACCACCAGTGACACCAGGATCAGGACAATCAGTCCCAGCAGCAGGCGGCGCACCACGAATCCGGGGACGCCGCCCCATCTCAGCCTGGACACGTCCGCGCGGCCTAGGCGAACCAGATCGTTCGGTACCCGTGCCCGAAGCTGTCCAGGTTCAGCGTGCCCTTGCTGGGCTTGAAGCCGTGCACATTGCCGGCGTAGCCGTCGATCAGATCGCCGAAGAACGGGATGATGTAGCCGCCGATGTTGTACTCCAGCGCCTGCATCTGGTGCTCGATCTCGATCCGCTTGCCCTGGTCGGGCTCGGCCAGGGCCTGGTTGTAGAGCTGGATGAAGTTCGAGCCGGTGCCCGACTTCGGCGGCCAGTGCGTCTCGTTGTACGGCGAGTTCGGCAGGGATCCTTGCTGGACCTGGTTCAGGTAGGCCCTGGTGCCCCAGAAGTCGACCGAGAACGGCAGCTTGAGGTACTGGTTGCCGTAGTAGTTCTGGTCGGTGATCACGTTGATCTTGACCCCGGCGGCCTGGGCCTGGCTGGCGAAGACGGTCGCGGTCTCGACCATCCCGGCCGCGCCGTCGGTCGTGTGCAGGTCGAAGCTGAAGTTGAGCTTGCCCGCCTTGCGCAGCAGCGACTTGGCCTCGGCGATGTCCTGGTGGCGCTGCGGCAGCGAGTGGTCGTACCCGGCGTCGAACGGCGCGTACAGGTCGTTGCCGACGAAGCCGTACCCGGACAGCACCTGCTCGACCATCGTCGGCCGGTCGACCAGCAGCCGCATCGCCTGCCGGACCCGCACGTCGTCGAACGGCGGCAGGTCGATCGCCATGCACAGCGGCAGCCAGCCGCCTGTCTTGGAGATCAGCGCGTGCATGCTGCGGCCCTGGACCACCTTGACCTGCGAGGCTGGCAGGTCGGTCATCGCGTCGATGTTGCCGCCGAGCAGCGCGTTGACCTGGGCGGTCGAGTCGGTGAAGTCGGTGATCGTGACCGTGTCGAAGTACGGCTGGCCGCTGCGCCAGTAGTTCTTGTTGCGGGTGTGCACGCTCTGCTGGCCTGGCGTGAACGACTTGAGCACGTAGGCGCCGGTGCCGACCTGGGGGTGCGGGTAGGCCTGGTAGCCCATCGGCACCATGCCGAACGTGTAGCTGGCCAGGGTGTTCGGGATGGTCGAGTCCGGCGACTTGAGCGGCAGCCTGACCGTGTACTTGTCCAGCTTCTTCATCCCGGCGATGTCCATCGTCGAGGTGGCGGCGTACCCGGTCAGGCCGTTGCCCTTGGTGCCGATCCGCTGGAAGGAGTAGATGACGTCGTCGGCGGTGAGCGTCTTGCCGTTGGAGAACTCGATGCCCTGGTGCAGCCTGATCGTGTACTGCTTCGAGTTGTCCTGAGTCACGCTCTCGGCCAGGCCGTCCTGGGTGAGCTGATAGTTCTCGTTGAACGTGAGCAGCGTCTCGAACGCGGTCAGCAGCCTGGCCTGGTCGGGCTTGGTGATGATGTTCTGCCCGTCCATCATGTCCTTGGACCCGCCGCCGGTGACGCCGAGCCGGAAGTTGCCGCCCCGCTTGGGCGTGCCGCCCGAGCCGCCGGATCCCGCGCCGCCCGAGCCCGAGCCGCTGCCGCCCGACGAGCCGCCGCACGCGGCCAGCGCGCCGCCAGCCACCACTAGTCCTGCCGTACTGGTCACCAGCTGCCGACGCGAGATATCTGCCATGTGCGGGGTCCTCCTCATGGCTGTGCTGCGCGCAGCCCGTATCTGCCGAACGTGACCCGCCGTAACGGGACTGTTCATCGTCTGTCAACCTTCCTCACGTATGGTGGCGCAGTGCCGATATAGGTGCAAGTGACAAGATGGACAGAATCGAACCGGGTTTGGGCGGCGACCTGATCGAGCCGCAGCGGCGCGGGTCCTGGGCGGTCGTGCCCGCGCCGGCCCCCCGGCCTTGGCCGGTATCCTTGCGGCCCCTCGCGGTGATCGTGGCCGGGGCCGGCCGGCTCTTCGACCTGGCCGGATTCCTGGAGACCACCTCGTCGACGGCGCTGGTCGTGGTGGCCGGAGGCGCCGTCGTGCACGAGTGGTACGCGCCCGGCGTCACCGGCCGGGACCGGCTGCTCGGCAACTCCGCGACCAAGTCGGCGCTGGCTCTGCTGGCCGGCCAGGCCGCGGCGGCCGGGCGGCTGCCGGACCTGGACACGCCGGTCACCGCCCTGGTGCCCGAGCTGGCGGACAGCGGGTACGCGCGGGTGACGCTGGGCCAGGTGCTGACCATGACCAGCGGCACCGGCTGGCGCGAGGACTATCACGACCCGGACAGCCCGGCATCGGTCTTGCTGCGCCGGTACCGGTCGGGCGAGGGCGGCCTGCGCGAGGCCTTGTGCGTGATCCCGGCGGGCGATCCGCCCGGCCAGCGGTACGCCTACTGCACGCCGGACTCGCTGGTGCTGGACTGGGTCAGGGAGCGGGCAACGGGAGAGTCCTTCGCCGCCGCCCTGTCCGGGCTATGGGCCGCCATCGGGGCCGAGCAGCCCGCCGTGGTCGGACTGGACGCCCCGGCTCCGGGCGGCGTCGCGATGGCGGGCGGCGCACTGGCCGCCAGCGCCAGGGACTGGGCCAGGATCGGCTGGCTGCAGATCGACGGCGGCTGGGCCGGGCAGCAGCTGGTCGGCCGGGACTGGATCGATGCCAGCAGCGCGCCGCAGCGGCCGTTCCTGCTTCCCGGCCGGCTTCCGTCGACGATCACCACGCACGCCGGCTTCGGCTACCACTGGTGGCCGCTCGACGATGCGGGGGAGCGAGTGATGGCCGACGGGATGCGCGGGCAGTTCGTCTACGTCGACCGCGTCAGGCGAGTGGTCGTGGTCAAGACCTCGGCCTGGCCCTATTCCGACCCGTGGTGGGACCGGCAGTGCCGTGATCTGTGCTACCTGGCCCTGCCCGCAATCGCCGAGGCGGCGGCCGCTTCCTAGCGGCCCTGCCAGCCCGGCCGCTTCAGCGGCCCTGCCACCTCGGCGGGCGCTTCTCGGCGAACGCGGCCGGGCCCTCGGCCGCGTCATGGGAGCTCAGCATGGCCGCGTACCTGGGCAGGCGGCCGGAACGCAGCAGCGCGAAGCCGTCCTTGACGGAGCCGGCCTGGGTGGCGTCCAGCACTTCCAGTGCGGCCGCGGCGGCCAGCGGCGCCGCCGCGGTGACCGCGGTGGCCAGTCGCATCGCCTCGTCCAGGGCCTGGCCGGCCGGCGCGACCCGGTTGATCAGGCCGCGCTCGAATGCTTCGGCCGCGCTCATTGGCCGGCCGGTCAGCAGCAGCTCGGTGGCCAGCGGCCTGGGCAGCCGCCGCGGCAGCCGCAGCACGCCGCCCGCGTCGGCCATGATCCCGAGCGTCGCCTCGGGCAGGCTGAAGCGGGCGTGCTCGGCCGCGACGACCAGGTCGGCCGCGAGCACCAGCTCGAATCCGCCGCCAGCCGCGAGCCCGTTCACGGCGGCGATCACCGGCTTGGCCCGGCCGTGCAGT
>DASWAH010000037.1:0-10841 GCA_036391235.1 Streptosporangiaceae bacterium
CGGGATCGCCGCTACCTTGCCGGGCCTGCCGTGGATCGCCGCCGGCCTGCTGATCGCCGGCGTTCTCGCCCTCGTCCTCGCCGTGACGCTGATCGTCGTAGCGGCTAGTCGTGCGGCGACACCGCCGCAACCAGCAGGTCCGGGCCTGCCCGAATCAGGGAGCCTGACATGAACATCGCCTATTACCACGCCTCGAAATACGGCAACGGCGCCGCCGTCGCCGAGGAGTTCAAGAAGGTCATGGCCGCACGCGGACTGCCGGTTGACGTCCGGCACATCCGGGACGCCAACCCGAAGCACCTGATGCCCGCGGACCTGTACGTGTTCAGCTCACCTGGACGGTTCGGGAAGCCGAAGGGCAACGCGCGCAGGTTCCTGGCCAACGTCAGCCTCGAACCAGGAACCCGGTACGCGATCTTGACAACGCAGGGTGCGCCGAAGCCTGACCCGAAGACCGGGAAGATTCCCTCCCAGGAGGAACAGGACCGGTGGGAGCGAGTCATCCCGGTCATGAACGAACTGCTGGAAGGCAAGGGCCTGCACAAGACGGTCGAAGGAACCGTCCTGGTCACCGGGCTGAAGGGGCCGCTCGAAGAAGGCTGGCAGGACAAGGTGGCCGCCTTCGCCGGCCAGGTCGAGGCATCGCTGCGGGCCCAGGCGGCCTGACCGGGCAGGCGTATCCGGTCACGATGATCGAGCGATCAGCGCGACCGCCTGGCGGGCCCTCGCCTGGGGCTGGCGGTGATGCGAAGATCGGCTTGATGCATCCACGGCAGCTTCGGCGAGCGCTGGCTGCGGCCTTGTCGACCGGGTCGGAGCTTGGCCTGGCTGTCGACGACGCGATCGTGCTGCACGATTCGAACAAGCTCACCGTGCGGCTGATCCCCTGCGACGTCCTGGCCCGGATCGCGCCGGCGGCGCAGCAGGTCGCCCAGTTCGAGCTCGACCTGGCCCAGCGGCTGGCCGCAACCGGGAGCCCGGTGGCCGCGCTAGAACCCAGAGTGGAGCCGCGCGTCCATGAACGTGATGGCTTCGTCGTCACGCTATGGACCTACTACGAACCCGTGCCTGGGCTCACGCACGCCCGCTATGCGCGTGCGCTGGAACAGTTGCACGCGGGCATGCGCAAGCTCGACGTCAGGGCGCCGCACTTCACGGATCGGGTGGAAGAGGCTCAGCAACTGGTAGAGATCCGCGACCGCACACCGGATCTGACCGACCGCGACCGGGAGCTTCTCACCGACACGCTGCGGACCCGGCGGCAGGCGATCGGTGACCGCGGCGCCCGCGAGCAGCTACTGCACGGCGAGCCGCACCCGGGCAACGTCCTCCCTACGACGTCCGGCGCGCTGTTCATCGACCTTGAGACGTCCTGCTATGGCCCCGTCGAGTTCGACCTCGCCCACGTCCCGGAAGCCGTCAGCGTGCGCTATCCGGGTCTTGATGAGGAACTCCTCGCTGACTGCCGGATCCTCGTCCTCGCGATGATCGCCGCGTGGCGCTGGGACCCTGACGACCGCCTTCCTGACGGGAAGCGAGCGGCTCATGAAATCCTCGCCGCCCTGCGCACGGGTTCGCCGTGGCCGCCGCACGGCCCGTAGGGTGACGCAAGCAGCTAGCGCTCAGGTCCTGCCTAGGCTGCCATCCAGCAGCCCGGCGATGCGGGCGGCGGCGCGGTCGGCGCCGCCGCGCGGAATTCGCCGGTAGGCGGTTCCCGCGGTCGCCTGGCCCAGCGCGGACCGCATCGCGGCGGCCAGGTCGTCCGCCGACGTGGTGGCGTAATCCATCGGGATTCCGGCCCGGTAGTGGCGGAGCCGGTGCATGACGAAATGCTGCTGCTCCCAGTGGTGGCCCAGCGGGAAGTAGACGAACGGGCGTCCGGTCGCGACCAGCTCCATCGTGGTCGACAGGCCACCTTGTACGACCGCCGCGTCGGCGCAGGCAAGATGCTCGAACAGGTCAGGCACGTAGCCGCGCTTGTCCAGGCCCTCGATGTCCGGCAGCAGCCTCGGGTCGATCCGCGGGCCGCTGACCAGGACCATCCGCGCGTCCGGTACGTGCTTGCGCAGCCTGGCGAATGCGTCGCAGGTCAGTTCGAGCAGGCTCGTGCCCGCCGCGGTGCCGCCTACGGCAGCGACGACGAGTGGATGTTCCGCCGAATAACCGAGCCGCCGCCGGAGCCGGGTCTGGTCGCGGTAGGCGGCCGGGTTGAACGGCAGGACGTAGGGGACGGAGGTGAACCACCGTCGCGCCCAGGACCGGATTGCGGGCAGGCCGTCTCCGAACGCGCAGTCGGGCAGTTCCTCGAACGACCCGATGAACATCGACAGGTCGCGAATCCGCGGGAACCGCTCGCGCTTCTCAATAGCGTCGACGTTGTAGTCCCTGCAGAGCTCGGCTTCGCGCCGATCGCCGGAGTCGGTAGGCAGGAAGCCAATCACGTCGGTCATGAAGACATAGGGCGCGATCTTGCGGTCCGGGTTCTCGTGCAGGAAGTAGTCGACCTCCCAGCATTCGTCACCGACCCAGAGGTCGTAGCTGGTGTCGCGGACAACGTCGTCGAACAGCAGGTAGTTCGCGCACAAGATCTCGTCCATCCGCCGGAGTGCGTAGAACGCGGGCAGGTCGTGGTCGGCGGCCTCGGATTCCCAGTGCGCCGATTCCGACGCCAGCCCGGAGCTCGCCGGGTGGATGACCTCTCCGGCTGCGGCCAGCACCTCGGTCACCGGGGGTTGCGCCCACCAGTGAATCTCCAGGTCCGGCCGCCGGCGCCGAACGGCCCTGGCGATGGCGAGGTCGCGGTGGACGTGGCCGAGGCCGATAGGCGAGGAAACCCACAGCACCCGTCGCCGGCGGCTGTGGGTCGCCTGCCACGCAGCCGGCTGTCGCCGCCGCGGGACCAGCCGGAGTGCGAAGTCCCGGATCGTGTGGTTCACCACCACCGGGTACCGGACGTGCGGCGCGTGGCCGCCGCCTTCCACAACGAGAAGCTCAGCGCTGGTGAGCTCGGCGATCCGGCGGACTCGATCCGGCGGGACAATCTTGTCCTGGTCACCGCCGATGACCAGGACCGGGCAGGTGAGAGCGCGGCAGAGCCGGGACGCTTCGGCCTCGTCGGTGATGCGCTGCGGGGCGTCGGCGTCATAGAGCATGGTCTCGGCGTCGGTCTGCATGCCCCACTCGACGAGGTCGTCGTAAGCCTTGGTGGAGTGCGGCTCGATGGCGATCTGCGACATGAAGAACTCGACGTAACCGGGCCAGTCCTGCCGCCAGTAGTGCCGGTTCTCCTTGGCCCAGCCCTCGGTGGTGTCCAGAACGTCGTCGAAACCGAAATCGTTGCGGGCCCACGGATCCGCCGGCGGGATGGGCAGCGTCGGCGAGATCGCCACGACCCCGTGCATCCGGTCCGGCGCGGCGGTCGCGAACAGCAACGTCCAGGGGAAGCCCGTGCAGAAACCGGCCAGCACCGCCCGGTCGGTTCCGGTCGCGTCGAGCACTGCCCGGATATCGCTGGCAAATGCGGTCTCGGCGTAGGCAGCCGCGCCCCTAGGGCGATCTGACATCCCGTTCCCGCGCGGGTCGAACGTGATCACCTTGAACGTCCTGGCGAGGAAGGGCAGCTGCATCTTCCAGTGCCTGGAATCCAGGATCGCCCAGGTGGGCAGCAACAGGATCGCGGGTTCGCCGGCCCCGTGCACCTCGTAGTGAATCCGCACGCCTTCGTTGACGACGTATCCGGACTCGTCAGGTAGCCGTGCGCGCATCTTGCACCTCTTCAGCGGTAAGACCGCCTCCATCGTCGCCAGGCCAGCCAGGGCGGCGCTATTGGGGAAACCACTAGGTATCCGCCCGGCCCGCGTGCTGGGTCACCGTCCAGGCGGCCACCTCGGCTCGGCTCCGTACATCGAGCTTGGACATCACGTGGTGCAGGTGGACCTCGGCCGTTTTCTCGGAGATGCCGAGCGCCCGGCCGACCTGCCGGTTGGTGCGGCCGGAGGCGACCAGAGCGGCCACCTGCTGCTCGCGGGGGGTGAGCTGTACCTGCGGAGGCCGCTCGTGATCACCAGGAGCAGTGCCGACGGCCACGGCGAACGCCAGCTCCGTGGCTTGCTGGGCCGGCATTGTCTGGCCAGCGTGGATAATGCGGTCGGCGTCCGGCCTGCTGAGGCCGCGAACGAGCGCCTGCTCGACCGCTGAGATCCGCATCCGCTCGGATTCCGGCGCGCGAGCGGCTACTCGTTTGCGCAGCACTGCGGCCGCGCCGACAAGGCGGCCGGCGGTCTCGAAGTGAGCCTGGTCGCTTGCGACGCTGGCGAGCGCTTCGAGGCACTGGGCGATGCCCCTGGTGTCGTTGACTTCCGTGTAGATGCGAAGCGCCTCGGCCAGCAGCGGGCATGCTTCGGCCAGGCGGCCCTGTGAGCCCAGCGTCGTGCCCAGCCCCCAGGCCGACCACGCCACTCCCCAGGAATAGTCCAGCTCGCGGAAGTCGCGCAGGCTAGCTTGCAGCAGCTCGGCCGCGCTGGACAGGTCGCCGTGATCCCGGGCGAGCAACCCGAGGTCGTGCCTGGCCCAGGCCACGCCGCGCTCGATTCCTTCCCGGCGGAATCCTGCCTCGGCCCGCCGGTGCCAGTCCGCCGATGCCTGCCACTCACCCAGGGCGCGGGCCACGTGCCCGAGAAAGGCGCTGGCGATCGCCGAGTCGCGCGCGTCCCCGAGCGCCTCGCTGCGCCTGAGCCCGCTGAGCAGCAGGTCCCTGGCCCGTTCGGTCTCCCCGGTGGCCAGAGCCAGGACCCCAGCGCAGATAAGCACGTGAGCTTGGCCGGAGGTTCCGGCATCGCCGCCCACCGCCGGGTCATGCCCGCTCGCGGCCGCGGTGAGGGCCGCGCCTACCAGCATCTGGCCGTGCCCGGGATCGCCGCTGACATAGTGGTACCAGCCAAGCGCGCCCGCCAGCGAGAGCGCCCAGGCGTCCTGCCCCGCGGCCAGGCAGAAATCCAGGGCGGCGCACATGTCGGCGTAGTGCCGGCCGGCCCAGCGCACCCAGGTGCGTTCCCGCGCAAGGTGGATCGAGGCCTCCATCTGCGCCGCCAGGCCGGCGAAATGCCGAGCGTGACCGGCCCTCGTCTCGTCGGCCTCGCCACGGGCCTCCAGCTGCTCCGCCGCGTACTCGCGCAGCCCTTCCAGCATCGTGAACTCAGCGGTCTCCGCATCGCCTGGCAGCCGCCGGATCAGGTTCTTGTCGAGCAGCGACTCCACCATGACGAGCGCGTCGGCGCTCGTCACCGAGCAGACGCCGGCCGCGTCGGCGAGCGTCCAGCCTCCGGCGAACACCGACAGGCGGCGGAACAGCGCTCGGTCGCCCAGGTCGAGCAGGTCATAGCTCCAGGCGATGGCGTTGCGGAGCGCACGCTGGCGGGCCGGCACATCTCGTGTGGTCCCGGCCAGCACTTCCATCCTGCTGCCCAGCCTGGACACCAGGTCGCGCGGCGTCAGCACCTTCAGCCGGGCGGCTGCCAGCTCGATCGCGAGTGGCAGTCCTTCCAGCCGGACGCAGGCAGTGGCCAGCAACGATGCATTGGCAGCGGTGAGACCGAAGCCAGGATCGGTCCGGCGCGCGCGGTCGAGCAGCAGCGCTACGGACGGATTGTCCGCGAGGTTCCCCAGATCATCGACGTCGTCGGGTGCCGGCATGGCCAGCGGCGGCACGGGAAACTCCTGCTCGGCGGAGAGCCTGAGCCGTTCCCGGCTGGTCGCGAGCACTCGCAGGCGAGGGCACGCTGCGAGCACGCGGCCAACGTCCGGGGCGGCAGCCAGCAGATGCTCACAGTTATCGAGGACCACCAGCTGCTGCTTGCTGCCCAGCGAAGCAGATAGCTGTCCGATCAGGTCGGTGCCACCGCGAGGCTCGACACCCGCCGCCTGAGCCAGTTCGACCACCACCAGCGCGGCATCCCGGACCGGGGCCAAGTCGACGAAAATTACCTCGCATCCGCTGCGCTCGGTGAAGGCCGACGCGCAGGCAACGGCCAGGCGAGTCTTGCCGATACCCGGCGGCCCGGTGAGCGTGACCAGCCGAATCCGCGCATCTAGCAGCATTTGCAGCACGGCCGCGAGTTCGCTCTCCCGGCCGACGAACAAGTCAGCCGACGCGGGCAACGCGCTTGGTGGCGCCTGCTTAGCATCTTGCATCAGCCCGCCCTGCCCCATGCCGCTATCGGTGCCCTCAGGATGCCATCTTCCGAGCATACGAAGGCGGCCCGCGGTCGCGCAGAGGGCGTGCGGGCGGCAGACAGCGGTCCATGTAGGGGGATTCCCCGATACCGGACCGGAGCCCTAGCCCGTAGAACGGAACCATGACGACGACGGCACCCGGTGACGGCATGGCTACCGCCCTGCCGCGGCTGGCCGCGGCCGCGTCGTTCCTCGCGGGCCTGACCACCCAGGACTTCGCCCGGGTTGGTGCCGCACTCGCCGGTGACGCCCGGCTCCGCGCGCTGCTGCCCGCTGGAACGCGGGAGTGGGCAGGGGCTGAGGTGGTTGCCGGCCGGTTCCGGTCCTGGTTCGGCGACACGGACGACTTCGAGCCGGTTGACGCCGCCCTGGCGGAAATTGGCGGTCGGCTGGGCATGCGCTGGCGACTCCGGCTGCGGGCAGCCCGGCTCGGCCGTGGCTGGTTCACAGTCGAGCAGCAGGTGTACGCCGACACCGACGGCGGCGGGCGCATCGTGCGGCTCGACCTTCTGTGCACGGGCTACCGGCCCGAGGCTGGCGATGACTGAGCCCGCTATGACCGAGCCCGTGATGACCGAGCCCGCGCTCACCGACACCGCGCTGGCGTGGGGCGGCTGGCAGCCGGCCGTCCGTGATGACCCGTTCGGTCATTTCGCGCGGATGCGGGACAGATGCCCGGTCCAGCGCGTTCGCCTGGCCGACGGTCACCGGGCGTGGGTGGTGCTCGGCTATGAGGCGGCCCGGCAGGCGCTAGCCGACCCGCGCATCTCCAAGGACATGCTCGCGGCGCTGCGTGAGGACGGCGACGTCGTGGCAGAGGGCCTGCCGGGACCTGAGTTCTCCCGGCACATGCTCAACACCGACCCGCCTGATCACACCCGGCTGCGACGGCTGGTGTCCAGGGCCTTCGTGCCACCCAGGATCGCCGCGCTGGAGTCGGCCATCGGCGCGATCGCCGGCAGGTTGCTGGCGGACCTGGAGGCCGCGGGTCCCGGCGCGGCGGTTGACCTGGTTGAGGGGTACGCCTATCCGCTGCCGTTCGCGGTGATTGGCGAACTACTCGGCGTGCCGCGGGCCGACCGTGGCAGGCTGCACGGCTGGTTCCAGGTGCTGCTGACGGGGTGGGCCGGTGAGCCGCCGCCAGCGGCCGTGCTGGCATCGGACAGCATCCTCGGCTACCTGCGCGATCTGGTCCGGGCCAGGCGCGAGCGCCCAGCCGGCGATCTGGTCAGCGTCCTGGTCGCCGTCGAGGACGAGGCCCTCACCGGTCAGGAGCTGCTGTCGACCCTGTTCCAGCTGGTCGTCGCGGGCCAGGACACCACGGCGAGCCTGATCGGCAACGCGGTCGTGGCCTTGCTCGACCATCCCGGCCAGCTCCGGGCGCTGCTGGCCGATCCCGGCCGGTTTCCCGCCGCCATCGACGAGCTGGTCAGGTTCACCGCCCCCGTTCCCCACGCCACGTTCCGGGTCACGACCGAGCCAGTCACCATCGGCGGCGTCCGGATCCCGGCCCGCGAGCAGGTGCTGGTCTGCCTCGGCTCGGCGAACCGCGACCCGGCCAGGTTCCCGGACCCTGACCAGCTGGACCTCGGCCGCCGCGACGGCACGAACCTGGGGTTCGGCCACGGCATTCACTACTGCCTCGGCGCGCCGCTGGCCAGGCTGGAAGCCAGGATCGCGCTCCAGACCCTGCTCGGCCGCCATCCCGGCCTTCGGCTAGCCGCGGGCCGGGAAACCCTCGCCTGGGCCCACGGCGACGGCCTCGTCCTGCGTGGCCTCACCTCGCTGCCCGTCCTGCTCGGGCCGCCCCGCCGGTACTGACCCATCCGCAAACCGCAACCGCAAGGAGATACCGATGACTGTCACCGACCGTCCCGTCGACAACGGCGTGAATGTCGCCGCCCTGCTCGGCGCCCGCGAAGCCCTTACCGCCGCACCGGAAGCGGCCGACTTCACCTGGCGGGCGAGCTGCACCTGGCGTAAGGGCACCCACAGCCACGCCACCGTCACCGGGTTCAGCGGGCTTGGCACCGACCACAGCCACCGCAGCACGTACGAATACGAGATCGATCACCCGGAGTGCTTCGCGTCCGAGGACAACGGCGCCACGCCGGTAGAGATCGTGCTGGTGGGCCTGGTCGGCTGCCTGACCGCCGGCGTCGCCTCGGTCGCCCAGCACAGGAACATCCAGCTCCGGTCGGTCACCGCCACCATCGAGGGCCAGATGAACGTTCTGGGCATCCTGGGCGCCGACCCCGATGTCCGCAACGGCTTCGAATCCGTGACGGTCCGGTTCGCCATCGACGCCGACGCTTCCCGCGACGAGGTCGAGGCGCTGATCGCCCAGTCACAGAAGCGCTCGGCCGTCTTCGACATCGTCACCAACCCTACGAAGGTGCTCGTCGAGCTGGCCTGACAAGCGCCCGCGGCCTGGACCTCGCCATGCTGAAGACCACGGCGGTTGTCATCGGTGCCGGGCACTCCGGCCTGGCCATGAGCCGCCGCCTCACCGAGCGCTCGGTCGACCACGTTGTCCTCGAGCGCGGTGAGGTGGCGAACTCGTGGCGGACCCAGCGCTGGCCGTCCCTGCGGCTGCTGACCCCGAACTGGCAGACCCGGCTTCCCGGCCACGACTACGACGGGGACGACCCCGACGGTTTCATGCCTGCCGCCGACCTCGCCGCCACCCTGGCCCGGTACGCCAGCTTCATCGGCGCCCCGATACGTGCCGGAACGACGGTGCACGGAGTGCGGCCCGCGCCAGGCGGATTTCAGGTACTGGCCGGCGACGACCTGTTCCGCGCGCGGGCCGTGGTGGTCGCGACCGGGGCATGCAGCCAGGCTGCGATCCCGTGCGTCGCCGGAGCTATCCCCGATCCGATGACCACTCTCAGCCCGCTCGCTTACCGCGACCCTAGCCAGCTGCCCGACGGTGGCGTGCTCATCGTCGGCGCGTCCGCCACCGGGGTCCAGCTCGCCGCCGAGATCCGCCGGTCCGGGCGCGCGGTCACGGTCGCGGTCGGAGAGCACGTCAGGCTGCCGCGTACCTACCGCGGCCGGGACATTTTCTGGTGGCTCCAGGCGACCGGCCTGCTGGCCGAACGCTACGACCAGATCGACGACCTCACCCGCGCCCGCCATCTGCCATCCCCGCAGCTCACCGGAGCAAATCAGGCCGCGATTACGGACCTCAACGCGCTGACGGCGCAAGGAGTCCGCATCGTCGGCCGCCTCGGCCGCATCGCGGGCGGAGTGGCCCAGTTCTCTGGGTCGCTGTCCAACACCTGCACGCTGGCCGACCTGAAGATGAACCGGTTCCTGAACCGGGCCGACGAATGGGCCGCAGCCTCCGGCCTGGACGGCGAGTTGCCGCCGCCGCACCGCTTTGACCCGACTTATGTCGACCCGCGCACGCCGCTCGAACTGGACCTCACGACCGGCCAGATCACGACCGTGATCTGGGCGACCGGATTCCGGCCCGACCACTCGTGGCTTGGCGTACCCGGACTAGGCCGGGACGGGCGCCTGCGGCACGACGGCGGCATCGTGACCGCGGTGCCCGGGCTCTACGTGCTCGGCCTGCCGGTGCTCCGCACCCGCGCGTCCACCTACATCCACGGCGCGGGTCCGGATTCCCGGGCCCTGGCCGATGATCTGTACGCGTTCCTGGGCAGGCGGTAGTCATGACAGGTATCTCGGAGAATGGCCGTCCGTGGGCGAGCGTGGACGAGGGCTGGGGACGCGAAGCGGTGGATTTCGCCACCCTCAGCGAGCCGGGCAACTGCCGCGAGTACGTCGCCCTGCACCACCGGCTGGGCGTCGATGCCGGGCAACAGTTGCTCGACATCGCCTGCGGAGCGGGCCTGGCGATCGAACTGGCGCGAGCGCGCGGTGCCGTGTGCGCTGGCATCGACGCCTCGGCCAGGCTGGTCGCGGTCGCGCAGGACCGGAACCGCGACTGCGACATCCGGGTCGGTGACATGCACGCCCTGCCGTGGGACGCGGAGTCCTTCGACGTGGTCACAAGCTTCCGCGGCATCTGGGGCACCACCCCGGCCGCGGTTGCCGAGATGCACCGGGTCCTCCGCCCAGGAGGGCGCGCCGGGATCACGGTGTGGGGTCACCTCAAGGTTTCCCCCGGCGCCTGGGCCCTGGCCCCGTTGCGCCTGGCCACCCAGGAGAAGGTCGAACACCAGGCCGAGATGGTCTCGCTAGGCCGGCCGGGCGCGGGCGAGCAACTCCTGGGGTCCAGCGGGCTCGCCGATGTCGAACGGTTCGATGTCCCGTTCGCCTGGGAGTTCGCTGACCCGCAGATCTACGCCCGCGCCCTCGCCGCTTCGGGACCGGCTTACGAGGCCATCCAGAACATCGGCGAGGCCGAGTTCTATCGCGCCGCTGTCGAGCAGGCGCAGGCTCAGCTACGGGCCGGGCTGCCGCTGCGGGCCGAGATCAAGGTCGTGGGATACCTGGCCACGAAGCGTCGTTGACGCAGCGCGCGATTCCCGCTGCCTCCGGCTTTCCGGCGTGCGAGCGATCGGCCCGCATGCCCAGCGTGGCGGAGGATGCGAGATTCGAACTCGCGAGGGGTTGCCCCCAACACGCTTTCCAAG
>DASWAH010000038.1:0-3843 GCA_036391235.1 Streptosporangiaceae bacterium
CATCAACACGAACGGCTACGCGGTCGTGGACCTCTCCGCGGTCGGGAGTCACGTGCTCGCGGTCGTCACGCGGCCCTCACCCGCCAGTTGCCCGCCGTCGTCCCCGGTGTGCAAGCCGTTCACCCTCTACTCGGCCGCCGCCGGCGGCGACCGCTGGACGGCGGTACCCGGCGGCTCCGGTTCCGGCGCGGTCACCGCGGGCGGCTTGCAGCTGACTCCGGCTGGCGGCTACCTGATGGCCGGCGGCCGGCTGTACGCGGGTCCGCTGGGCGGCGGGGCCTGGCGGAAGGTGCCGGCCACCGGGGCGGGTGCGCCGGGCTGCCTGGCCAGCCCGCAAGCCCCGGACACCCGACTGATCGCGGCCGGCCGGGGAACTGTCTACCTGGCCTGCGGAACAGCGAACCTTGACCTGTACTCCTCGGGCAACGAGGGCGTCAGCTGGCGGGCGCTCGGCACCGGCCCGGTGCCAGCCGGATCGGCCACGTCGCTGGCCGTCTCCCCGGCCGGGCACCTGGTCCTCGCGACCACCTCAGGGCTGTTCTACTCGGACACCGGCCAGAAGTGGATCCGCGCGACCGCCGGCAGTGCGGCGAACCTGGCGTTCCGTTATATCGGCATGACGACCGCAACCCGCGGCGTCGCGGTACCGGCCAGCCCGTCCGCTCGCGCGGTCTTCGTGACCAGCGACGGCGGGCGGACCTGGCGGGCCAGCCAGATCAGCCGGTAAAGTCACCCGCCGCCACCCGGAGGCGGCGCAGCAGCGCGAACAGGTCTTCGAGCTGGGCGTCGTCGTAACCGCCGAGGCCGAAGTCGGCCGCCATCAGGGTCTTCGTGGCCCCGGCGGCCACGTCCCGGCCGGCTGGGGTGATCTCGGCCAGGGTTCCGCGCCGGTCCTGCGGATTCGGGCGGCGGGCGACCAGGCCGGCCTGCTCGAGCCGGTCGATCGTGTTGGTCACGCTGGTCGGGTGCACCATCAGCCGCTCCCCGATCAGCCGCAGCGGCAGCGCGCCGGCCCGGCTGAAGCTGAGCAGGACCAGCGCCTCGTACCGGGCAAAGGTCAGCCCGAACGGCCGCAGCAGCCCGTCCAGCTCGCTCAGCAGGATCTGGTGAGCTCGCATGATCGAGGTCACCGCGGCCATCGAGCTGGCCGGGCCGAACCGGCGACGCCAGATCGCGGCCGCGCGCTCGATCGGGTCGAACGGCAGGTCCAGCGGCTCGGGCACAGCGCCAACCTACCGGCCGACGGTAAATACACCCGCGCCCCGCCGATCACGTCTTGGACTCACCTGATTACAGCAAGTTATATTCCCTGCTTGGGAAGCACGTGACCGACACCTGACTAGGGGGCAGCATGGAGTCCGGTCACGCCGTGACCGCCACTGCCCCGGTGCTGTCCGCGGGCGTCGGCGTCAGGTACGAGAGCCGGTGGGCGTTGCGGATGGCCAGTTTCCGCGTGCGCGAGACCGACCTGGGCAGCGCCACCCTCGGCATCGTGACGCCGCGGTCGGCCGCCGCCACCGCGCTCATCCACTTGCTGTCCGGCCAGGTCGCGCCGGGTTACGGCAGCCTGCGAGTGCTCGGATACGACATGAACTCCCCGGCCGGCCGGGCCGCGGTCAGCCGCCAGTGCGGCATCGCCAGCCGGGCCTGGCGGCCGGTACCAGGAGCCCGGGTGCGCGGCCTGGTCGAACGGGCCGCCCGCCGGTCCGGCCAGCCCGGCACGGACCGGCACCTGCTGGTCGCGGCCATCCTGGACCGGCTCGCGCTGACCCCGTGGGCGGACGTGCCGTTCTGGGCCGCGCCCGAGCAGGTCGCCCGCAAAGTCCGGCTGGCCATCGCCTGCGTGCACCAGCCGAAGCTGCTGCTGCTCGACGGGCTGCTCGACCACCTGCCCCCGCTGACCAGGACCGTGCTCGCCGACGTGATCAGGGACCTGCAGCGGGACACCGCGGTGGTCGCGCTCGGGCAGGACGCCGACACCCTGGCGCTAATCTGCGAGCAGGTCATCGGCCTGTCCGACGGCATCGTCGTCGGGGCCAGGACGCCGCCACCGGCCGCGCCGCCCGCGGTGACCTGGCAGCCCGCTACCAGCGGCCTCGGTGCACCACGTCGTCCAGCCGCCGGCGGCCGATGACCCGGGAGGACCCGCCCCGGTCGGCGGCCGGGTCCGGGTGCCCGATGGCGACGGCGCCGATCGGCTGGTAGGCGCCGGGCACCCCGTACAGCGCCCGGAACCGCGGGATCTGGGCGGGCAGGATGCCGAAGAACAGCGCGCCGAGCCCCTCGTCCACCGCCGCCAGCAGCATGAGCAGGGCCATGAACCCGGTGTCGATGTCCCAGTACGGCACCGGCCAGCGGGACTCGTCCCGGTCGGCCCAGCCCTTGTCCGGCCGCGCGTACCGGTCCAGGTAAGCGTCCTTGCAGGACAGCGGGACGACGACCAGCGGCGCGTTGGCCAGGCCTTTCAGGCTCGGCCCGGCGTTGTTGTCCTGCTCGTCGCCCTCGTCCTCGCCGGCGGCGAACGCCAGTTCCCAGAACGGGGCGAGCTGGTCAGGCTCGTCCAGCACCAGCAGCGCGTAGCCCTGGCTGAACCCGGCCGACGGCGCCCGGTTCGCGGCCCGCAGCACCCGCTCGGTCGCCCCGGGGTCCAGCGGTTCCGCGGTGAATGCCCGCACCATCCGCCGTTTCCTGATTACCTCGCCGAACTCCACCGCCCCGGCCTCCCCTTCGCGTCATCGTGATCGTCAGGATTCGTGCGCCATAACAGCACAAACCCTTGATGATCATGAATGCCGGGGGGTGGGCGGTCCCGTAGGCTTCAGCCATGGACTGGAGCCTGTACCGGTGCGGCCGGACCGGTCACATCACCTACGCACCGGAGGAGCCGCACCTGCGCGAGCATCTGCGCGCGAGCACGGCCGCCGGCGAGCTATGGCAGTGCCTGCGGTGCGGCGCGTACGTGCCGGGCAGCCCGCATGGCTCGGGACCGGCAGCGTCGGCCCCCGCCATCCGCCGGGGCAAGGAGATCAGGGGTGACCTGATCCTGAAGCTATTCGCGATCGAGCGGGCGATCCGGGTCGTCATCTTCGGTGCGGTCGCCTACGGCATCTGGCGGTTCGCCGGCTCCCGGCTCACCATCACCGAGGCCATCAACAAAGACATCCCGATCATCCGCACCCTGGCCAGGCAGCTCGGCTTCAACCTCAATCACGCGCTGCTCGACAAGATCCAGAGCCTGCTGCACGTCAGTTCGTCCAACCTGCACCTGCTCGCCTTCGGCGTAGCAGGCCTCGCGGCCGTGTCCGCGATCGAGGCGTTCGCGCTCTGGCAGGGCCACCGCTGGGGCGAGTACTTCGCGATGATCGTCACCTCGCTCGGCCTGCCGTTCGAGATCTACGAGCTGTCCAAGACCGTCACGATCACCAAGGTCACGCTGTTCGTCCTGAACCTGCTGCTGGTCTTCTACCTGGTCTACAGCCGGCGGCTGTTCGGCGCCCGGGGCGGCAAGAAGGCCTACGAGGCGCGGCTGCGGGCCGCGTCCGTGCTCGACGAGGCGGAGCATGCGGCGGCCAGGATCCGGGCCGCGATGCATCAGGGCGACCAGCCCGTGACGGCTGGTTCCGGCCAGGTGGCGGCCGGGCCGGCCGCAGGCGGGCCGCCGCCGGGAAGTGGTTCGCCACTCCCCCGCCGTATTCCGGGCGGCGAGGCGGCCACGATCCGCCGGGAGCCACCGCAGTGAGCCCGGGCGGCGCGGCAGCACCCGCGGCCGGTATCGGAGACCTCGGCCGGGCTCTGCTGCACGACCTGCTAGACGACGCGTCGCTGTTCCCGCCGGGCAACCAG
>DASWAH010000039.1:0-9054 GCA_036391235.1 Streptosporangiaceae bacterium
ACGGCCAGCACGACAGGCACCAGGACCCGCCCGGCCAGCGGCACCCCGAGGGCGGTGATCCTCGCCGTGAGCTCGCGGCTGTCGGTGTGCCCGCCGCCCGCCAGGGCGGCCAGCACCGAGCCGTGCGCGACCTGTTCGGGCCACGGCCGGCCGCCCCCGGCCCCGTTACCCCGGCCGGACCGGCTCTCGCCAACCAGACGGGCCAGCGCCAGGGTGGTGGCGGTGCGCTCGGCCAGCACAGTCAGCTCAGGGTCGGGATCCCCGGAGCCGGCCGACCCGGAGCCGGCCGACCCGGAGCCGGCCAGCACGATGATCAGCCGCCCCCAGTCGCCGTCCGGGGAGCCCGCCGCGCGGACCGGCGCGACCAGCCACCGCGCGACCGGGTCATACCCGCTTCCGCCGGCTACCGCGACTGCGCGGGACCGGGCAGCGAATCCCGCGAGCAGGACGGTCACGTCCTCGCCAGCCGGTGCGCAGGCGAGCACCCGGTGGCCGAGGTCGGCCAGGATCACCGGCGCCCCGGCCAGCACGGCCGCCCTGGCCACGATCTCGTCCTGGGTCGCGCCGGCTACCGCGAGGTCGGTCAGCACCTGGTCCAGCCGCTGGGCGGCGCGCAGCTCGGCGACCTGCGCGTCCAGGATCTGGGCGTGCACGGCTTCGGTGATCGCGATGAACTGGGTTTCCCGTTCGAACACGATCAGCGGCAGCCCGGCCGCGGTCGCCGCCGTGACCAGGGCCTGCGGCAGCTCGCGGAGGTAACGCGAGCCGAGCTCGACCGCGAGCCCGCTGACCCCGGCGGCCGCGAGCCCGGCCACGTACCTGGCCAGGCCGTCCGGATCGGGCGGGAGCGCGATTCCGGTCGAGAGCACCAGCTCACCGCCGCGGAGCAGGCGGCCCGCCTCGGCCAGCTCGATCACGTGCACCCAGCGGACGGGCGCGCCCAGCCGGTCCCGGCCGGCCAGTACCCGCGGGGCTCCGCGCCTGACCGGCTCGAGCGCGAGCACGTCGGCGACGGTCGGCAGCACGCTGCTCCTCCCCGGCGGCCGATGATCCACCGCGTTGGCTGACACTATGTATTATTCGCAACTCCCAGCTTACGTACTGTCACTTGGACCGGACCTCCTGGCAGGAGCAGACTGCATACCGGGACAGGTTTCGTGACCGGCGGCGGGCAAGGGATAAGCGATGACGCAGACGACGGCCAAGCACTGCACGCACTGGATCGGCGGCAAGCCGTGGACCGGGGCCGAGCCGGCCAGGCGGGGTGACATCTACAATCCGGCGACCGGGCAGATCACCGGGACGGTGGACTTCGGCGGCCAGGCCGAGGTCGACGCGGCGGTCCGGGCGGCGGCGGCGGCTTTCCCCGGATGGTCGGAGACGTCGCTGGTCAAGCGGGCCAACGTGATGTTCGCGTTCCGTGAGCTGGTGCGCACGCATGCGGGCGAGCTGGCCGCGCTGATCAGCTCGGAACACGGCAAGGTGGCCTCGGACGCGGCCGGGGAGGTGGCCAGGGGCCTGGAGGTCGTCGAGTTCGCCTGCGGCATCCCGCACCTGGTTAAGGGCGCGTTCTCGGAGAACGTCTCGACCGGCGTGGACGCTTTCTCGATCCGGCAGCCGCTTGGCGTGGTCGCCGGCATCACCCCGTTCAACTTCCCGGCCATGGTGCCGATGTGGATGTTCCCGATCGCGATCGCGGCGGGCAACACCTTCGTGCTCAAGCCCTCGGAGAAGGACCCTTCGGCCTCGGTCCGGCTGGCCGAGCTGCTGGCCGAGGCGGGCCTGCCCGACGGAGTGTTCAACGTGGTGCACGGAGCCAAGGATGCGGTTGACGCACTGCTGATCCACCCGGACGTCAAGGCGGTCAGTTTCGTCGGGTCGACTCCGATCGCCCGGTACGTCTCCGAGGTCGGCACGGCGGCCGGCAAGCGGGTCCAGGCCCTCGGCGGGGCCAAGAACCACATGGTCGTGTTGCCGGACGCCGACCTCGACCTGGCCGCCGACGCGGCCGTGTCGGCCGGGTTCGGCTCGGCCGGCGAGCGGTGCATGGCGATCTCGGTGGTCGTCGCGGTCGACCCGGTCGGCGACGAGCTGGTCGCCAAGATCGCCGAGCGGGTCGCCAAGCTGACGATCGGGCCCGGCGACCGGCCGGAGTCGGAGATGGGCCCGCTGGTGACCAGGGTCCACCGGGACAAGGTGGCGTCCTACCTGGACGCGGGGGTGGCCGATGGCGCCGACCTGGCCGTGGACGGCCGCTCGCACCCGGTGACCGGGGGCGAGCAGGACGGGTTCTGGCTCGGGCCGAGCGTGCTGGACCGGGTGACCCCGTCGATGAGCTGCTACCTGGACGAGATCTTCGGGCCGGTGCTCTCGGTCGTCAGGGCGCCCTCCTACCAGGACGCGCTCGGCGTGGTGAACGCGAACCAGTACGGCAACGGCACCGCGATCTTCACCAACGACGGCGGAGCGGCTCGCCGGTTCACCCACGAGGTGCAGGTCGGGATGGTCGGCATCAACGTGCCGATCCCGGTGCCGATGGCCTTCTACAGCTTCGGCGGCTGGAAGGCCTCGCTGTTCGGCGACACGCACGTGCACGGCACCGAGGGCGTGCACTTCTACACCAGGGGCAAGGCGGTCACCTCACGCTGGCTGGACCCCAGCCACGGCGGCGTGAACCTCGGCTTCCCCGTGAACAGCTGATGCCGCAGGAGGGCATGATGACCGAGTTCACTCCCGATCCCGCGCGCGGCGCCGAGGTCTACGCGGCCGACCGCGCGCACGTCTTCCACTCCTGGTCGGCCCAGAAGGCGCTCACGCCGCTGGTCATAGCGGGCGGGCTCGGCAGCTATGTGTGGGACTACGACGGCCGCCGCTACCTGGACTTCTCCAGCCAGCTGGTGAACACCAACATCGGTCACCAGCACCCGAAAGTGGTGGCCGCGATCGCCGCGCAGGCGGCCAGGCTGACCACGATCGCTCCCCAGTACGCGAACGAGGCCAGGGGCGAGGCGGCCACCAGGCTGGCTAACCTCGCGCCGGACGGCTTCAGCAAGGTGTTCTTCACCAACGGCGGGGCCGACGCCAACGAGAACGCGATCAGGATGGCCAGGCTGCACACCGGCCGGGCCAAGGTGCTCAGCTTCTACCGCTCCTACCACGGCAACACGGGGGCGGCGATTACCTCGACCGGCGACCCGCGCCGCTGGCCGAACGAGTACGCGACCGGCCACGTGCACTTCTTCGGCCCTTACCTGTACCGGTCCTCGTTCTGGGCCCGTGACGAAGCCGAGGAGTGCGAGCGGGCCCTGCAGCACCTGGAGCAGGTCATCCAGTTCGAGGGGCCGGGCACCATCGCCGCGATCCTGATCGAGTCGATCGTCGGCACAGCCGGGGTGCTCGTGCCGCCGCCCGGGTACCTGGCCGGCGTCCGGGCCCTGTGCGACAAGTACGGGATCATCTGGATCGCCGACGAGGTGATGTGCGGGTTCGGCCGGGCCGGCAGCTGGTTCGCGTTCAGCCCGCACGGCGTGGCTCCCGACCTGATCACGTTCGCCAAGGGCGCGAACTCCGGTTACGTGCCGGCCGGCGGCGTGATCATCTCCGATCCGATCGCGGCGACCTTCGACGAGCGGGTGTTCCCGGGCGGCCTGACCTACTCCGGACATCCGCTGGCGATGGCCTCGGTGGTCGCCACCATCGATGCGATGCAGGAAGAGGGCATCGTGGAGAACGCGGCCAGGATCGGCGCCGAGGTGCTCGGTCCCGGATTGGCCGAGCTGGCCGGCCGGCACCCGGTGATCGGCGAGGTGCGCGGGCTTGGCGTGTTCTGGGCCCTGGACCTGGTCAGCGACCGCGCGACCCGGGCGATGCTGGCGCCCTACGGCGGCGCGTCCGGGGCCATGACGACGCTGGCCGGGCAGGCCAGGGCCAAGGGCATGCTGGTGTTCACGAACTACAACCGGCTGCACGTGGTGCCGCCGTGCACGGTCTCCGATGCCGAGGCCAAGGAGGGCCTGGCCATCCTGGACGAGGTGCTCACCGACGTGGACGCCTACTACCAGGGCTGACCAGGCCCGCCAGGTCTGGCTGGCTCAGCCGGTGACCGCCACCAGGGCCGGGAGGTAGCCGTACTGCTGGCCGTTGGCGTTCGGGTGGTAGGAGTCGCCCAGATTGAGCCAGTCGACCGAGATCAGGTAGCTGTGCGAGTCACAGATCTGATGGCCGGCGAAGTACGGGTTCACGTCGACGTAGGTGTCGCCGTACTTCCCGGTCTCGGCCTGGATGACGCTGTCGAGCACGCCCGCGCCCTGGTTCAGGTAGGTGCGGTCGGTCGTGGACAGCCCGATGCAGGTCGAGGACTTGGACAGGTCGTAGAAGGCCGGGTAATCCAGCACCACGATCTTGGCGTTGGGCGCGTGAGCGCGGATGTCGGCGAAGGTGGTGTCCAGGAGTCCTGGCAGCACCGTCCTGGCCTCCGACTCGGCTTGCTGCACGGCCGAGACGCAGGTGCTGGTGGAGGACAGCACGCAGGTGGTCATCACGCTGGCGAACCCGACGTCGTTGCCGCCGATCGTGATCGTGACCAGCGTGGTGCTGGCACTGAGCGAGCCGAGCTGGCCGTTGATCACGTCGGAGGTGGTGGCGCCCGAGCAGGTCTCGTTGGTGAACGTCCCGCCATGGCTGTTGTGCCACAGCACCGGGTAGGCGTTGGCGCTTTCCAGGCACGAGCCGTCCGAGTAGCTCCCGGCCCCGTCTCCTGATGAGTAGGAATCGCCGAGGGCGACGTAATTGACCGGGCCGGCGGCGCGGGCCGGCCCGATCGCGGTGAAGGCGGCGAGGCCGGCCGCCGCGGCGGTGACGGCGAGGGCGGCGGAGCGGATCCGCCGGGTCAGCGGGCGATTCGGGCGGGCAGGTCGGGGGGCTCGGGACAGTCGGATGGCTCGGGACATGGGCCGTAACTCCTCGGGCCGGAGGGAACCCTTACTACTCATAAGTAACGAGCGCGGCCAACCTCGTCAATGGGCATATGTACGGCCAAGGGACCTGTGCCGGCAGTGCGGCAGCCCGGGCCGGGCAGACCGGAGCCGGCTGCCGGTCCTCAGCGGCCGGACGGGCAGGGGAAGAACACGCGGCCGTTCAGGTCCACGTCGAACTTGACCGCGGCGAAACCGTCAGGGCCGGAGTAGACGTGGCGGCAGAAGACCGCGAACGACTTCCGGCCCCGGCACCGCTGGCCGGGATCGCAGACGAAGTGGTCGGCGCCGTACTCAGCTTCGCCGACCCACTTGCCGGTCGGCTGGGCGGCAGTCTTGTCGGCGGCGAACACGTGCCAGGCACCGCACTGCCGGTACAGGTAGCACTCCTCGACCACGGCGCCATCGGTGTACCGGACACCCCACCGGGCCAGCGAGGGGTTGTTCTTCCACAGTGCGGTCATGCCGTAGGCGTGCACCAGGTTGAAGGCGTAGGCCAGGTAGTTCTGGGCGTCCCCGGCGGTCAGGTAGAACCCCGTGGTCGACGGCGGGTCGAAGCTGTCGATGTCGTCCAGCTCGACGGCGTCGAATCCCTTCCTGGCGCACATCGCGATCCGCGCCCGCAGCATCGGCTTGAGGGCGTCGAGCTGGCGGAAGTCCACCCACCGCTCCTGCGGGTAGCCGTAGTAGACCCGGCCGAGCGCGGCCGCCGGGAACCCGCCGCGGGCCGACGGGGTGGCATCGGGGCGGTAGTCCTCCCAGGCCAGGTCCAGGTAGCAGGCCGCCCGCGGGTGGGGCAGCGTGGCGGCCTGCCAGCGGGTGCGGATCCGGTGCACCGCCGCCCTGGTGGTCAGGAAGCCGTCGATGTCGTAGAGGTCGACCGCCCGCGGCCCGGTCCGCTGCAGCGGGAACGTCCGCCCGATCTGCCAGTCCCAGCGCAGCGGCCGCCCGGCCGCGTTCAGGTGCGGCGGGTACCAGCACGAGCCGTGACAGCGGGCGGGCGCCGGCAGCGGCACTACCCGCCAGCGGAAGCTCAGGACCCGGCGGCCGGCCCGGTCGGCGGTCAGCACGCGGACCCGGTGCGGTCCCGGCCGGAGCCGCCCGGTGTAGAACACCCGCGAAGCTGGCATCGGGTGCCATCGCCCGCCGTCGATACGGAACCGCTGGGTCGCCGGCCCGTCGGCCGGGTTGAAATGCGGCGCGGCGACCTGGAAGTACTCCGCGTCCGATCCGGTCCTGGCCTCGGGCAGCCCGTTGACGAACGCGCTGGCCGGCGCTCGGCCGCGCGGGTAGGCGGCCACCGCCGCCACCGAGGTGACCGACCGGCGGGCCCGCCTGACCACGAACGTGAAGTCCGCCGCCGCGGTCTTGACCACCTCGGTCGCGGTCTCGGTGACCATCAGCCGGTGCCCGGTGTCGGCGTGACCGGGCACGTACCGGCGGGCCGCGAAAGGCGTCGCGGTCGATCCGGCCCCTGGTGAGCACCGGCCGGCCAGGCAGGCCCGCCAGACATACCCGACCTCGAAGCTGAGCAGCCGGTCGCCGGCCGGCAGTCGCCCGGGCCGCCAGCGCAGCCCGCTCGCCGCGACCATGCCGCCGTCGGCCGGCGTGCCGGTGATCCGCAGCCGCCCGCTCGCGACGGGCGTGCCAGGACCGGCGGCCGCCCCGTCCGCCCGCCCGCCAGCCGCCTGGGCGGTGGCCGGAAGCATCGCCGCCGCGACCCCCAGGGCCGCCGTCAGCGTGACCAGCACGGGCTTGCGAGGTCCGATCATGCCGACTCCTTTGGCGGGGTTCTGGCGGGAATGATAGACCACCAGCGGGAGGCGGCCGGGTGGTCCGGCCGGCGCGGGCGGGCGGCAGGAGACCGATGCGGGGACTTCGGGACAAGGGTGTGCTGATCAGCGGCGGGACCAGCGGGATCGGGCTGGCCGCGGCCGAGCGGTTCCTGCAGGAAGGCGCACGGGTGTTCGTGGCCGGCCTCGCCCCGGCCGAGGTGGCGGCGGCCGTGGCCGTGCTCGCTCCGCTAGGCCAGGCCGGCGGCCAGGCCTGTGATGTCAGCGAAACCGGCCAGGTGGCGGGGCTGGTGGCCGCGGCCGTCGAGGCGCTCGGGGCCATCGACGTGCTGATCAACAACGCCGGCACGGCCCGCCGGGACCCGTTCCTCGACCTGGCCGTGGCCGACTGGGACGCGATCATGGCGGTGAACCTGCGCGGGATGTTCCTGGTCGCGCAGGCGGTCAGCCGGCTGATGGCGCGGCGCGGCCGGGGCGTGATCGTCAACATGTCGTCGACCAACGGGCTGGCCGGGGAGGAGGACTACGCCCACTACAACGCGTCCAAGGGCGGGGTGCTCCAGCTCACCAAGACGATGGCGGTCGAGCTCGGGCCGCTGGGCATCCGGGTGAACGCGCTGTGCCCCGGCTACATCCGCACCCCGCTGAACGACGCCATCGCGGCCGGCCTCGGCGACGGCGACTTCGAGGCTGCCTACGCGGCCGGCCGGATCCCGCTGGGCCGGGCCGGCCGGGCCGACGAGGTGGCCGCCGCATACGCCTTCCTGGCCTCCGACGACGCGTCGTTCGTACACGGCGCGGCCCTGGTCATCGACGGCGGCCAGCTCGCGGTGATGTAGGGCAGTGCTGCCGGGGGTTGCGGCCGAGGGGTGCGGCGGCCGCTAGAGGGCGGCGAACGCCGCCTCGAGGACCGACAGTCCCTCATCCAGGAGTTCCTCGCTCATCACCAGCGGGGGCAGGAACCTCAGCACGTTGCCGTACGTGCCGCAGGTCAGCACGATCAGGCCGTTGGCGTGACAGGACCTGGCGACCTTGGCCGCGGTCGCCGCGTCCGGCTCGGTGCCGCCCGGCTTGGCCAGTTCGATCGCGATCATGGCACCGCGGCCGCGCACATCGCCGATGACCGGGTACCGCTCGGCCAGTGCCCGCAGCCTGGGCAGCATGATGTCGCCGATCCGCCGGGCCGCCGCGGGGAGGTCCTCCTTGGTCATGGTCTCGATCGAGCCGAGCGCGGCCGCGCAGGCGACCGGGTTGCCGCCGTAGGTGCCGCCGAGGCCGCCAGGATGCACAGCGTCCATGATGTCGGCCCGGCCGGTCACGCCGGCCAGCGGCAGGCCGCCGGCGATGCCCTTGGCCGTGGTGACCAGGTCGGGCACGACGCCTTCGTGGTCGCACGCGAACCAGTCGCCGGTCCGGCAGAATCCGGACTGGATCTCGTCGGCGATGAACACGATGCCATGGTCCTTGCAGTACTGGGCCAGGCCGGGCAGGAAGCCCTCGGGCGGCACGATGAAGCCGCCCTCGCCCTGGATCGGCTCGATCACCACCGCGGCCGTGCGATCCTCGCCGACCTGCGTGTGGATCAGGCTGGTGACCACGTCCAGGGCCTCCTCGGCGCACCGTTCCGGGCCGCCAGGCCAGCGGAACGGATAGGCCATCGGTGCCCGGTAGACCTCGCCGGCGAACGGGCCGAAGCCGTCCTTGTACGGCATGTTCTTGGCCGTCATGGCCATCGTCAGGTTGGTGCGCCCGTGGTAAGCGTGGTCGAACACGACGACGCCCTGCCGCCCGGTCGCGTGCCTGGCGATCTTCACGGCGTTCTCGACCGCCTCGGCGCCCGAGTTGAACAAGGCCGACCGCTTGTCATGCGAGCCCGGGGTGACCCGGTTCAGTTCCTCGCAGACCTCCACGTAGCCCTCGTAGGGCACCACCATGAAGCAGGTGTGGGTGAAGTGCGCGACCTGCTCGGTCACCCGGGTGACGACCAGTTCCGCGCTGTTGCCGACCGAGGTGACCGCGATCCCCGAGCCGAAGTCGATCAGCGAGTTGCCGTCCGCGTCGACCAGGACGCCGCCGCCGGCCGCGGTGACGAACACCGGCAGTACGTGGCTCAGGCCGCGGGCGACGCTGCGCTGGCGGCGCTCCAGCAGTTCACGCGAGAGCGGGCCGGGTATCTCCGTGACAAGGTTGCGCTGCTGGGGCAGCCCGGGGCCGCCGACCGTGGAGTGCAGGTTCATAGCCGAAGGATAGACCGGGCGGCGTGGCCGTGGCGGGCAGGCCGGCCCGGG
>DASWAH010000040.1:0-8158 GCA_036391235.1 Streptosporangiaceae bacterium
CGGCGACCAGAGCGTCCGGGGCCCAGCCGCCGCCATCAGCGAGGCCGGCCGCCTGGCCGCCAGACCGAGGCCGACCCGGACGGCCGGGCCCTGATCCGGCATGAACGAGTCGGTGACGTTGTCGATCAGGCTGACCAGCTCGACCGAGTCGACCGGCTCGAGCGGCACCGGCACGGCCGGCTCCAGGTCGGCCAGACCCGGAGCCGGCTGGTGCCGGGCGTATCCCTCGTTACACATCCGCTCGCGACGCGGCCGGCCCGGCCGAGGTTCCGCCGGCCGAAGCCGACGAAGCCGAAGCCGACGCGCCCGCCAGTCCCTCGGCCCGCATCAGGGCGAGGCCCGCCCGGGCCGCCCCGGGCAGCACGAACGCCCCGATCACGCCGAGGACCAGCCAGACGATCGCGGTGCCCGGTCCCCACCAGGCGGAGCCGGACGGGAACGGGTAGATGTTCCTGAACAGCGTGTAGCCCAGCACGACGATGCCGAGCACCGGGATGATCATCTGCCACCTCGGGACCTCAGTCTGGCCAGAGAAGAACACCAGCCGCACCATTCCGATCGTGGCCAGCACGTACACGACCAGCAGGATCAGCGTGCCGATGGTCCCGGCATACAGGAACAGCGTGAACGGGTCGCCGCGCAGCACGGCCCAGACGAACGCGATGATCACCCAGGCGGTCACGACGACGGCGATGGTCGAGAACGTCGGCGTCCGCCGCGTCTGCGACACCTCGCCGAGCTTGCCGTGCAGTACCCCGTCGCGGCCGAGCGCGTAGATCAGCCGGGCCGCGCCGACCACGCAGGCGAGTGCGCAGCTGAACGCGGAGACCATCGCGCCGAGGGTGATGATGTTGCCGATCCACGACGACACGTACTGGGTGCCGAGGTCGCCGATCAGCGACGGCGAGTTGATGAACGCCTTGACTCCGGCCGCCGACGTACCGAAGCCCATCGACTCGACCGCGGTGACCACGACGAAGTAGATGCCGCCGAAGATCGCGACGCCCAGGATCGCCCGCGGGATGTCGCGGGTCGGGCGCTTGGTCTCCTCACCCAGGGTGGCCGCGGCCTCGAAGCCGGCGAAGGACAAGAACCCGAACACCACGCCGAGGAACAGGGTCGAGAGCGGGGTCCCCGACGGCAGGCTGAACGCCGATCCGGTCAGTCCCAGCTTGCCAGGTCCGCTGTGCCCGGCCAGCTTGGCGAACACGATCACGATGACGATCAGGATCAGCGCCACGGTCACGCCCTCGGCGACCAGCAGCACCCGGGTGCCGCCCCTGGCCGGGGTGATCGCGAGCCACAAGATCAGCACCAGGCCGATCGCTCCGAGCAGGAAACCCGGCCACGTGGCCGCGGTCTTCCAGATCCCGGTCGCATCCAGGAACCCGGCCGCGAACCGGCCGCCGGCCATCGCCGTGGTGACCGCGTAGAAGACATAGGTCCCGGCCAGCGCCCAGCCGGAGATCACCCCGGCCCGCGGGCCGAGGGTTGCCCCGACGAACCCGTAGACCGAGCCCGAGTGGTGGAACCGCTGGGTCAGCCGGACGAACGTATAGGCGACCAGCAGCACGCCGACGAATGCGATCGCGAAGGCGACCGGCACCGCGCGGCCGACGGTCGTCGCGGTGCCCTGCGGGTTGATGCTGGCCGCCATCGACGGCGCCATCAGGGCCAGGGAGATGCCGATGGCCTCCCATACGCTGAGGTTTCTGTGCAGCTGGACGGACTGGGTTTCATCAGTAGTCACGGGCATCGGAATCGCTACCTCTCGGTCACGGGGCGGGCGGATTCAGGCTGAGGGCGCCCAGGTAGCCCGCGAGCAGGGCGCTGGCGACCTGGCCGACCATGTCGTCGGCGGGCAGGAAGGACGGGTGGTGCAGGGCGAACGGCCCTCCGGTGCCCAGGAACAGCATCAGGGTCCGGCCGCCGGCCGAGAAGTACGAGAAGTCGTCGGCCCCGCACGACCGGAAGCTGGTGTCCACCTCGAACCCGGCCTCGCGCAGCCAGGGCCAGGTCGCGATGGTCAGCTCGGTGTCGTTGACCAGGGCCGGCTCGCCGTCGTGGATCGAGACCGTGCCCCGGCAGCCGTAGGCCAGGCAGGTGTGCTCGACGATCTCCCTGACGGTCTGGTGCAGGCCGGGCCGGTCGGCCTCGTCCAGCACCCGCAGCGTGCCGCGGGCCACGGCGAGGCCCGGGATCACGTTGGCCGCCTGCCCGGCCTCCAGGATCCCGATCGAGATCACGACCGCGTGGGTCGGGTCGGACCGGCGGCTGACCGCGTGCTGCAGGGCCAGCACCGTCTGGCAGAGCGCGACGACCGGGTCGGCCGCGAGCTGCGGGTAGCCGGCGTGCCCGCCAATCCCCTCGACGACGATCTCGATGTCGTTGGTGGCCGCGTTGACCGTGCCGGTCGCGGCCGCGACGGTGCCGGCCGGAAGCTGGTGCTGCAGGTGCACGGCCACGACCGCCGACGGCGCGTGCGCGTCCAGCGCACCCGACGCGACCAGGTCCTGGGCCCCGGACGGGATCGACTCCTCCCTGGGCTGCAGCACCGCGAGCACCGGCACCGGCAGCTCGCCGGCCGCGTCAGCGGCCCTGGCCGCCCGGCCGACCGCGGTCAGCGCGGCCAGGTGCACGTCGTGCCCGCAGGCGTGCATCGCGCCGTTGGCCGACGCCCACGGCGCCCCGGTCCGCTCGGTGATCGGCAGCGCGTCGAGCTCCGCCCGCAGCGCGATGCACGGACCCTCGGCCGTCCCGATCCGGATCAGGCGCCCGGACTCCGCGACGGCCGGTCCGTCCGGCGTGCCGAGCGCGGCCGCTACCCGGGCGGCAGTCTGGAACTCCTCCCCTGACGGCTCTGGGTAGGCGTGCAGCTCGTGGCGCAGCCGGACCGCACCATCGAGTTCGGCGGCCACCCCGGCCCTGAGCCGTCCGGCCAGCTCGGCGATCGGCAGAGCTGTGCTCGTCATGGCAGCACCGGGCTGGTCACGGGATCACCGGGCCAGTCACGGCCGGTCCAGCCGGTAGACCCGGTTCGCGTTGCCCGCGCCGATCATCATCGCGACCCGGCCCGCGTCGGCCGCCGACCAGGCCCCGTCGGCGACGAACGCCCCGGTCACCCGCTCGATGTCGCGGCGGAACCCGATCGCCCCGAGGTAGTGCAGCTCGGGCAGGCCGAATGCGTCCGAGGAGTACAGCATCTTGCCGAACGGGGTCAGCTCGAGTGCCTCGGCCAGCACGGCGGCCGACCGCGCCCCGACGTAGTTGAGCGCCGCCCCGAGGTCCATGTACACGTGCGGGAACACGTGCGCGAGGTAGCCGGCCTGGCGGTGCCACGGATAGCAGTGCAGCAGCAGGACCGGCGTCCCGGACGGCTCGGTGGCCAGCAGGAAATCCGTCAGCAGGGTCGGATCGTTGCGGTGCATGCGGACGTCGGTATCGCCGAAGCCGACATGGAACTGGACTGGCTTGCCGATGTCGACCGCCGTCCAGATCAGGTGCCGCAGCAGCACCGGGTCCTCGATCCTGGTCCCGGGGTCGGTCTCCAGCGCGGCCAGCAGCCGCCCGGCCGCCTCGGTCACCTCGGCGGCCGACGGCCTGGCCGGGTCGAAATCGAACCCGTACCGGTAGGCGACGATCGACTTGTAGCCGACCGCGTCGGTAGCGGCCGTCTGCACCGCCAGTTCCTCGGCGAACGCGGGCGCCCAGACCCCGGCCTCCGGCCCGGTCCTGGCCACCTGCTCGGCCACCGCCTCCAGCCTGACCACATGCCGGGCCGGGCTGGAGCTGGCCAGTTCCAGCTGCTCGGGGGTGGTGAGCTGGCCGCCCTGGTAGCCGGTGTCGACCAGCCACTGGGCCACCCCGGCCGCGGTCAGCAGCCGCCGGTTCACCTCGGCGGCGCCCAGCTCGGCCCGCCGCCGCAGGTAGTCCTCGGGCGATGCGAGCGGGTCGAGGTCGAGCACCGGGGCGCACCAGCGCCGGACCGCGAACCCGAGCTGGCTGTCGAACACGGTCGTGCCGGGCGCCGGCGGTCCCGAGGCCTCGGAGATCAGCAGCTCGAACCCGGCCCGGTCCAGGTCGGCGGTGACCACCCCGTGCACGTGGTGGTCGATCAGCGGCAATGGCTCGCTCGTGCTGACCGGCAGTTCCTCGCTCACGGCAGCTCCTCCCCTTGCCTGCTCCCTGGCGTGCTGGCGACGTCGGCGACCGCGCCCTCGTACAGGGCGTCGTAACGGGCCATCCTGGCCAGCGGCTCGTCGCCCAGCCGGTCGGTCAGGGCCGCGATCACCGCCTCGGTCAGCGCGACGGCCGGCGTCAGGGCATCGAACGGCGACGGCGAGGCGACGCTCGAGGTCAGGATCACGTCGGCATGCGCGGCCAGCGGCGACAGATACGGGTCGGTGAACGCGATCAGCGTGGCGCCCTGCCGCTTGGCCGTGACCGCGGCCCGCACGGTGTCGTGCTGGTACCGGCGGTAGTCGAAGGCGACCAGCACGTCCCGGCGCCCGACATCCAGCAGCGCGCTGGACCGGTCGGCCCCCGCGGCCGAGATCACCTGCACGTTCGGCCGCAGCACCCGCAGATGCGCGGCCAGGTACTCGGCCAGCATCGAGCTGAACCGCCCGCCGATCAGCGTGACCGCGCGCCTGGTCTCGGCCAGCAGCCGGACCGCCTGGTCGAACTCGGCCCGCGGCAGCCGGGCGAAGCTGGTCCTGATGCCGTCGCAGAACAGCTGCTCGGACCGGCTCAGGGCATCGGCCGGGTCGGGCCGGCCGGCCACCGCCGCGCGCCCGGCGTGCATGGTCAGCGGGGACGACAGCCGGGCCGATACCTCGGACTTCAGCGACCGCTGGAAGCCGGCGTAGCTATCGAACGACAGCTTGCTGACCAGCCGGACGACGGTCGGGGAGCTGACCCCGGCGGCGGCCGCGAGCTTGGCGATCGGCTGCAGCCCGCGGACCGGGTACTCGGCCAGCAGCGCGCGGGCCACCTTGCGCTCGGCCGGCGTCAGCTCGGCCAGCCTGAGCTGCAGCCGCTCGGCCACGGTCACGTCGGCCCCGCCGGCCCCGCCGGCACCGTCCGCCCCCGGCCGCGTCATGTGGCTCACCACCGCCAGCGGGTGCGGGCCACGATCTGCTCGGGGCTGGCGTCGGCGAACAGCGCGATCTCAGCCCGGCGGACGGCCAGGAAAGCCTCGAACATCGGGTCGCCCATCGCCTCGCGCAGCACGTCGCTGGCTTCGAGCTGGTCCGCGGCCTCGCTGAGGGACTGCGGCAGCCGCCGGATCCCGCGTTCGGCCAGCTCGGCCTCGGGCAGCCCGATCGGGTCACCGCTCACCTCGGCGGGCAGCGCGCCGCCGGACGCCACCCCGGCCAGGCCGGCCGCCAGCACCGACCCGATGGCCAGGTACGGGTTGGCCGACAGGTCGAAGCACTTCACCTCGATGTTGGACCGCACCTCCTGCTCGCCGTCCGAGCCGGTCACCAGCCGGAGCGCGGCCTCGCGGTTCTCCTTGCCCCAGACCTGGAACGCGCCCGCCCAGTGCGAGGGAACCAGCCGCAGGTAGCTGGCCACGCTCGGCGAGCCGACGGCGACCAGCGCGGGCAGCGCGTCAAGCACTCCGGCCGCGAACGCCTCTCCCTCGCCGGTCAGGCCGTACGGGCCGGTGCCGCCGGCCAGCACGTTCGTCCCGTCCCGCCACAGGCTCAGGTGCACGTGACCGCCGTTGCCCACTCCCCCGGCCACGACCGAGGGAGCGAACGAGGTGAGCAGGCCGTGCCGCTGCGACACCGCCTTGATCGTCTGCCGGACCAGCACGCTGTCGTCGGCCGCGCCGACCGGGTCGTTCGGGGCGATCGAGATCTCGAGCTGGCCGGCCGCGTATTCAGGGTGGAACTGCTCGACCGTGATGCCCTGCTGCTCGATCGCGTCGACGACCTCGCGGCAGTAATCGGACAGCTCGATGATCCGGGTCATGCCGTACCCGGGACCGGTGCAGGCCGGCACGAACGTGCCGCCGTCGTCGGTGCCGGCGGCCCACTCGATCTCGAAGCTGGCCTGCGGGCTGAGCCCGTGGGCCAGGGCCCTGGCCGTCATCGCCTTGGCGAAACTGCGGGCGTCGCCGATATAGGCCTCGCCGTCCTGGGTGTAACGGTCGACCGGGACGAAGGCCCAGCCCGGCTGCGCGGCCAGCGGTGTGACCCGGTCCAGGTCGGGCATCAGCCGCAGGTCGCCGCCCGGGCCGCCGATGTGCTTGCTGGTGGTGATCGAGTCGTCGATCACGAACACGTCGAACACCGGCGACATGCCGATGCCCCAGCCGGCCGCCCGTTCGAGCCGCCCGGCCGGAATCGCCTTCACACGGGTCACGCCGGTGTTGTCGACCCAGCACAGGGCCACCATCGACACCCCGGCGTCGGCGAGCCGGAGGGCAACCTCGCTGCCGTAGGCCGACCGCCTGGCCCGCTCGGCCGCGTCGAGCTCCGCGCCTGCTGGTGTCTGCGTGGTCACTGGGCACCTCGCTTCGGCTCGCCGCGCGGAGGGCGCGGGGTGTCCGAAACGTTACACAGCGGTCTTGTTGTCCGTCAATACGTAACAGAAGTGTCAGTGCGGCCGGCCGCCGGATCACCAGCCGCGCAGGTCGATCGGCCAGACGTCGACAACCTCGTCGCCCGACACCAGGTAGGCCCGTTCGTGGTACGCCATGGTCGGGTCGATGTGCGCGGGCGCGAACCTGACCCGTTCCCCTACCGGACGCGGGTCCGAGAACGTGGTGTGCTCGTCCGAACAGAACCAGACCGTCGCGCCGTCCAGCGCCGGGTTCCCGTGGTCCATGCCGAACGCCTTCAGCCCGGCGTCGGCGACCGCCCACTCGTCGCGGGCGGAGACAACCGTCGCCAGGACGAACAGGGCCTGGCCGAACGGCAGGCCGAGCTTGCCGTAGGCGGTGTCCATCAGCGCGTACGAGCCGGCCTGGATCTCGCTGGCCCAGGTGTTGCAGGCGTAGGTCCCTGTCCCCCCGGCCGAGATCAGCTCGCCGCCGACGTCGCCGTGGGCGGCGGTCAGCAACTCCATCGAGACCGTGCACTTCTCGGCCCGCTCGGCCGCGTCGGCCAGCCCGACCACGTGCCCTTCGTACCCCATCACCCCGCGCACCGACAGCCCGGCCGCCCTGGCCCGGTCGGCCAGGGCACCGGCCGCGGCCGGGTCACACCCGCACCGCGGCAGCCCGACGTTGACGTCGATGAGCACCTCACGGACCCCGCCCGCCGCGGCCGCCTCGACCGTCTGCGGCGAGTCGACGGCCAGCGTGATCCGGGCGCCCCCGGCGACCAGCGTGCCGAGCCGGCGGGCATCCAGCACCTCGTTGGCCAGCAGCAGGTCCTGGCCGAGGCCGGCCGCGGCCATGCCCTCGCATTCCCGGATGGTGGCGCAGGTGAACCCCGCATGACCGGCCGCGGCCTGCCGCCGGGCCAGGTTCGTGCACTTGTGCGCCTTGACGTGCGGGCGCAGCCGGGCGCCGGGCAGCGCCGACGCCATCTCGGCGATGTTGCGTTCCAGTTGCTCCGCGTCGATCAGCAGCGCGGGCGTCGTCAGGTCGGCCGTCCGCAGCGGCCTCGTTCCGCTCACAGGTACCTCCGCTGCCGGACGATGTCTGACTCATAGGCTGCCCTGGCCGCGGCCACCGAGTCCAGCCCGGAGACTTCGGCGACCGGCACGTCCCACCAGGACTCGCTGTCCGGCGCGGGTACCGCCGGGTCGGTCCTGACCACGATGACCACCGGGCCTTCGGTCCCGCCCGTGCCGCCAGCACGACCGCCGCGAGCGTCGGCCAGCGCCGCGGTCAGCTCGGCGATCCCGTCCGCCCTGATCACCCGGGCACCGAAGCTGGCGGCGTTCGCGGCCAGGTCGACGGGCAGCACCTCCCCGTCGAGCCGCCCCGTGCTGGAGTTCCTGAATCTATAGGCGGTACCGAAGCGCTGCGATCCGACGGACGCCGACAGCGAGCCGATGGAAGCGAACCCGTCGTTGACCACCAGCACCACGATGAGCGGGACGCGCTCGGCCACCGCGGTTACCAGCTCGGACGACATCATCAGGTAGGAACCGTCGCCGACCAGCACGAACACCTGCCGGTCGGGCGCGGCCAGCTGGA
>DASWAH010000041.1:0-12833 GCA_036391235.1 Streptosporangiaceae bacterium
CGGCGTGGTCGGTATCCCCGACCCGCGCCTGGACGCGCTCGCGGGACTGTACAACTCGGCCAAGATCGTGCCAGCCACCGTGCGGTTCGTGGACATCGCCGGGCTGGTGCGCGGCGCCTCGCAGGGGCAGGGCCTGGGCAACCAGTTCCTCGCCCACGTCCGCGAGACGGATGCGATCTGCCAGGTCGTGCGCGTGTTCACCGATCCCGACGTCAGTCACGTGGACGGCGACATCTCGCCGGAACGCGACATCGAGACGATCGCCACCGAACTGATCCTGGCCGACCTGCAGACGCTCGAGAAGGCCGTGCCGCGCCTGGTCAAAGAGGCAAAATCCAGCAAGGATCCCGAACGCCAGGCCGTGGCGGCTGCCGCGGAGCAGGCGCAGCAGCTGCTGGACGGCGGCACCACCCTGTTCGCCGGCGCCGCCGGCGCGGGCATCGACCTGGTCAGGCTGCGGGAACTCTCGCTGCTGACGGCGAAGCCGTTCGTCTACGTGTTCAATATGGACGACGCCGAACTGGGTGACGAGGGCCTGCGCGAGCGGCTGGCCAAGGTCGTCGGGCCGGCCCAGGCCGTGTTCCTGGACGCCAAGACCGAGGCCGAACTGGTCGACCTGCCGCCAGCCGAGGCCGCCGATCTGCTGGCCGAGCTCGGACTCGGCGAGCCCGGGCTTGACCAGCTAGCCCGGGCTGGCTTCGCCGCGCTGGGGTTGTCCACCTTCCTGACCGCCGGGCCGAAGGAGGCCAGGGCCTGGACGATCAAGGCCGGCGCGACGGCGCCGGAGGCGGCCGGGGTGATCCACACCGACTTCCAGAAGGGCTTCATCAAGGCCGAGATCGTGTCCTTCGACGACCTGATGGCCGCGGGCTCGGTGCCCGCCGCCCGCGCGGCGGGCAAGGCCAGGATCGAAGGCAAGGACTACGTGATGCGCGACGGCGACGTCGTCGAGTTCCGCTTCAACGTCTAGTCCGCGGTCGTCCGGCGAGGGCAAGCCGGTAGGCCCGGCGGCCGAGCGCGGCCAGGAACGGCCCGGCGCGCTAGATTCTGGCCATGGCCGGACTCGAGGACGTCGCGCGGATCGCGGCCGGGCTGCCCGAGGTGACCGAGGGCGAGCGGCACGGTAACCGGACGTGGTTCGTGCGCGGCAAGGCGTTCGCCTGGGACCGGCCGTTCAGCAAGGCCGACATCCGGCGGTTCGGCGATCACCGGCCGCCGTCGGCCCCGATCCTGGCCGTGAGCACGGCCGATCTCGGCGAGAAAGAGGCACTGCTGGCCGCGCACCGGGACGTGTTCTTCACGATCCCGCACTTCGACGGGTACCCCGCGATCCTGATCAAGCTCGGCGAGGTGAGCCAGGACGACCTGGCCGAGGCACTGACCGACGGCTGGCTGGCCGTCGCGCCCGCCAGCCTGGCCGCGGAGTTCATGCGCGGGCGATGATCAGGAACTCCCCGTCGGGCGACCCGACCGGGGAGCGGTCCCAGCCGCCGTAGATCTGCAGCACCGTGAATCCGGCCGCTCGGAGCGAGGACCGCAGCTCGTCCTCGGTCCGGAACCGCAGTTCCTCCGTGCTCACTAGCTCGGTCCCGTCGGAGAACGCGTACCGGGCGGCCGCGCCGACCACGTCCGGTGTCACCGACGTGACCTCCAGCGCGATTGTGACCGTCCGGCCGTCGGGCAGCGGCAGGTCCCGGCGGGAGTAGCGGTCGGGCCACTGTTCCCAGCCCCGGGCCCGCGGGTCGCGGGTGTCGAAGGTCAGCCGGCCGCCGGGAACCAGAGCCCGCTTCAGGTCGGCCAGCGTGGCCGCCCAGTCCTCGTCGGTCAGGAAGAACTGGGCGACGTGGCTGGTCATCACCGCCGTGTCGAAGGCCTGATCGGGCAGATCGGCCGAGGTGCCGGTGATCCAGGTGACCTGGTCGGCACCCGGCTTGGCCCTGGCCGCGTCGACCGACGCCGCCGCCGGGTCGACCCCGGTGACCTGGTGCCCGGCCGCGGCCAGGGCGAGGGCCAGCCGTCCGGTGCCGCAGCCCAGGTCGAGTACCCGGGACGCGGGTACCTCGTTGACGACCCCGGCGAAGAAGTCATCGTCCCGCGACCAGCCGAACTCGGCGTCGTACACCGCGACCAGGGCCTCGGTGTTGAACTCGGCCTGATCAAACGAGCCCTGGCTGATACCGGGATCTCCCATGGCCGGCGAACCTAGCAACCCCCGGGCGGCGTAGTCGACCCGATTTCGGCCTCGGCCAGGCGGGTGGCCAGGTAACGCCGCTCGGCCTCGTTGACCACCAGCCCGAGCGCGTCGCGGTAGCTGTCCGCCGCCTCGGCCGGGCGGCCGAGGCGGCGGAGCAAGTCGGCCCGGGTAGCCGGGAGCAGGTAGTAGCCGTCGAGCTGGCCTGACCCGGCCAGCTGGTCGACCAGGGCCAGGCCCGCGGCCGGGCCGTCGGCCATGCCGACGGCCACCGCGCGGTTCAGTTCGACGACCGCGGACGGGACCAGGCGGGCGAGCATCCCGTACAGGCGGGCGATCGCCGTCCAGTCGGTCTCGGCGGCGGTCGGGGCGGTCGCGTGGCACTGCGCGATCCCGGCCTGGATCAGGTACTGCCCTGGCCGCTGCCGCCGGGCGGCCGTCGCCAGCAGGGCCGTGCCCTCGCCGATCTGGTCCTGGTCCCACAGGGAGCGGTCCTGGTTCTCGAGCGTGATCACTTCGCCGGCCGCGTTGGTCCGCCCGGCCCGGCGGGCGTGATGGAACAGCATCAGCGCCAAGAGCGCGGTCGCCTCCGGCTCGTCCGGCATCAGCCCGGCCAGGGCCCGGGCCAGCCTGATCGCCTCGTCGCAGAGGTCGTGCCGGACCAGCCGCTGCCCGGCGGACGCGGTGTAGCCCTCGTTGAACAGCAGGTACAGGACGGCGAGGACGCCACTGGTCCGTTCCGGCAGCAGGTGGGCGGGCGGTACCCGGTAGGGGATGCCCGCGTTGCGGATCTTCGCCTTAGCCCTGACCAGCCGCTTGGCCATGGTCGGCTCGGCGGTCAGGAACGCCTTCGCGATCTCGGCCGTGGTCAGCCCGGCCAGCGTGCGCAGTGTGAGCGCGACCCTGGCCTCCAGCGGCAGCGCGGGGTGGCAGCAGGTGAAGATCAGCCGCAGCCGGTCGTCAGCGATGTCCTCGCCGTCCATGTCGTCTCCCTCAGGCTCGGGTGCGAGCCTGGCCGACTGCTCGAGCTTGACGGCTTCCGTGCTGCGGCGGCGGAGCAGGTCGAGCGCGCGGTTCCTGGCCACGGTGGTCAGCCAGGCGCCCGGCCGGCGGGGGACGCCGTCCCGCGGCCAGGTGCGCAGTGCCCGGGCAAAGGCGTCCTGGGCACACTCCTCGGCCAGGTCCCAGTCGCCGGTCTGCCCGATCACGGCGGCGACGACCTTGCCCCACTCCGAGCGGAACGCCTCGTCCACCGCGCCGGCGACGTCGGCGTCCGGCCCGGGTCCGGCGGACGATGGCCCGGTCACTGCCAGAACGGCCGGACTTCGATGGTGCCGAACGACGCGACCGGGTGCTTCGACGCGACCTCGATCGCCTGATCCAGGTCGGCGCACTCGATGATGTCGAAGCCGGCGATCTGCTCCTTGGTCTCCGCGAACGGCCCGTCGGCCAGCAGCACCTCGTCCCGCCTGACCCGCACCGTCGTCGCGTCGCTGACCGGCCGGAGCGCGCTGCCGTCCAGCCTGATGCCCGCGCCGTCGGTCTCCTGCACCCACTTCCCGGTCGCCTCGGGCAGGCCGGCCTTTTGCTCATCGGTCAGCACGACCGACGAATCGGTGCAGATCAGCAGCATGTACTTCATGATGTTCTCCTTGGTCGCGGTCTCAGCACGACGACGAACGCGACGGCGTCCGGTGGACAGCTGGTGAGCCTGGAGTTCCGTCTTCATAGAATCAGCACCCATGACCGCACCGAGTCCCGAGCCCCCGTCCGCCCAGCGCAGACCCTCGCACCGCAGCCACCACGGTGACACGGTCACCGACGACTACGCCTGGCTGGCCGACAAGAACAGCCAGGACACCATCGCCTACCTGGAAGGCCAGAACGCCTACACCGATGCGATGACGGCCGGTCAGGCCGGGCTCCGCGAGGAGATCTTCGCCGAGATCAAGGGCAGGACCAAGGAGACCGACCTGTCGGTGCCGAGCCGCAAGCGCGGCTGGTGGTACTACTCCCGCACGGCCGCAGGCCTGCAGTACCCGGTGCACTGCCGCCGCGCGGTCCGCTCCGCGGACGAGCGGCCGCCGATGACGCAGGACGGATCTCCCCTGGACGGGGAAGAGGTCCTGCTCGACGGCAACGAGCTGGCCCAGGGCAAGGAGTACTTCTCGCTCGGCGCGTTCAGTGTCAGCCCGGACGGGACCAAGCTGGCCTACTCCACCGACTTCGCCGGCGACGAGCGGTACACGATGCGGTTCAAGGACCTGACCACCGGACAGGTCGCGACCGACGAGATCCCGGACACCTACTACGGCTGCGCCTGGTCGCGGGACGGCTCGGCGCTGTTCTACGTCACCGTGGACGACGCCTGGCGGCCGTACCGGATCTGGCGGCACCTGATCGGCACCCCGGTTTCCCAGGACGAGATCGTCTTCACCGAGACCGACGAGCGGTTCTTCGCCGGCGTCTGGCTGACCCGCAGCGAGAAGTACGTGGTGATCTCCACGTCCTCCAAGCTGACCAGTGAGGACTGGCTGCTCGATGCGGGCGATCCGGCCGGGGAGTTCCGGGTGGTCGCGCCGCGCCGGCAGGGTGTCGAGTACAGCGTGGATCACCAGGTCGGCCCGGATGGCTCCGAGCGGTTGCTGATCCTGCACAACGACGGGGCGGAGAACTTCGAGATCGCGACCGCCCCGGTGGACGACCCGTCGGCCTGGACGCCGCTGGTGCCGCACCGGGCCGACACCCGGCTGATGGATGTCGGCGCGTTCCGCGACCACCTGGTCGTGCACTACCGCAGGGACGGGCTGACCGGGCTGCGGATCCTGCGGGGCGACGGCACCGAGCACGAGGTCGCGTTCGGCGAGCCGGTGTACTCGGTCTCGCCGGGGGCGAACCCCGAGTACGACGCGCGGCTGTTCAGGCTCGGGTTCGTGTCGCTGATCACGCCGGACTCGGTGTTCGACTGCGACACCGTGACCGGCGAGCTGACCCTGCTCAGGCGGCGCCCGGTGCTGGAGCTGCCAGGCCGCGGCCCGTACCGCAGCGAGGACTACGAGCAGTTCAGGGAGTGGGCGACCGCGCCCGACGGCACCAGGATCCCGATCTCGCTGGTCTGCCGCAAGGGCGCGCCGCGGGACGGGTCGGCGCCGCTGCTGTTGTACGGGTACGGCAGCTACGAGATCTCGATCGACCCGTCGTTCTCGATCCCGCGGCTGTCGCTGCTCGACCGGGGCTTCGGCTATGCGATCGCGCACATCCGCGGTGGCGGCGAGATGGGCAGGCGCTGGTACGACGACGGCAAGATCCTGGCCAAGAAGAACACCTTCACCGACTTCGTCGCCTGCGCCCGGCACCTGGCCGCGCAGGGCTGGACCAGCCAGGAACGGCTGATCGCCAGGGGCGGGTCGGCCGGCGGGCTGCTGATGGGCGCCGTGGTGAACCTCGACCCGGCCGCGTTCGGCGGCATCGCCGCCCAGGTTCCTTTCGTGGACGCGCTGACCTCGATCCTCGACCCGTCGCTGCCGCTCACCGTGACCGAATGGGAAGAGTGGGGCGACCCGCTGCACGACCCGGCGGTGTACGCCTACATGAAGTCGTACACGCCCTACGAGAACATCAGGCCCGGCGTCACCTACCCGCCGATCCTGGCGATCACCAGCCTCAACGACACCAGGGTGCTGTACACCGAGCCCGCCAAATGGATCGCGCGGCTGCAGGCGGAAGCGTCCGGCGGGCCGTTCCTGCTCAAGACCGAAATGGTGGCCGGTCACGGTGGCCGGAGCGGGCGCTACGACGCCTGGCACGAGGAGGCGATGGTGCTGGCCTGGATCGTGGCAACGGCTCAGCGGACGGCGGACGCGGCGGCTCAGGCGACGGCGCCCCCGGCTGGCTGAGCGGGCCCGGGCGGGCGGTCCCGGGGGCGGCCACGGGCTGGCCGCGGGGTGACCGCGGCGGAGGAGTCCGGGTGTGACAGGGCCGTGACATCGGCGTTCTCGGGCAGGGCGCGCTCGCGCTGTCACACCAACGGTCACAGTGCCTGCCGAAAATCGGACGCGAACCGGCCAGCGTCGGCCGCTCTCGCCCCGATCACCCGAGCAGCCAGGGGAGGCAGGTGCCCCGATGGACGATGCCGGCCGCAGCTGTCCCCGGCGGGTTGCGCCCCAAGGTGCGCCCTACCTGTGCCGTCCGGCCTGGCCGGCCTCAGGTGGCCGCGCTGTCTTACCTGCGATTTCCCAGGTCACCCGCGTGTCGCAGGCGGCAAAGGACCCTGAGGCAGGGCGTATTGCCGCAGAATGGTGCCCGACACGAGCAATGGTGCGCCGCAGCTCTTGGCCGGGTGGGCGCAGGAGAGCGGGCGGAGGTGTGATGGCCGCGGGCACCCGGGTGCTGCCCGGACCCCCGGCCGTGCAACCGATGACAGCCGATCAAGCGACCGCGGACATCCAGGAACCGACCGGGCCCGAGGCGGTCGCAGCGCCGCCGCAACCCGCATGGGCCGGCCCTCCCGCCACTCCCGCCGAGATCACCGGAAGCCTGCCGGCCGGCTTCACTGTGCCCGCGGAGCGGGCGCCGTCCGGTGGCTGGGCCGGGGCCGGCGGCCGCTGGATGATCTGGGTGTTCCGGGCCGTGCTCTGGACCGTCCTGCTGATCATCGGCTACCGGGGAGTGGCCGCGATCGTCACCGGCCAGCCGGTTGCCGGCGGCACCCAGGCGCCCGCGCCCGCTGCGGCCCAGGCCGGGCCGGGGGCGTTCCCGGCTTCGCTCGCCCGCGCTTACGCCCTGGCCTTCGGGCAGGTGTACCTGAACTACAGCGCCGCACCCGCGAGCCGGCGAGCCGCGGCGCTGGCCGCCTTCCTGCCCCCGGGAGCCGACCCGCAGCTCGGCTGGAACGGGTCGGGCAGCCAGACGCTTCAGTTCGAGCAGGTGGCCGCGGTGACCGTGCGGGATCGCCACCGGGCCGTGGTGACGCTGCTGGCCCGGGTGGACGGCCGCCTGATCGAGGTCGGGGTGCCGGTCTACGCGACTGCCGCGGGCATAGTCGTGTCCGGGCGGCCGGCTCTGCTGCCGCCACCGTCGAACATCGCCGTGCCCGCTTCGTCGGCGGCCGCCCAGGATCCGGCGGCCAAGCTGGCGCTCAAGCGGATGCTGCCCGGCTTCTTCCGCGCCTACGCGACCGGCAACGCCGTCGAACTCGCCAGGTTCAGCCCGCGAGGGACGGTCATCACCGGCCTCGGCAGCGCGGTGACCTTCGGCGGCCTGGCCAAGCTCATCGTGCCGGCCGCGACCGGCGCCGTGCGTCATGTCCTGGTCACGGTCAGCTGGCGCCCGGCCGCCGCGGCCGGGCCGGCCGCGCCGCCGGGTGGCTCGGCGAGTCCGGGGGCCACGTCGCCAGGCCCGGCGGCCGGCCAGGCCGGCTCCGCGAACGGTAAGTCTGGCCACCCCGGCCGCTCCGCGAGCCCGGCCGCCCATCCGGCCGCGCCCGCCTCGGTCCAGATGTCCTATGCGCTCACCGTCGTGCGCCAGGCCGGCACCTGGCTGGTGCGCTCCATCGGGCCGGCCGCCGCTCAGCCCTGGCCGACGCCATGACCGTGTCCGTTACCGCGCGGAGCCCCGCACGCCGAGTACGCAACCCCCGGAGTAACTGATGGCAACGCACCTGCTCGCCACGACGGCCCCCGTCGCGATCAGCAGCTCAGGACTCGTGACGTACCTGCAGACGCTGTTCGGACCGCTGTTCCTCGGCATCGTGGGAATCGTCGCGATCTTTTTCCTGTTCACCCGCGAGATCATTCGCTTCGTGCAATTCTTCGTGCTCGCGGTGGCGATCGCGGTCATTTTCTATGTGCCGGGAATCGTCCGGTCACTCGCGATGGGAATCGCGCACGCGCTGGGCGTGCACTGATTCCGCGGCGTCCCGTCCTCGTCTTACGGTCAGGACCGCGGCAGTCGTAGCGGGCGAAAGGAGAGCACCTGGTGGACCTGCCCACCTACACCAGTATCTGGCGCATCGAGAAGCGGTTGTACAAGCTGTACGACTTCCGGCTGCCCATGCCGCTTCCCATTGGCCAGGTGACAGTGTTCGCGGCGGTCGCCGTTCCTTACGTGGTGATCCTGCAATTGCTCGGGCTGCCGTTCAACCACACGCTGATCTGGCTCTACATCCTTCCCCCTGGCGTGGTGACCTGGCTGGCGACCAGGCCGGTGCTGGAGAGCAAACGGCTGCCCGAGCTGATCAAGTCGCAGTTGCGTTATCTGGCCGAACCAGCGGTCATCTGCCGGATGGCGCCGCTGGCAGAACGGGACGTCATGATCGTGACCGGGCGGGTCTGGCGTCCCAGGACCCGCCGGGCCCCGGAGGCCGGGCTGACCGCAGCGCTCGAGGCCGGCCCGGCCGAGACCGGCCCGGCCGAGAGCGTCCCGGCGGACGAGTGGACGGAGCCCGAACCCGTAGCCGAGCCGGTCGTGGCCCGGCGCCGCCGGCCGCTTGCGCCAGGACGCTCGCGCGGCCGGGCCCGGGCCGGCGACCCCGAGCCGCGGGAGGATTTCGGGCCGGCCGAACCGGCCGGCCCGGCCGGACTTGCGCTCGACCGTGAGCAGATCCGGGCGGCCGGGGAACCCTGGGCCGCTGCCCCGGTTCTGGACGAGTCTGTTCTGGACGAGCCAGTCATGGCCGTGCCGGCCTTGACCGCGCCGGCCTTGACCGAGGACCAGGATCGCCGGGTCAGGCCGCATCAGTTCCGCGGCTTGCCGGTCCGCTCCTGGCGGGCCGGGCAGGCGGTCGCTTCGCGCCCGCGCCGCCCAGAGCCAGAGCCAGAGCCAGAGCCAGTGCCTGAGCCCGAGCCAGAACGCGAGCCCGAGACGGCCGATGCGGGCCAGGCCGCCGAGCCCGCGCAGACGGCCGGTCCGGCTCAGGCGGCCGAGCCCGCGAAAGCGGCCGACCCTGCGAGGACGGCCGAGCCCGAGGAAGCCCCAGAGCCCGCGAGGACGGCCGAGCCGAAGGAAGCCCCGGAGCCCGCGGAGACGCCGGCGGCAGAAGAACAGCCCGCCGCCGGCCGGCACGCGGCGCCGGAACGCCCGGCCGCGACGCCCGGGCCGCCGCAGCATCTACGTCCGCAGGTCACGGTGGTCGGTCGGGGCGGCGCGGCGCCCGCGGTGGAACGGGCACTGGCCGGCCCGTCGGCCCGCCGGGGCGATGTCAGGGCCGGCCGGGTCGCCGTGGTGCCGGGTGGTCACCGGCCGGGCAAGCCCGACCTGCTGCAGCGGGACCGATCGCGGGCGCAGCTCCCCATCGGCGGCCCGGCCAGGGTCGTGGTCCTCGGCTGCACCGTCGGCGCCGGGCAGACCATGACCGCCTTGCTCACCGGGGACGTCCTGGCCAGCCTGCGAGCCGACCGGGTCGCCGTGCTCGACCTCAATCCCGGGTCTGGCTCCCTGGCCAAGCGGGCCGAGGCGCGGCCCGCACTCGGCCAGGCGGCGCTGCTCGGCTCCTCGAGGCTCGCCGTGATCGCGCCGCCGCGCCCCGGCGCCAACGGCCCGTTCGGCGCGGCCCAGCATGCCCCCCGAGCCGACGCGGAGCTCGCCTTCGAGGCCGCGACCGACCGGTACGACCTGGTCCTGGCCGACCCGGCTACCGTGGCCGTGCCGCGGCTGCTCGGCCTGGCCGACCAGCTAGTCCTGGTCGCGCCGGCCAGCGGAGCCGCGCCCGGTGCGGTCGCGATGACGTTCGAGTGGCTCGAGGCGCATGGCCGGTCCGAACTCGCGGCCGGGGCGATCATGGTGCTGAACGGGGTCAGCCGCCGCAGCATCGCCCACGTCGAGCAAGCGGAACGAGTGTGCGCCGGCCGCTGCCGGGCGATCGTCCGGGTCCCGTGGGACGACCAGTTGCAGCAGCGCCCGCCGCTGCGGACGCCCGGTTCCGATGCCGGACCGCAGCGCGGCAGACCGCACTGGGCCGGGGTGCTGAGCCCGGGCACGGCGGCTGCCTTCACCGCGCTGGCCGGGGTGCTCGTGACCGGCCTGGCCGGCCGCGATCCGGGTCACGAGCCCGCTGAGCTGGGACAGGGGCGACGATGAGCAGCCGGAACACCAAGCGGAGCCGGCTGTCGGTCCGTTACTTCGACGATCGCGTGCTGCTGACCGAGACGCACGCCTGGGCGTATTTCCGGGTGCCCACGATCTCGTATGAGTTCATGACCGGGCAGCAGCGCGAGGCGCTGGCCACGAACGTCACCGTCGCGCTGGCCGGCATCAGAATGGCCGACGCCGAAGTGCACTTGCGTATCGCGCACCGCAGCTACCCGGCCGCCGAGTGGGCGACCGGGCTGCACGCCACGTCCGACGGCGGCCCTGGCTGGGTGCCGTACCTGGACGAGATGTACCGCCAGGTCTGGGCCAAGGACTTCTGGACCAAGGAGGTCTACCTCGGCGTGCGGCTCGGCCAGCGCGGCGTCCGGGCGCAGCTCACCGGCGGGGTGTTCGCCCAGTTCGGCCGGGCCTACAAGGCCAGCGAGCAACTGCTTGGCCTAGAGGACGAGGCGGTGCCGCGGGGCGAGATCGCGAAGTGGACCGAGCAGGCCGACCGGGTCGGCCGGACGCTCGCGGCCAGTTCGCTGGCCGCCAGGCACGCCAGCTCGGACGAGGTCGCCTGGCTGTTCCGGCACGCGATCACCGGCTCGCTCGGTGACCCGCCGCCTTCGGCCGCCCGGCGCCGGCGCTGGGGCATCGGCGAGATCGAGGCCCTGGTCGACGGGGAGATCCACAACGGGCGCACGGTACTGAAGATGGTGCAGCCGGACGGTGAGTCCTACACCGCCTTCTTGTCGTACTCACGGTTCCCCGACGTCATGTACTTCCCCGACGGGGAGCCGTGGCTGCATTACGCCGACTCGCTGCCGTTCCCGGTCGAGGCGAGCCTGCGGATGAAGCTGATACCGCCGGCCAAGGCCAGCAAGGACGTCAGCCGGAGGCTGGCCCACGCGCGCGACATGGACGCGCACATCCGCGAGGCGGGCGCGGACATGCCGCTGGCCCTGGCCGAGCAGATCGAGGCGGCCAGGCTGCTCGAGCACGGCATTACCAAAGAGCGGCTGCCGTTCGTCTACGGCTGGCACCGGCTCGCGGTGACCGCGCCGACCAGGGAGCTGTGCGTGCGCCGGGCTGAGGCGGTCACCGAGCACTACCGGGACATCGGCATCGACGTGGTGAACTCGACCGGCGACCAGTTCTCGCTGCTGAACGAGTCGCTGCCGGGCGACAAGGTGCGGCTGACCTCGTACCTGCAGCGCCAGCCGCTGTACACGATCGCCGGCGGGATGCCGACCGCGACGGTCGACCTGGGCGACCGGATCACCGGGGACGCTGGCTGGATCGGCCCCTACATCGGCGAGACGATCGGCCGGGCCAGGTCGGTGGTGCACTTCGACCCGCTGGTCGCGGCGGCCAGGAACCGGCCGACCGCGGTCGCGATCACCGGCGAGCCTGGCGGCGGCAAGACCACGCTGGCGCTGCTGCTGATCATGCAGCTCGCGCTGCGCGGGGTCACGGTGGCGGTCATCGACCCCAAGGGTGATGCCGAGTCGCTGGTCAGGCTGCTCGCCCAGCGCGGGCGGCGGGCCCGGGTGCTGCCGCTGGGCAGCGCCGCGGCCGGATTGCTCGACCCGTTCTCGTTCGGCGACGACCTGGCCGAGCGGCGGACGATGGCCGCCGAGACGCTCAGGCTGCTGCTGCCGGGGATGAGCGAGGAACGCGAGAGCGCGATGATCCAGGCCGTCGGCGCGGTCGCTGGCGGTGAGCGGCCAAGCCTCGGGCAGGTGGTCGAGCACCTGGAGGTGGCGGGCGACGCCGCCTCGAAGAACCTCGGCGCGGTGCTGCGGTCGATGTCGGAGATGCGGCTGGCCCGGCTGTGTTTCGCGCCGTCGGGTGGCCAGCGGATCGATGCCGAGGGCTGGACGACCGTGTTCACGCTGGCTGGTCTCACTCTCCCCGAGACCGGCCTCAAGCGCGACGACTACTCCTACGAGCAGCGGCTCTCGGTCGCCCTGCTGTACCTGGTCTCGCAGTTCGCCCGGCGGCTGCTGAACGGCATGGACCGGCACATACCGAAGGCGATCGTGCTGGACGAGGCGTGGGCGGTGACCTCGACGCCGCAGGGCGCCAAGCTGATCCCCGAGGTGTCGCGGATGGGCCGGTCCCGCAATACCGCGCTGATCCTGGTCTCCCAGAACGCCGGCGACTTGCTCAACGAGCAGGTGACGAACTGCCTGTCCTCGGTGTTCGCGTTCCGTTCAACCGAGCGGGCGGAGGTCGCGAACGTGATGTCCCTGCTGGGCGTGGACCCGTCCGAGGAACACCAGGCCGTGCTGCGCAGCCTCGGGAACGGCGAATGTATCTTCCGCGACCTGGACGGCCGGGCCGGACGGATCACGGTCGACCTGATCTCCGACGAGCTGCGCCGGTGGCTGGACACCAACCCGACCAGGGCGGCGGCGCGCCAGCCCGTGGGACCGGCCAGGGGACCCGGGCATGGGCAAGGGGGTAACGGCCAGCACGGGGCGCGGGGGCGCCCACCGAGTCCTGCACAAGCGCCCGCCCCCTGACGGCGCCTCACAACCCCCCGGGAGCCCCCCTTGTTCAGACCCCG
>DASWAH010000042.1:0-15126 GCA_036391235.1 Streptosporangiaceae bacterium
AGCGGGTGGATGAAGCAGACGAGAATCTCGATGAGCTTTTTCACCATTACCAACTTACCCGGAAGCACGTTTTCATGTCCGAGGTGGTGGCTCCAGGGTGTGGCCGGTGACGACCCCGCAGCGGCGGAAGCCCGCACGCTCGTACAGCGGAGCGCCGGCCTCGGACGCCTGCAGTACCGCGATCCGCTCACCGGAGTCCCTGGCTATGTGCAGCGCGGCCAGCGTGATCGCCAGGCCGTAGCCGCGGCCGCGGAAGGCCGCCCGCGTGGCGATGTTGTAGATCCCGGCCACGCCCGCGTCCAGGTACACCTCGGCCGTGCAGACCGGCTGGCCGCCGGCATAGCCGACGAGATAACGGGCGGCGCAGCGCGGCCCGAGGGCGGCCGCCGTGGCCTGGGCGAAGAACGAGCGCACCTGCTCCGACGGCGGTTCCCAGATCGCGGCGAGCACGCCGGCGAACCCGGCCAGCTCGTCGTGGCTGGTGACCGGGCGGATGTCCAGGTCCTTGGCCCCCGGCGCGGCCGGCGGGCTGGTCAGGTCGGCCAGCATGGCCGGCTCGTGCTCGGTCGCGGCCAGCCCGGCCGCGGCTAGCCGGTCGGACAGGTCAGGCGGCGACGAGGCGGGCCCGACCTTCCACGAGAACGGGCGGCCGGCCGCCCGGAGCACGCGGAGGGTCTGCTCGATCCGGCGGTCGGCGGCCGGCCGGGCGAACCTGGCCGCGGCGACGATATTGAACGTGTCGTCCGGCAGCCCGCTGTCCGCGATGACCACGTCGGCCGCCCGGACCACGGATGCGCCCGCGACGCTCGCGTGCAGGTGGCTGGCGTGCTCGGCCAGGTTCAGCTCCATCCGCGCCAGCAGGTCCTCCTCGGTGCTCACAGCGGGTCCCACCCGGCCGCGTCGCGGGCCGCCCGCAGCGAGGCCAGCAGGCCCCCGTCGGCAGCGAACCCGATGCCGTCGATCTGCCCGACCGGCTCGATGCCGCGGGCGTTGGTCACGAAGGCGGCCGAGAAGCCGGTCAGGCCGGACAGCCGGACGTGCTCGAACCGCGACGGCAAGCCGAGCGCGGCCAGGCCGTCCAGCACCAGCCGCATCGTGATCCCGGTCAGAACCGGTGCGGCTGGCCAGACGATCTGGCCGTCGGACGCGAAGCAGACGTTGGTCACGCTGCCTTCCGAGATCAGCCCGTCCGGCCCGGTGAGAAGCGCCTCGTCGAACCCGGCCGCCTGCACGAGCCGCTGGTAGTAACGCTGGCCGAAGTCCCCGTTGTGCTTGATGTGGGCCAGCGTCCGCTGGTGCGGCACCGACCGCAGCCGCCAGGGGCGGTCGGGCAACCCGCCGGGAGCACGGACCGTCACCATGATCAGCGGCCGGCCGTCGCCTTCCAGCACGTGCACCCGGACCGATGCGTCCTGGTCGCCGCCCAGGGCGTGCCTGATCTGCGACCGGACCTGGTCGCCGTCGAGGCCGGCGCCGAAGAGTTCCCGGTTGGCCGTGTCCAGCCGGGCCAGATGACGGTCCAGGCCGCGAACGGCGCCGTTCCTGACCTGCATCGCGGTGAAATGACCGAATCCGCCGAGCGCGACCGCCCGCAGCTGGTCGGCCGAGGCCGGGGTGCCGTCGATCTCGACCCTGGCCGCCTGAGCCGGGGACGTCGTCACTGCCATGAGCCCTCTTTCCGCCGGCAAATGCCCTTACCGGAACGATAGGCCCGGTCCCGATCAGGCGTCGATCCAGGCCGTCAGCGCCTGACCAGTGGGGACTGCGGCTAGGACCAGCGCCAGCGGGATGTTCCGCCTGATCGGTGTGCTGGTCGGAGTAGACGGTCGGGCCGCAGGTGTACATGCCGACCTGAGACGGCACCGGGACGGCAGACTGAGGGGATGGACAACGCCAGGCGGCGCGAGCTGGCCAGCCGGCTGCTGGACGGCTACGTGCACGGCCCCGCGGCGGCGACCGAGGCGACCGCCCGTGCGCTGGAGAACGTGGCCGTGGCCAGGTTGGTCGTGCTCGTCGAGGGTGTGAGCGACCAGATCGCGGTCGAGACGCTCGCGGTCCGTCGAGGCCTGGATCTTGGCGCGGCCGGCGTGGCCGTCCTGCCGGCCGGCGGCGCGCACGCGATCGCCCGGTTCCTGACCGAGCTGGGGCCGAAGGGGGCGGGCCTGGGCCTGTCGGGCCTGTGCGACCGGGGCGAAGAGGAGGTCGTACGGCGAGGTCTGCTCAGGGCCGGCCTGGGCGCACCGGTGACCCGCGACGATATGGAGAACCTGGGGTTCTATATCTGCGTCGAGGACCTGGAGGACGAGCTGATCCGAGCGATCGGCGCGGAGCGGGTGCAGGAGCTGATCGACTCGCAGGGTGACCTCGGCTCGTTCCGCAGCTTGCAGCGCCAGCCGCCGTGGCGGGGTCAGCCCGCCCGGGCGCAGCTGCGGCGGTTCTTCGGCAGCGGCTCCACCCGCAAGCTGCGGTACGCCCGCCTGCTGGCCGGCGAGGTCGACCCGGACCGCCTGCCGCGCCCGCTCGCCGGCCTGCTGAACCGGCTCGGCGCGGACTAGCGCCAGGCTCCTGGACTTCCCGCGGCAGTGGCTCAACCGGGATCGCCGGGTGGGGTTGTCTGGTCATAGACCTGACAGGTCTACCCAGTGATTCCGGTTGGGCGTCCGAGCCCTCGCGCGCGATCATGAGGCGATGACCGACGACGCATTGCGTGGGCAGATCGCGGTGATCACGGGAGCGAGCCGGGGAATCGGGCGCGCGCTCGTGCACGGGCTGCGGTCCGCCGGTGCGGCGGTTGCCGCGGTAGCCAGGGCAAGTGCTGATCTTGACAGCCTGCGTCAGGAAGGCGTTCTGAGCTTGGCGGCAGACGTGCGGTCCGCCAGCTAGAGCGAGGCGGCCCGCCAGATGCGGTCGGCCGGATCCGGGCAGATCATGACCGTGTACGGACGTGGCTTCCTGGTTTCGCCGACGGGGCCGAGCGCCACTGGGGCGATGCGGGGGCTGCCGTTGCCTTGGCTACCGCGATCGCGGCCGGCGAAGCCGATGAGCTGAGCGGCCGGGTGCTCTGGGCCGGCGACGATCTGCCCGAGCTAGCCCGCCGTTGCCGCGAGGATCCCGATGCCCGCCGGCTACGCCTGATCCGCTGACCGGTCAGGACATGGTGGTGTCGCCGTGCAGGCGGAGCCAGCGGAACCCGTAGCCGTCGACCGGGATGTCCCGCCCCTCGCCCGGCGCGGACCGGTCGTCGATCAGGAGCTGGCGGACCTCGCTCCCCCGCCCGTCGCCGGCTAGCTCGTCGGGCAGCCGGATCACGGCCGGGTCGGCTGACAGGTTGTGCAGCGTGACCAGGTGGCCGTCGCGCCAGCGATAGTCGATGGCCAGCACGCGGGTGTCGCCGACATCCAGTGTTCGCCACTCCCCCCAGCCCAGTTCCGGGCACTCGCGGCGGATCCGGATCGCCTGGGCCACCCACGAGTACAGCGATTCCGGTTCGTGCCGCTGGTCGCGGACGTTCACGGTGCGGTACCCGTAGGGGCCGTCCGCGCAGGCGGGCCGGTACAGCTCGGCCGCCGACGAGAACCCGCCGGCGTGCCCCGGCGTCCACTGCATCGGGCCGCGGACGGCGATCCGCCCGGGCAGGGACAGGTTCTCGCCCATCCCGATCTCGTCCCCGTACAACAGCACGGGCGTGCCGGGCAGCGCCATCGTCAGGGCGAGGGCGAGCCTGATCCGGCGCTGGTCGTTGCCGAGCATCGGCGCCAGCCGCCGCCGGATGCCGCGGCCGTACACCCGGTGCTCGGGTTCGGGTGCGAACGCGGCGAACACCTCGTCACGCTCGCTGTCGTCCAGCAGGCCGATGTTCAGCTCGTCGTGATGGCGGCAGAAGTTCGCGAACTGGGCTTGCTGGGAGATCCTCGGCCGCTCGTTCAGCGCTCGCACGAGGGGCGCGGCGCTGCCGCGGGCGTGCGCGAGCCATTGGGCCGCGCAGGTGCGGAAGTCGAACAGCATCTGCACGCCGTCCCCGCCGTCGAGCTCGAAGTACTGCTGCTGCTCGGCCGGGCCGACGTTCGCCTCGCCGAGGAAGATGGCGTTACCGCGGCGCCGCTCGGTGAACTCGATCAGCGACCGAAGGTACGAGACCGGCTGGTCCCTGGACGAGGTCCCGGCCGTCTCGATCATGAACGGCAGGGAGTCGACCCTGAACCCGGAAATGCCCAGCTCGAGCCAGAACCCCAGGACCTTGTTCATCTCGTCCCTGACATCCGGGTCCGTGATGTTCAGCTCAGGCATGAAGTCGTAGTACCGGTGCATGTACCACTGCCCGGCGACCTTGTCGAAGGTCCACGTGCTGGTCTGCTCGCCGGGGAAGGCGACCTCCGCGGGCTCGGCTTGCTTCTCGTCGCTCCAGCGGTAGTAGCCGCGATACCGGGACTGGCGGTCCCGGCGGGCCTGCTGGAACCACGGGTGCTGGCTGCTCGTGTGGTTCATGACCAGGTCGACGAGCACGCGGATGCCCAGGCTGTCGGCTGTGCGGATCAGCTCGACGAAGTCGCCGAGGGTGCCGAAGCGCGGGTCGACCGAGTAGTAGTCGGTGATGTCGTAGCCGTCGTCACCCAGGGGCGAGGGGTAGAACGGCATCATCCACAAGGTGGTGACGCCCAGCCCGGCCAGGTAGTCCAGCCGCCTGGTCAACCCGGACAGGTCGCCGTCGCCGTCGTCATCGGAGTCAGCGAAGGTCGCGACGTCGGCGCAGTAGATCACGCCGCTCTTCCACCACAGGTCGCTGGTTGCCTTGTCGGTCATGGGCCGCGGACTTCCCCGGGCGGCCGGTTCGTAACGTGCGGGCGGCGAGCAACGCGATTCCGATGAACTGGCAGGACGCGGCCGCGCAGACGTAGGCGTGGAAGACCTCGTGATAGCCGAAGACCGACGGGTAGGGGTCAGGCCGCCGGCGATGGTAGGAAATCGCCCCGGCCGTGTAGAGCACGCCCCCCGCGAGCATCAGCGCACCGGGGGCCGCGCCGGCGTGGATCCACACCTCGGGCAGCGAAAGTCCTGCTACCAAGCCCAGGCCCACGAACATCGCGCCGATCACGAGTTCGGGCGCCTGCATCCTGGCAAGGCGGGCTACCACGGCGGTCACGGCCAGCGCCCACAAGATGACCAGGCAGACCCGCCCGAAACCGCCGGGGGCAGCGAGGAGGAAGGCGGGCGTCGCCGTGCCGACAATAAGGAAGACGATCATCGCGTGGTCCAGGCGCTGCAGCCGGCGAGCCCACGCGGCAGACCAGTTGCCGCGGTGGTACAGGGAACTGACTCCGAACAGCGCGCTCGCGCTGGCCGCGTAGACGGTGACTGCCGCCATCCGCACGGACCCGTGGACCCTGGCCACCAGCAGCGCGCCCGCGAACAGCGACGCCACGAACCACATCAGGTGCAGCCAGCCGCGCAGGGCGGGCTTCTTGTAGTAGATGCCGCGGCCCGCGTCATACAGCGCGCCGATCTCGGGATCGTCGAATGCTACGGGGGTCGTCATGAGCCTGCCTCCCTGCTACGCGCAGCAAGGCAAGGTCCGGACCCGGCGGCTAGTCCACCATAATCGAAGCCACGTACCACACAAACGGGCGGCAAGCCCTGGCGCCCACATGGTGCGCGGAGGTGAGTGTGGCGGGGAATTGGTCGGCGGGGGTAGCCGGTGCCTGACAAGCTCGTCCTGGTGGTCAGGACGGACCTCGACATGGGCCGCGGCAAGATCGCCGCCCAGGTCGCGCACGCCGCCGTGGCGGCGACGCTGGCCAGCCTCGGGGACGAGGAGCTGCGCCGCTGGCTGGCCGACGGGCAGCCGAAGGTCGTGCTGCGGATCTCGGGCGACGGCGAACTCGCCGAACTGGCCGCCCGGGCCGCAGCGGCCGGGCTCGCGGTGCAGGTGGTGCAGGACGCGGGCCGGACCCAGGTGCCGGCCGGCACGGCGACGTGCTGCGCCATCGGCCCCGGCGACAGCGACGCGATCGATGCGGTGACCGGCTCGCTGTCGCTGCTGTGAGCGCGCGTGGCCGTCGTTCCCTGGTCAGCGGCGCGCGGTCCTGGCGAAATCCAGGGCTTCGCGGGCCAGCGGCAGCCACGCCTGGTCGCTGCCCGCGTCGAGCGAGAACCACTCCCGCATCGGCGTGCCCTTGTTGGCGTCGAACCGGTCACCTTCGCCGTCGTCCACCAGTTCGTCCACGCGCGCTGCGGGCAGCTTGAGCACGAGCTGGCCGCGCACGAACATCGCGAAGATCTTGCCGTCGCAGCGCAGGGCCGAACGGCCGAAACCGCGGCCGCCCGGCGGCGTCACTCCCGCTTCGCCGAGCAACTCGTCCACCAGGTCCTCGAACCGTTCCCCGGCCCGTTCCTGATCGCTGCGTTCTGGCATGCGGCCAGGCTAGCGGCAGGTACCGACAGCCGGTCGCGCCCTGCCCCGGGATCGGGCAGCTACGGGATCAAGGCGATCTTGCCGTGCGTGTGCCCGGTCATGATCGCGCGGTGCGCGCCCGCCGCGTCGGACAGGGGGAAAGTGCCGGCCATGATGACCCTGAGCTCGCCGGTGCCGGCCCTGCGCGCGAGTTCGGTCCTGGCCGCGGCCCGGATCTCGGTACCGGGATCGGCGCCGGGAGCGCCGCCCAGCGCCTTGAATCCGTCCCGGCCGGCCCGCATCGGCGCGGCGATGGTGGCGATCCTCGACCGGTCGGCCACCAGCTCGAGCGAGACATCGACCGCCTCGTCGGTGCCGGCCAGGTCGGCGGCCGCGTCCACCCCGCCGGGGGCCGCTGCCTTGATCCGGCCGGCCAGGCCGGGACCGTAGGCCACCGGAATTGCCCCGAGATCTTGCAGGAACTCCAGGCTCGCCGGACTCCCGGTCGCCAGGACGGTCGCCCCTGCGGCGACTGCGAGCTGGATGGCCAGCACGCCGACGCCGCCTGCGGCGCCGTGCAGCAGGACGGTGTCGCCGCTGGTCACGCCGGTCGCGTCGAGGCAGTGCCAGGCCGTCACCCCGGCCAGCATCAGGCTGGCGGCGGGAGCCCAGTCCAGGCCGGCCGGCTTGGGCACCAGCGATGCCGCGTCGGCGACGATCTCGCTGGCGTAGGCGCCGTCGACCCGGTAGGCGATGACCTCGTCCCCGGCTCGCACCGGCCCGCCCGGTCCGGCCGCGTCAGCGGCGGCCGCCATGACGACGCCGGCCGCTTCCGAGCCGAGCCGCAACGGCAGCGCCGACGGGTCCCGGCCGAACATGCCCGAGTACCTTTTGTAGTCAACCGGGTTGACCCCGGCCGCGCGAACCTGGACCCTGGCCTGGCCGGGCCCCAGTTCGGTGGCTGGCTCGACGATCTGGGTGAGAACCTCGGGGCCGCCGTAGGCGGCCGCCACCACGACTGCCGGCATGTCAGCCCGCAACGACGGCCTGGGCTACCGCATTCCTGACCGGCTCAGGTGAGCCGGACGAGTGTCGGTACCGTGGCGTAAGGTCCAGGTCAGGAAGCCAACCCGTGAGGAGAAACCGTGACCACGACCCAGACGGCGACCGGCGAGCGAGCCGACCTGCTGGCCTCGCTGGACAGGCACAGGGACTTCCTTCGGCAGACGACCAGGGGGCTCACGGACGAGCAGGCGGCCGAGCGCTCCACCGTCAGCCAGCTCTGTCTCGGCGGCCTGATCAAGCACGTGGCCCTGACCGAGCGGCAGTGGGTCAGGTTCATCCTCGAGGGGCCGTCCGCGATGACATTCGACGGCAGCCCTGAGGCCATCGCGATGTGGCAGGACATGCACCGGATGACCGAGGGCGAGACGCTGGCCGGCCTGCTCGCGCAGTATGACCGGATAGCGGCCGAGACCGACGAGCTCGTGCGCACCCTGCCCGACCTGGATGCCTCACATCCGCTTCCGCAGGCACCGTGGTTCGAGCCCGGCGCGGCCTGGTCGGCCCGGCGGGTGCTGCTGCACATCATCGCGGAGACCTCGCAGCATGCCGGGCACGCCGACATCATCAGGGAAGCGATCGACGGCGCCAAGACGATGGGCTAACCGCGTCACCCGGGCTGGCCGACCGTCAACCGGCGAGCGTGACCTCCGTCCAGGCAGCCAGGTCGCCCGGCCGCCCGCAGAAGTCGTAGCGCACGGCGTCCGGCCAGAGCGCGACCAGTGACACCGAGGTACTCCCCCAGACCCGCCCGCCGCCGAGGTCACGCCGCACGATCAGGGCGGCCGGGTCCCCGGGGTCGCGTCCGTTGCCGTTGACGAGCGGGAACCAGGCGCCCCAGGCGCCAGCCGCCGGTCCGCCCGGCCGGGGTTCAGGCCGGGCGGCGGCAGCGAAGCCGGAGAAGAAGAGCGCAAGCCGGGCTCGCTCGTGCTCGCGCCCGTCGGGCGGAGCCTCGCCGCTCCCTAGCCGGTAACTGATCGTCTCGCCGGCCCGGCGGGCGGCGCCGCGCTGCTCGCTCATCAGCGCCGTGTTCACGACCATGTGCAGGCCGGGTCCGAGCGCCCGCTCGGACAGCGCGCGGCCGTCCCAGCCGGTCAGCGTCGCGCTGCCGGTTCCGGCGACCAGCAGCAGGAACGGATCGAGCCCGGCCAGTCCGGCCCGGTCCAGCGGCAGGCCGGCCGCCGCCCGGAGCGGCAGCTCTCCGCGGGAGCGCCTGATCTCCGGCGGCGCCGCCTGGCCGAGGCCGTTCAGCACGCAGGCCACCCGCCGGGCGTCCTGGTCGACGGCCAGCCAGGTCCCCCCGGCCTGCAGGTCCCGTCCGCCGACGAGGTCCGGGTAGTCCGGCCAGTGCCGGCCAGGCGGCTGCCAGGCCCGGTCGGTCAGTTCATCCCGGACGCCGGCCAGCAGCAAGGGCTGCCCTGGGTGGATGCTCAGCACTGCGGTGCACATGTCAGCCGAGGCGGTAGACGCGTCGGGCGGTGCCCGCGAACACCTGGTCGCACTCCATCTGGCTGAGGCCCGAGGTCAGCATCCTGGCCACCGCGACGACGCGGTCGTAGGGGGCTCCGAGGGTACAGACGGGCCAGTCGGAGCCGAACATCATCCGGCCGGGGCCGAACGCGGCCAGGGCGGTCTCGTAGTACGGGACCAGGTGGGCGACCCCGGCCTGGCCGGGCGGCGGCGGTTCGGCCAGCAGGCCCGACAATTTGCACACGGTGTTGGGCAGGTCGGCGAGGCGGCGCAGGTCGGTCATCCACAGCTCGTCGACGTGCGGGGTGCGCGGGTTGCCGAGGTGGTCGAGCACGAACAGGGTGCCTGGGCAGGCAGCCGCCGCATCAGCCGCGGCCGGCAGGACGTCAGGCGGGACGACGAGGTCAAAGCACAGGCCGGCCGCCCCGGTCGCGGCCAGGCCGGCCAGCACGGCCGGCCGGCGGAGCCAGTCCCGGTCAGGTTCAGCCAGCACCGGGTGCCGGATGCCGCGCAATGCGGCCCCGTGCGGCCCGTCCCGCAGCGCCGCCAGGTCGCCGGCGATGGCCGGCGACTGGAGGTCGGCCCACCCGACGACGGCGGCGACGAGGTCACTCGCGGTCGCGAGCTCCAGGAGTTCCCTTGTCTCGGCCGGATCGGCCACCGTCTGCACGACCACCGTCGAGGTCACGCCGGCCGCGATCGCGAGCGGCAGCAGATCGGCTTCTGAGTAGTTCCGCAGCAGCGGCTCGTGGCCCGGCAGTTCCAGCCACGGCTGCCGGCGCGCGCCCAGGTCCCAGACGTGCTGGTGGGCATCGACGATGCTCATCGCTACTCGATACGGGTCGCGATCGGCGTGCCCAGCTCGATCGTGCGGCCGACCGTGCAGATCTGGTCGTGCGACCGGCGCACCGCCGACGGCAGAACCGCGCGGGCCTGATCCCCCTGCTCGGTGTCCGGGAAGGCGAGCCGGAACGTGACCTTGATCCCGGCCAGGTGATTGCCGCTGCCGTCGCGCACCTTGTCCGCCTCGACGAGGACCTCGAACGAATCGGGTTCCGAGCGCCGGGAGGTGAGGATGTCGACGTCGACCGAGGTGCAGCCGCCGATCGCGGCGAGCAGCAGTTCTACCGGGGTGAACTCGCCGCCAGCACCGGTGCCGACGGCGATCTCGCCGCCCCGCTGGTTGCGGACCACGAATTGCCCGGGCTCGACCCGCCGGATGGAGACCGCGCGGCGGGTGGAATCGGTGGTCATCGTCTTACCCTGTCACTTCGGCGGCGGATCCGGCAGAGCTCGTATGAGCCCCGGTCGCCACGGCCACCGCGGCCAGCACGAAATAGGTCAGGGCACTGAATCTCGCCCGGCGCCGCTGGGCCCGTTCGGTCCGGCTCATCCGGGCCGCGAGCCACGACGCCAGCAGCACATAGCAGCCGTCCACCGTGACCGCGATTGCCAGGTAGATCAGCCCGAGCACTGCGACCTGAGGCGCGGCCGGCTGGCCGGGCCTGATGAATTGCGGGAAGAAGGCCAGGAAGAAGACCGCCACCTTAGGGTTCAGCAGCTGAACGACCAGTCCGCGGCCGTAGGCACCCCAGTGCCCGCGGGCCGTCGTCGTGGCCTGCCCCTCGTCGCCGCCGCGGTCGCGCCAGGCCCGGATGCCGAGCACCGCGAGGTAGGCGGCGCCGCCGTAGCGCAGCACCGACAGCGCGACCGGCGAGGCCGCGATCAGGGCGGTGATGCCCAGCGCGGCCCCGGCGATATAGAACGCCTCGCCGGTTTCGATGCCGAGCATGGAGGCCAGCCCGGCCCGTCGGCCGCCGCCGACCGAGCGCCCGATCACGTACAGCACGCCGGGGCCTGGCGTCGCGGTCAGCGCGAACGTCGCGAGCGCGAACACGGCCAGCAAACCGGGCGTCGGCATGGCCCGCAGCCTACTGCACGGCCGGCGCCGAGGTCAGGCGCCGGTCACGCCGTCGATGCCCTCGCGCAGGAAGTCGGCGTGCCCGTTATGCCGGGCGTATTCCAGCAGCACGTGGTTCATGACCAGGCGGAGCGAGACGTGCTCCTCCCACCGGGCCTGATAGCCGGTCACGTCAAGCGACAGAGTCGCGGCCTCGATCGCACGGGACCGTTCCATCTCGTCCCGCCAGGCCGCGAAAGCCTCGGTCGCGCTGGCCGCGCGCGCGTCGTAGGCGGCCTGGAAGTCTCCCTCGGGCGACCAGACCAGGCCGATGTCCTCGCCATTGATCACGCGCCGGAACCAGGTCCGCTCGACCTCGGCCATGTGCCGCACCAGCCCGAGCAGCGACAGCGACGACGGCGGCATCGACTGCCTGCGCAGTTCGTCCTCGCTGAGCCCTTCGCACTTCATCGCGAGCGTGGCCCGGTGGTAGTCCAGAAACGCCCTGAGCATCTCCCGCTCGCCGTCGAGCAGGCCGGGGCCCGGCCGCTCAGCAGGCTCGGCGGAGCCGCTCACCGGCAGCGGAGCGCGCGGGTGCGGGACCGGAACCGGCTCCACTTGGACGAGCCGGGACGGTGCCCTGAGTACACCGTTACGTAGGCGCCGCGCCGCCCGGCCAGCACGTGCCAGAACCGCCAGTGACCGCTCGGGGCCCGGCCGGCCCGGTAGAAGAAGCGCCGGTGCCGCGGGCCCCGGACCGCGACCCGGTAGGCCCGCGAGCCGCCGGAGATGCGCTGGAACCACACGCCGACCGTGAACTTGTGGCCGACGCATACCGTCGCCGGCGGCCGGTTGATCAGCACGACGGCGGGAGCCGAGGTTCGCGCGGTCACGGCAGCGGCGCCGGCCGCGCCGGTGGCCGCGCTGGCCGCGGCCGGCCCGGTCATGATCACGCAGCCCGTCACCAGAGCTGCCAGCAGGCCGAGCCGGTTGCGCATCGAGCATCCCTCCGGGGGTCGTGCGGCCGCCTCGCGGCCAGGGGTGTCCGGCCGTTACGGCCTGAGCCGAGAGTACCCACGGGGACCGGCGGCTCAATCCCGCCGGCCGGCCCTTGATCAGGTCGTTGACCTGGCCTTTTCGCGCGAAATCGCGAGATACCGGCGCCCCGGTAACCACCGGGCCGCCGAATCTTGATCAAGTCTTAACCGCTGCCCGCCGCCTCGGCCGGCTCCGCCTGTGGCCGCGTCGGCGAGTGCCCCGACCACCGGGTACGGCAGATGCCGCGGATAGACCAGCAGCGCCCTGGCCACCTGGCGGATTTTCGGCCGCAAGGGCACGACGATCCCTTCGCTGAAACGCCAGGCACCGGGTTCATCGCCGGGGAACAACGCGGCGCTGCCGTGGCGGAACCGGCGAGCGTCGCCCCCGTCGGCCCGCCAGCCGGCCAGCCACGCGGCCAGCTCCGCGTCGTCGGCCGGCAGGGTCCAGGCGATCATGGCCTCGGCGATCTGGCCGGCCGCATCGATGACGAACGAGTGCTCGCCGTCCCCCCCGATCCCGTGCACCCGCCCCTGGGTGTCCCGGCCGTGCCGGATGCTGGCCGAGCTGAAGGGGGCACCCAGCGCGAGGGCCGCGACCGCATGACCGGCCTCGTGCCAGGCGGTGCGGACGGCGGCCTTCCTGGCCGGCTCGTAACTCGCCGCGTAACCGCCGTCGTAGCGCTGCCTGAGCCAGTGCTGGTGGACCACCGATTCGTCGTCATACCTGATCAGCCGGGACAGCTCGGCGGTGATCGTGTCGAATGCGCGCTGATGTGCTGGCGTGAGCGCGCAGCGCCGGGCCGGACTGAGCATGAGCAGACCTTAGACCCTGCCTGGCCGCACCCCGCTCTGCCAGGCTAGGGCCATGACGCACCGCGGCGACCGCACGCTGATCACGACCGGGCTGGCCCGGGTCGAGGGCGAAGGGTCGATGTACATCAGGGTCACCGGCGGTCAGGTCGACGAAGTCAGGCTCGATATCTACGAGCCGCCGCGCTTCTTCGAGGCGTTCCTGCGCGGCCGCGGTTACACCGAGCCGCCCGACATCACGGCCAGGATCTGCGGGATCTGCCCGGTTGCCTACCAGACCAGCGCGTGCCAGGCGATCGAGGCGGCCTGCGGGACCGAGTTGCCCGAGGAGCTGAACGCGCTGCGCAGGCTGCTGTACTGCGGTGAATGGATCTCCAGCCACGCACTGCACATCTACATGCTGCACGCGCCGGACTTCCTCGGGTATCCGGGCGCGGTCGAGATGGCCAGGGAACACCGGGCGGTGGTCGAGCGCGGGCTGGCCCTGCGCCGTACCGCGAACGCGATCATGGCCACGATCGGCGGGCGGTCCATTCATCCGGTCAACGTCAAGGTGGGCGGGTTCTACCGGGTGCCGACCAGGGCCGAGCTGGCCGCGCTGGCCGCTCCGATCGAGCAGGCCATCGAGCAGGCCGTGGCCACCGTGGCCTGGACCGCCGGGTTCGAGTTCCCCGACTTCCGCTGTGACCACGAGCTGCTCGCGCTGCGCGAGCCCGGCCGGTACGCGATCGAGCGCGGCACGCTGGTCACCAGCGGCGGCCGGGAGTTCACGGCGGCGACGTTCGAGGATCACGTCATCGAGGAGCAGGTGCCGCATTCGCACGCGCTGCACGCCCGGCTGAACGGCCTGGACGGTAGCTATTTCACCGGCCCGCTGGCCAGGTACTCGCTGAACTCGTCCTGGCTGAGCCCGGCGGCCGCCCAGGCCGCCCGCGAGGCTGGCATTGGCACTGAGTGCCGAAACCCATTCCAGAGCATCGTGGTCCGGGCCATCGAGATGGCCTGCGCGGCCGAGGAGGCCCTGGCGCTGGTCCGGTCGTACGAACCGCCCGAGCAGCCGTCGGTACCGGTGACGCCGCGGGCCGGGATCGGCCACGGGGTGTCCGAGGCTCCCAGGGGCGTGCTGTACCACCGCTACGAGCTGACCGCCGACGGCACCGTGGCGAGCGCGAAGATCGTCCCTCCGACCTCGCAGAACCAGGCCGCCATTCAGGATGACCTGCGAGATTTCGTGGCCGGGCGGATCGACCAGGACGACGAGACGCTGACCCGCGCGTGCGAGCAGGCCATCCGCAACTACGACCCGTGCATCTCGTGCGCGACCCACTTCCTCACCCTCCGGGTCGACCGCCGGTGACCGGACCCGTAGCGACCGGACCCGTGGTGATCGGGGTCGGCAACGAGTTCCGCCGGGATGACGGGGTCGGGCTGGCCGTCCTTGACCTGCTGCGTTCCAGGGTCCCGGCCTCGGTCCGGCTGGCCGCGAGCGACGGCGAGCCGGCCAGGATGATCGAGGAATGGGCCGGAGCGCCCCTGGCCGTGGTGGTGGACGCCCTGCCGCCCGGCCCGGCCGGCGCCGGCATCGCGGCCGGGCAGGTGCGGCGCGTGGTCGTGGATGAGGTGGGCTCCGCTCCCGCCGGGACGGCCAGCTCGCACGGTCTCGGCCTCGGCGAGGCGGTCGGGCTGGGCCGGGTCCTGGGCCGGATGCCGGGACGGCTGGTGATCTACGCGGTGCGGGCGGCCGACTGCGGCTACGGCACCGGACTGCACCCGGCCGTGGCGGCGGCCGCGAAAGATGTCGCCGCGGCCGTGCTCGAGGAACTGGGGACGGGCGGCTAGGCGCCTAGCCGTCAGCCGCCGTGCGGCTGGGCGCTCGCTTCCGGGCCGAATCCGGGCGCTCCGACATTGAACGTCGAGAACACCCGGCCGATCGCCTCGTCGCTCAGGCCGAGCCGGGCCAGCTGCGGGATCAGCGAGGCCGTGTTCGGGTTCTTGACCGGGCCGAAGCAGCCATAGCAGCCGCGGCTGTAGGCCGGGCAGATCGCGCCGCACCCGGCCTGGGTGACCGGCCCGAGGCAGGGCGTCCCGTGCGCCACCATCACGCAGGTGTTGCCGCGGTTCTTGCACTCGAAGCACACGCTGTGCGCCGGAATCTGCGGCTTGCGGCCGGCCAGCAGCGCGGAGATCAGCTCGAGGAGCTGGCGCTTGTCGATCGGGCAGCCCCTGAGCTCGAAGTCCACCTGCACGTGCTCGGATACGGGCGTCGAGGTGGCCAGCGTGGAGATAAATGCCGGGCTGGCGTAGACGGCCGCGGTGAACTCGGCGACGTCGGCGAAGTTGCGCAGCGCCTGGATGCCGCCGGAGGTGGCACACGCGCCGATCGTGACCAGCGTGCCCGACTGGGCCCTGATGTCCCTTATCCGCCTGGCGTCCTCCTCGGTGGTCACCGATCCTTC
>DASWAH010000043.1:0-5834 GCA_036391235.1 Streptosporangiaceae bacterium
GATCGTCTGGCGGCAGCCGTTCCCCGGTCCCGGCCTGGCCATCAGGATCGTCGGGGAGGTCACGCCGGACCGGCTGCGCATCGTCCGCGAGGCGGACGCGATCGCGCGGGCCGAGCTTTCGGCGGCCGGGCTCGACCGGACGATCTGGCAGTGCCCGGTCGTGCTGCTGGCCGACGTCCGCTCGGTCGGGGTCCAGGGCGACGAACGCAGCTACGGCTACCCGATCGTGCTCCGCCCGGTCACCAGCGAGGACGCGATGACGGCGGACTGGGCCAGGGTCCCCGACGAGGTGCTGGCCCGGATCTCGGGCCGGATCACCAACGAGGTGCCCGAGGTCAACCGGGTCGTGCTCGACATCACCAGCAAGCCCCCCGGCACCATCGAATGGGAGTGAAGATCGTGGAAGATATTCCGTCTATGCGGCGGAGAAACTTCCACGATCATGAAACCGCGGTCAGGTGACGCGGGACAGCTCGGCCGGGAGGTTCTCGTAGGAGCGGTCGGCCGCGATCTGGCGAAGCCGGCCCAGCCCATCCCAGACGTCGGCGAACCTCGTCACGATGGGGACCGGGCCGAGCCTCAGCCGGTCGGGGGTCCGGTAGTCGCCGATCACTCCGGCCGCGATCAGGGCCCGGTTGATCCGCCAGGCGTCGGCGTGCTGCAGGGTCACGTGGCCGCCGCGGCGGGCGTCGGCCCGCGGCGTCGCGAGCCGGAACCCGTGCGGGGCCAGCCACTCGTCGGCCAGGTGGATCAGGTAGCTGGTGAGCGCGACGCTCTTGGCCCGCAGCCGGTCGATGCCCGCCTCGGCCAGCAGCCGCACGCCCTCCTGCACCGCGATCGTGCCGAGGATGGCCGGCGTCCCGGTCGCGAACCGCTCGATCCCGGCGACCGGGTCGTAGTCCTGGCCCATCGCGAACTGATCGGCTTGGCCGAACCAGCCCCAGATCGGCTGACGCAGTCGCGGCTGCAGCGCCGAGCTGACGTAGAGCAGGGCCGGGGCCCCCGGGCCGGCGTTGAGGTACTTGTAGGTGCAGCCGATCGCCAGGTCCGCGCCTGAGTCGTCCAGCCGGACGGGGACCGATCCGGCCGAGTGGCACAGGTCCCAGAGCATCAGCGCCCCGGTCTCGTGCACCAGATCGGTGATCGCGGCCATATCGGCCAGCGCCCCGCTGCGGTAGGCCACGTGCGACAGGCTGACCAGGGCCACGTCCGGTCCCAGGGCGGCCCGCAGGACGTCTTCGTCCAGGCCCTGGTCCAGGTCGGTGCGGATCATCCGCAGCTCGCAGCCGCGCTGGGCGGCCACGCCCTGCAAGACGTACCGGTCGGTGGGGAAGTTGTCGTCGTCGGTGACCAGCACGGTCCGGCCCGGCATCGCGTCCAGGGCGGCGTGGGTCAGCTTGAACAGGTTGACCGTGGTCGAGTCGCTCACCAGCACCTGACCGGGCCCGGCGCCGAGCAGGTGCTCGCCCGCCAGGTCGCCGGCCTGGGCGGGCAGCCCGATCCAGCGATCCCAGGATCGGACCAGTCCCTGGCCCCAGTCCGTCCGAGTCACCTCGGCCAGCCGGGCTGCCGTGGCCAGCGGCAGCGGGCCGAGGGAGTTGCCGTCCAGGTAGATCAAGGGCTCCGGCGGCCACGCGAACCGGTCCCTGAACCGGGCCAGCGGGTCGGCGGCGTCGAGGTGCTCGGCATAGCTTCTGGTCACCGGCAGCGTGCTCACCGCTCCACACTAACCAGTGACCGCCGCCAGCCCGCGGGACAGCAAGCTGCCCAGCCGGAACGTCTCGTACCGGGATTGACCGGTTACGCTGCGAAACGGCCGGCTCAGTCGGTACTGTCCGAGGTCCGCCCCTTCTCCGCGGAGCGCCGGTGCGTCATTTCGGATACCTGACCGCAGCTCAGGACCACTCCCTGTTCGAGCACGTCCCGCAGCCGTTCGCCCGCGACAGCCCGCGCGAGACCCTGGCCCTGGCTCTCGGCGCGACCTTGTACTCGCCGGGAACCAGGGCCGACTACGCCCGGCGGGCGGCCGCGCTGGCCGCAGCCGGGGTGACGTCCGCGGTGCTGTGCCTGGAAGACGCGATCAGCGACGCCGACGTGGGCGCGGCCGAGGGCAACGTCATCGCTCAGCTGACCGAGCTGCACGCGGCCGGAGCGGACATCCCGCTGCTGTTCGTGCGGGTCCGGCACCCCGACCAGGTCCGGGTGCTGACCAAGCGGCTCGGCCCGGCCGCCGCGGCGCTGACCGGGTTCGTGTTCCCCAAGTTCACCGCCCGCCGGGGCGCCGACTACCTGGGCGTGCTGGCCGAGATGCGGTCAGAGACCGGGCTGCCGCTCTACGGAATGCCGGTGCTGGAGTCGCCGGAGACGATCTACGCCGAAAGCAGGGTGCCCGAACTGCTGGCCGTTCGGTCGCTGCTGGCCGCGCACGCACCGGCGGTGCTCGCGGTGCGGATCGGCGCGACCGACCTGTGCGGGCTGTACGGGCTGCGCCGGAGCAACGACCAGACCGTATACGACCTCGCCCTGGTCAGGGACGTCATCGCCGACATCGTGAACGTGATCGGCCGGGACCGGGAGTTCGTGGTCACCGGGCCGGTCTGGGAGTACTTCGAGGGCGGCGAGCGGATCTTCAAGCCACAGCTGCGGGAGTCGCCGTTCCGTGGCCGGCCCGACCTGCCGCACGCGCTCCAGGTCCGGCGTCAGCTCGTCCGGGCCGACCTGGACGGTCTGCTGCGAGAGGTCGTGCTGGACAAGGCGACCGGTATATGCGGCAAGACCGTCATCCACCCCTCGCACGTCAGACCGGTGCACGCGATGCTCGTCGTGACCGCCGAGGAACACGACGACGCGATCGCGACGCTGGGACTCCCGGGCGGCGGGGTCCGGCCGAGCCCGCATGCCAACAAGATGCTCGAGAGCAAGCCGCACGCCCGCTGGGCGGCCGGGATACTCGACCGGGCCAGGGTCTTCGGCGTCCTGCGGCACGACCGGACCTTCGTCGACCTGCTGGACCTCGAGGACGTGCATCCGTGACCGGACTGGCCGGAACAGCCGGACTGGCCGGAGCCAGCGAAGGGGGGACGACCAGCCTGGTCACCGAGCGGCTCGGCATCGAGGTCCGGGTGCGGGCGCGGGCTTCGGGGGCCGAGCGGTTCGCCGGCGCGCTGGAGCTCGGACTGCGGCGGAACCCGAAGCGAGCTCAGCTGCTGGTGTCCCGGGTGCTCGGCAAGCACATCCCGGTGCCGGCCAGCGAGGTACTGACCGCCGCCGCCCTGCTCGGCGCCGCGGCCAGGCCGCACTGCGAAGGGCAGGTCCCGGTCGTGGTCGGTTTCGCCGAGACGGCGACCGGGCTCGGGCACGGCGTGGCGGCGGCCTGCGGCCCGGACGGCGGTCCGGCGCCGTACCTGCACACGACCCGCCGGCCGGCCCCGGCCGGAACGCAGGTCGTCCGGTTCACCGAGGACCACTCGCACGCGACCGACCAGGCTCTGGTGCTGGCGGACGAGGACACCCTGCGCGACGGACGGCCGCTGGTGCTCGTCGACGACGAGCTGAGCACTGGCAGCACGGCGGTGAACGCGATCAGGGCGCTGCACGCCCGCTGGCCCCGCCGGCGCTACGTGCTCGCGTCCCTGGCCGACTGCCGCGACACCGGCCAGCGCGACCGGGTGGCCGAGGCGATCGGTGCGCTCGGCGCCGAGGCGGTCAGCGTCTCGCTGCTGGACGGCGAGGTCACGCTGCCCGCGGACGTGCTGCCGGCGGCCCGCGCGTTCATCGAGACACTGGGTGGTCCCGGGCTGGGCGAGCCAGGACGGCCTGCGCGGTCCGGACCCGAGGTGCCGGTGAGCTGGTCGAGCCTGGACCTGCCGCCCGGCCTGCCCGCGTTCACCGGGCCTGGCTGGGCGCCCGCCCAGGAGCACGCCGCCCGGGCCGTGCTGGCCGCTGCGGCGGGGTCGCTGCCGGTGCCCGGCGACTCCCGCACGCTGGTGCTCGGCGACGAGGAACTCATGTATTTTCCGCAACTCCTGGCCGCGGCGCTCGGGTCCGATGTGCGCACGTCCACGACGACACGCACCCCGGCCGTCGTGATCGACCAGCCCGGCTACCCGCTGCGGACAGTGCTGCGGTTCGCCTCGACCGAGGACGGCCAGCGGCCCGCCTACGCCTACAACGTGCGCCCGGCCGCGGGTAGCGAACGCGGGAACGCGCCCGGGTTCGACCACATCGTGCTGGTCACCGACGCACCGCCCGGCCCGCGCACGGCCGGGCTGGCCGCGGCCCTGGCCGCCTGCGCGTCGGCCGGCGTGCACGTGCTCAGCCTGCGTCCGGCGGCCCAGGGGGAGCGGCGTGCTGCCGGTTAGCCAGGTCCGCGGCAGCTACCGCCCCGACGAGGTGACGTTCCTGCTCACCGACCTGTCCGGGCACGCCCTCGAGCTCGGCCTGATCGAGCGGGAGCAGGCGATCCAGGGCGGCCGCAACTACGCCGAGATGCTGCCGGTCGAGTTCGCCCCGAGCCCGGAGTACCTGGACCTGTTCGACACGCTGCTGACGCGGTTCGCGGCCACGATCGCCGGCCACGTCGGGGTGGTCACCGAGCAGGCGCTGGCGGCTCGGGGCGGCTCGCCGGTGCTGGTCTCGCTGGCCAGGGCGGGCACCCCGGCCGGGATCCTGATGCGCCGGTGGGCGAGGTTCTCCCGCGGCGCGGACGTGCCGCATTACTCGATCTCGATCGTCAGGGGCCGCGGCATCGACACGGTCGCGCTCGACCACATCACGGCCCGGCACGACCCGGCCAGCGTGCTGTTCGTGGACGGCTGGACCGGCAAAGGAGCGATCGCGACCGAGCTGACCGACGCTCTCGGCCGGTATGCCGCGGCTGGCGGTCCGCGGCTGTCCGGCGAGCTCGCCGTGATCGCCGATCCCGGTCACTGCGCGTCGCTGTTCGGAACCCGGCAGGACCTCCTGGTCCCGTCGGCCTGCCTGAATTCGACCGTGTGCGGGCTGGTCTCGCGGACCGTGCTGAACGACGAGCTGATCAAGCCCGGCATGTTCCACGGGGCTAAGGTCTACCGCGAGCTGGCCGGCCAGGATCGCTCGGCCCGCTTCCTTGACGCGGTCTCCGCGCACTTCCCGGCCGTGGCCGCCGAGGTCGCCGGGCGCTGGCCAGCCGCATATGCCGGCGACCGCTCGGTGACCTTCGCGGGCCGGGCCGCGGTCGCCCGGGTTCAGGCCGAGTTCGGGCTGCCGAGTCATCACCTGGTCAAGCCGGGGGCGGGAGAGGCGACCAGGGTGCTGCTGCGGCGGATGCCGTGGCTGGTGCTCGTCCGCCCGGACAGCCGGAACCAGCTGGCCCACCTGCTGCTGCTGGCGGCCGAGCGGGGAGTGCCGGTCACCGACTACCCGGACATGCCGTACAGCTGCGTCGGCCTGGTCAAGCCCCAGGCGGGCGCGGTGATTTAGCGTGCGGCTTCCTGGTGCCCCCGTCCTGATCAGCACCGACCTGGACCGGACCTTGCTGTTCAGCCCGCGGGCCAGCGCGGAACTCGGCGGTGCCCGGCCGGCCTGCCCGGTCGAGAACACCGGGCGCGACAGCGATGCCGAGCTGAGCCACGCGGCGGCCAGTGCGCTGGCCGCGCTGCCTGCCCACGCGGAGGTCTGCCCGGCGACCAGCCGCGACCTGGCCAGGCTGAGGCGGCTGCGGCTGCCGTTCGCCGGCCGGTTCGCGGTCGCCGCCAACGGCGGCGTCGTCCTCGACGGCGACGTGCCCGACCCGGTCTGGGCGGCCAGGATCGTCCGCCTGCTGGCCGCGGCCGCGCCCGCCGCCGAGGTCCGGC
>DASWAH010000044.1:0-4118 GCA_036391235.1 Streptosporangiaceae bacterium
GAAGTGGATGCCGTCGTTGATGTACCAGCCCCTGTGCACCTCGGCGGCCCAGTTGTAGACCCGCATGTTCGGGTACTTCGCGCAGGCCTGGATCAGGGCGCGGTCCCAGCGCAGCATGTTCACCTCGGCGTACGGGCCGCCGGACAGCAGCGATCGCACGTTCACCCACATCACCGGCTGGCCGTTGGCGGCCCGCATCATCCGGGCGATCCTGGTCGCCAGGCCGGTATTGGAACCGGCCGCCACGTCCGCGGTGTCGTTGGTGCCGAGCGCGATCACCCAGCAGCCCCTGAACCCCTTGCGAGTGATCGCGCGGGCCGCGTCATAGCCGTTCACCTGGCCCGGCAGCACCTCCACGACCGAGCGGGCGCCCGAGATGTCGGTCACCACCGATCGCACCCCGACGTCCTCGTACCGGGCGGTGATCCGCTCGCTCGCCTTCGGCAGGTACTCCGGCGAGATCAGGCCGTCCGACGTCGAGTCGCCGATATGGGCGACGGCGCGGCACGACGTACGCAGCGGCCCTGACGGCACCGAGTTCGCCGTCGTGGAGTTCTTCCTCGGTATTCCGTCCCTGGGCGGGGCGATCACTGTCCTGCTCACCGGTAGCTGCACCGAGCCGGCGGCGACCAGTCCGACGCCGGTGCCCGCGGGCGCGTGGATCGCGCCGGACAGGCCGGCCGCGCCGATCACGACCACGCCGAGGGTGCCCGCGGTCGCGGCCGCGCCGCCGACCGTGACCTGAGCCAGCCGGTCCCGCAGGCCGCTGGCCCGCAGCCGGGCCCAGCCCTTGCCGATCGCGCCGTGCCTGATCGGCTCCTCGACGAGCTTCCAGGACAACGCCGCGAGCAGCACCGAGGCCGCGATCTGCAGGACTGCCTCGACCGGCGCCGGCTTGGTGTTCGGCTTGGTGGTGAGCACGATCACCGGGTAATGCCACAGGTAGATGCCGTAAGAGCGGACCCCGATCCAGCGCAGCGGAGCCCAGCCGAGCGCCTTGCCGACCAGGCTGGCCGGATAAGCGGTCGCGGCCACGACGGCGGCGGTCGCCACCGACAGCAGCACCAGCCCGCCGCGGTAGGAGAACGGCGAGTACTCGCTGACCCGCCAGATCAGCACGAAGATCACGGCCAGGCCGGCCAGGCCGGCCACGTCGAGCATGGGCCTGACCAGCCGGTCCGGCACCCGCGGGCCTGCGGCCGCGCTGTGCGCGCCCCGCTGCGTGGTTCGCGTGCTGCCGCTCTGCTGGCTGCCACGGGGCCAGGCCAGCGCCAGCATCGCCCCGATGAGCAGGCCGAACGCCCGGGTGTCGGTCCCCTCGTAGACCCTGGTCGGGTCGAGTCCAGGCACGTACCAGGCCCACATCGCGGCCGCCGAGGCCGCCGCCAGCAGCCCGGTCGGCACGATCAGCCAGGCGGCCGAGCCCTTCAGGCGCCGCAGCAGGAGCAGGCCGCCGAGCAGCAGCAGCGGCCACAGCAGGTAGAACTGCTCCTCGACGGCGAGCGACCACAGGTGGTCGAGCGGAGCCGGTGGCGCGAACCGGGCGAAGTAAGACTGGTTCTTGATGATCAGGTACCAGTTGCTGTAGTAGCCGACGGCCGCGCCGACCGCGTCCCGCAGCGCGCCGAGCCTGGCCCGGTCGGCCACCGTGACCCACGCGGTGACCACGGCCAGCATCACGAACAGGGCGGGCAGCAGCCGCCGGGCCCGGTGCAGCCAGAACGAGCCGAGGGCGACCTTGTCCTCGGCGTTCCACTGGTTCACCAGGATCCCGGTGATCAGGAAGCCGCTCAGCGTGAAGAAGACGCCGACGCCGAGCAGCCCGCCCGGCGCCCAGCCGAACTGCTCGTGGTAGGCGATGACGGCCAGCACCGCGAGGGCGCGCAGTCCGTCGAGGCCAGGCATGTAGCGCTGACCGGAAGTCACCGGCCTGGGCATGGGTTCCCCCCTCGCCCAGGACTGGCCCCGCCCCCCTTGCTGGCGACGACGTCGGTTCCGCCCGGGCTGCACAAGCCGTACCCGGTGCGACTTAACGACTACGTATCGTGGTCGGCAAGAATTGGAACGCGAATGGGCGACCCGGGCGAATGCATGGTGAATTCGCCGGGACGGGCGAAGGACGGGAAGCTCGCCCTGGCCTGGCGCCGGGCCCGCCTGGGAGCGGACGGAGCGCCCCGGCGCGGCCTCCGGCTAAAGGACGACTCTGCCCTTACTGCGCCCGTGCAGCGGGAACGCCCTGGCCAGCGCATCGGCGATGGCCTTCGCCCGGGCCGCGCAGCCGGCGCTGTTGTAGTGAATGCCGTCGGACAAGAACCAGGCCGGCCTGGCGACGGCCGACCAGTTGAAGATGCGCAGGTTCGGGTACCGGGCCAGCGCGCTGGTCAGCGCGGCGTCCCAAGCCTTCTCGTTCGCCTCGGCCCAGGCACCGGAGGTGAGCTCGGTCCTGGTGTTCACCCACAGCACGGGCTGGCCGTGTGCGACCGCCATCATCCGGTCGATCCTGGCCGTCAGCCCGACCGTGGACCCGGCCGCCACGTTGGCGGCATCGTTGGTTCCGAGCGCGAACACCCAGCAGCCGCGGTAACCCTGGGCCCGCCAGTCACTGGCCACCGTGAAGCCGTTCTGCTGACCTGGCAGTTCCTCCACGATCGACCGCCCGCCAGAAGCGTCGATGCGAACGTGGCTGACGCCCACGTCCCGGTACCTGGCGGCCAGTCGCTGGCTCGCCTGCGGCACCATCGCGGCCGAGATCAGGTCGACCGAGGTCGAGTCGCCGATGTGCGCGACGTTGCGGCACGAGGTGCGGAGTTGTCCGGTGGCGGCGGTTCCCGAACTGCCCTGGTGGCCGCCGGCCTGGCCTTGACCCTGGCCGGCCTGGCTCTGGCCGGCCTGGCTCTGGCCGGCGTGACCCTGACCGGTCTGGCCCTGGCTAGCCTGGCCACTGTTGGCCTGGCCGTTGCCCTGGCCGGCGTGGCCCTGGCCGGCCTGACCCTGGCTAGCCTGACCACGGCCGACCTGGCGGTCCGCGCCGGCCTGCCCTGCGCCGGCCTGCCCTGCGCCGGGCTGACCGCTCGCGGCGGTACCGGTTGTCGCGCCCCGGCCCGACGGCATGCCCGCGACGGCAACACCGATGACGGTCCCAGCGAGCGCGGCCACCGCTGCCGCCCCCAGTGCCATCCCGCGCCGCCGCGGCCGCCTGACCTGCGGGGCAGCCGTACCGGCAGGGGGCGCCTGATTCGCGCCTGAGCCGGTCACGTTCCGATCGCGGTCGGGGTGGTTGCGGTTCTGGTCGCTCTGGGGGCTCAAGAAGGACTCCCTCTCCGGTTGGCTGGTGCAGTTGGCGGGGGCAGTGTGGGTGCAATTCGCGGGTGCAGTCTGCGGAGTGCAGCTGGCATGCGCAGTTAGCGGGTTCAGTCGGCGGGTTCAGTTGGCGGGTGCGGTTGGCGGGTTCAGCTGCCGACCGGGCCGTACCGCGCGCTCACCCGCCGACGACCACCGCCGGAATCGCTGGGTGGAGTTAACCGGTCCATAACCCGACAACTCTTCCCAGTCCTTCCGGCCGGCCCGGAAGTTGCTGCGGATGACCGCCACCCGCAGCTGATCTCGCGCGGCGGGCGCTCACTTGGTTGCACATCGTGATACCGGCGGACCGCGTTTCAGCCGTCGGCGTTTCACTCGCCGCCCCATCGAAACCAGCGCATCGGAGCCGATCTCCGTCGTCCCGAGCCGCTCGCATCAATAAGAACGCCCGTCACGGGTTAGCGATTTCGTAACACGGGTCACATGCGGTGCTCCGGCTGGCCTGGTCGCCCGCCGGCCTGAACAACTTCTCTACCTTTGCGACCATGATCGCGGGTGTTATCAACCGTTTTGGGAGTAACTAAAGGTGGATAAGTCGAAGATGATCTTCACGGCGGCGTGCGCGAGCGGATAGTGGGCAACTGACGCGGCCGGGCGAGCGCCACGGGCGCGCGGAGGGCCAGCGCAGCGTCCAGAGGCAGGGGGGCGCGCGGCGGAGCGGCGCGGGGCGCAGGCCGGCGCGCGGCGGAACGGCGCGGGGCGCAGGCTGGCGGCGTCCAGAGGCAGGCCGGCGCGCGGCGGAACGGCGCGGGGCGCAG
>DASWAH010000045.1:0-2625 GCA_036391235.1 Streptosporangiaceae bacterium
ATCCGGTCGTGGCAGCGGTCGAGCAGACGACCGCGCCGGTGCTGCGGCGGTAGACAGTGAACTCCATTCGGTAGCTGTGCACGGCCGGGCCAGCACCCGGGCGGCATCGCCGGTTCGTGCAGGCAGTGAACTTCAGGTCGAACAGCAGCCTGGCCGACCACAACTGGGCTGAGATCGAGATCCGGCCCGCGTAGCGGGAGAACCGGGCCGGATCGGGAAGCTTGATCCAGCTCTCCACGGTCTGAAAGTGCGCTCCCGTCGCCGAATAACCCGCGGTAGACATCGGGTGCGGCGCCCGCGGGTTCACGGCCAGCACCCCGGTTGCCGGCGCTTCCGCCAGCGCGGCAAAGCCGATCGCGCACGCGAGCGGTACTACGGCGCACAGTCGCCTGACTCGCATGGAGTCTCCCCAGCCGGTAGTTCTGCTGATATGTACTGATCTAAGAGTCGAATCCTAGCCCGACGCTGTCCAGGGCGCGGAGCCAGGCGTTGCGATGGCCGCCGCGGCGGTCGGCCCTGGCCAGGGACCACCGGGTCAGCCCGATGCCGGCCGCCCTGACCGGCTCGGGCGGGAACGGCAGCGGCTTGGACCTGACCATCTCCAGCTCGGTGCGCTCGGTCGGCTGGCCGGCCAGCAGGTCGAGCAGCACGTTGGCCCCGAACCTGGACGCGCCCACGCCGAGCCCGGTGTACCCGGCCACGTAGGCCAGTCGCCCGGCCCTGGCCGTGCCGAAGAATGCGCAGAAGCGCGCGCAGGTATCGATCACGCCACCCCAGGAATGGGTGAACTCCAGGCCGTCGAGCTGCGGGAACGTCTCGTTGAAGTGCTCGGCCAGGGCGGTGAAGGTGGCCGGCCGCTGGTCCAGCCGGGCCGCGATCTTGCTGCCGTAGTAGTAGACCGCGTCGTAGCCGCCCCACAGGATCCGGTTGTCGGCGGTCAGCCGGTAGTAGTGGAACTGGTTCCCGCTGTCGCCGACCCCCTGCCGGTTCTGCCAGCCGATGCTGGCGAGCTGGCGCGCCGACAGCGGCCTGGTCATCAGCACGTAGTCGTAGACCGGGACGACGTAGTAGCGGAGCCGACGCAGCAGCGGGGCGAAGGCGCCGGCCGCCAGCGCCACCCGGTCGGCCCGCACCGTGCCGCCCGGCGTGGTCAGCTCAAGCGGCCCGCGCGGGGCCGCCGCGCCGATCGCGGTGACCGGGGTGTGCTCGAAGATCCGCACCCCGGCGGCCTGGCAGGCCCGCCGCAGCCCCCAGGCCAGCCGGGCCGGGTCGACGGTGGCGCAGCCGTCAGGATCCCACAGCCCGCCCAGGTAGGTCGGCGAGTCCAGTTCCGCCCTGACCTGGCCGGCGTCCAGCAGCCGGGGCCGCAGGCCGAGCCGGCCAGCGTTCTGCGCGGCCGCGGCCAGGTGGTCGAGCTGCCAGGGCTGGGTGGCGACCGCCATCTCCCCGGTCCTGGCGAAGTCACAGTCGATGCCGTACCTGGTCACGGCCTGCTCGATCTGATCCAGGTTCTCCCGGCCCAGCCGTTCCAGCGTCTCGATCTCGCCGGGAAACCGTTCGAGGCCGTTGGCCAGCCCGTGGGTGATGCTGGCGGCGCAGAACCCGCCGTTGCGGCCGGAGCCGCCCCAGGCGATCCTGCGCCCCTCGACCAGCACCACGTCGCGGCCGGGGTCGCGTTCCTTGGCCAGCAGCGCCGTCCACAGCCCGCTGAATCCGCCGCCGATCACCGCCAGGTCGGCCTGTTCCTGCCCGGTCAGCGGCGGGGCCGGTTCCGGCACGTCCGCCCGGTCGAGCCAGAACGGCTTGGGGCGGGTGCCGTCCAGCGCCCGCGGCGGCGCGGTCAGACCCGATTCCTGGACACGACGACGCTGGCGATCGCGCACACGATCCCGATCGAGAAGATCGCCGTACCGAACACGAACACCTGCGGCGGGATGCCGATCCTGGTCACGCCGTAAACCCAGACCGGGAACGGCACGGCCGAGCCGCTGACGAAGTTCGAGGTGACGAAGTCGTCGATCGAGATCGCGAACGCCATCAGCGCCCCGGCCAGGATGCCCGGCATGATCAGCGGCAGCGTGATCTTCCTGAAGGTCACCAGCGCGTTCGCGCCCAGGTCGGCCGCGGCTTCCTCCAGCGACCGGTCGAAGCCCGCCAGCCGGGCCCGCACCGTGATGGCCACGTAGGCGATGCTGAAGGCGACGTGCGCCATCAGCAGGGTCACGAACCCGCGAGCGAAGTTGAGCGTGACGAACAGGCCGAGCAGCGAGGCGCCGAGCACGATCTCCGGAGCGGCGATGTTCAGGAACAGGATCTGCTCGTAGGCCGCCTTACCGCGGAACCGGGGCGGCCGGTACCGCACCAGCGCGAGCGCCAGCAGCGTGCCGAGGATGGTGGCGAGCAGGGTGGCCACCAGGGCCAGCCGCAGCGACAGCCAGAACGACGACGTGAGCTGAGGCACCGAGTTCCACTGCCGGTACCACTGGGTGGTGAAGCCGTTCCAGGCGAAGCTGACCTGCGGAAGTCCCGTGGTCACCTTGTTGAAGCTGTAGGCAACCATCACCGAGATAGGGAACACCAGGTACGCGATGACGAGCCAGGAATAGGCGGGCAGGACGAACCTGG
>DASWAH010000046.1:0-16455 GCA_036391235.1 Streptosporangiaceae bacterium
CGGCCTGCTCGACTTCCGCGTCAGGCCACACTTCCGGCCCCTCATCCTGGACCCGACCACCGGCGAGGTCGTGAGCTAGAAGGGGCCCCGCGAGCCGAAGGGCCGCGGCGCTGCCTGGACTGACGAGCGAGGAACGAGCGAGGAGGGAAGGCGACGCCCAAAAGCGCCCCGACCGGGGGGTCCGGGGGTCGTCCCCCGGACTAGCACCTGCCAGGCTGTGCGGGTGCTGACCGCTGTCGTCGTTGCCGTCCTGGCCGCGCTGGCCTGGCTGTACCTGCTGGCCGGGCACGGCGGGTTCTGGCGCACGGACCAGCGGCTGCCCGGCGCTGGCGGCCCGCCGCCCGCGGCCTGGCCGTCGGTGACCGCGGTGATCCCGGCCCGGGACGAGGCGGCGGTGCTGCCGGACTCGCTGCCCACCCTGCTCGGCCAGGATTACCCGGGCGAGTTGCGCGTGGTGCTGGTCGACGATGAGAGCTCGGACGGCACGGCCGCGGTCGCGGCCAGCCTGAGCGAACGAGCGTGCGCGGCCGGCGGGGCGGCCCGCCTGACGGTCGTCGCCGGCGAGCCGCTGCCGGCCGGCTGGGCCGGCAAGGTCTGGGCTATGCACCAGGGCGTGGCCGCGGCCGGGCCCGCCGACTACGTGCTGTTCACCGACGCTGACATCGCCTACCGGCCAGGCGCGCTGCGGGCACTGGCCGGCGCGGCCGCCGTCAGCGGCCGGGACCTGGTCTCCCAGATGGCGCTGCTGCGGGCGGCCACGGCCTGGGAGCGGCTGCTGATCCCGGCGTTCGTGTACTTCTTCGCCCAGCTCTACCCGTTCCGCCGGGTGAACCGGCCGGGCGGGCGGACCGCGGCCGCGGCGGGCGGCTGCATGCTGGTTCGGCGGAGCGCGCTCGTGGCGGCGGGCGGGCTGGAGCCGATCAGGTCGGCCAGGATCGACGACGTAGCGCTGGGCACCTTGCTGAAGCGGTCGCCCGGCGGCGGCGCGACCTGGCTCGGGTTCACCACCGAAGTGGTCAGCACCCGCGGCTACCGGGAGCTGGCCGAGATCTGGGACATGGTCGCCCGCAGTGCGTACACCCAGCTGCGCTACTCGCCCGTCGCGCTGGCCGGAACCGTGCTCGGGATGATCTGGCTGTACCTGGTGCCGGTGGCGGCGACGCTGGCGGGTCTCGTCCTGACCGCCCCGGTGCTGGCCGGACTGGGGCTGGCCGCGTGGGCGATCATGGCGGCCAGCTACCTTCCGGTGCTGCGCCTGTACCGGCTGTCTCCGGCCAGGACGCTCACGCTGCCCGCCATCGGGGTGCTGTACACCGCGATGACGGTCAGCTCGGCCCGCCGTCACTACGCGGGCCGTGGCGGCGAATGGAAGGGCCGCACGATCGAGCGCAGCCGGGCTGCCCGCTAGTTCTCGAACGCCTCCGGCGGTGCTAGTTCTCGAACGCCTCCGGCGGGGGGCAGGAGCAGACCAGGTGGCGGTCGCCGTAGGCGCCTTCGATCCGCCGGACCGGCGGCCAGTACTTGCCGCGCCGGTCGCCGCCAGCCGGGTAGCCGCCGCGCTCCCGGCTGTACGGATGCGACCACTCGGACGCGAGCAGCATCGATGCCGTGTGCGGGGCGTTCTTCAGCGGGTTGTCCTTGGCGTCCATGCTGCCGTCGGCTACCTCCGCGATCTCGGCCGCGATCGCGATCATGGCGTCGCAGAACCGGTCGAGCTCGGCCACGTTCTCGCTCTCGGTCGGCTCCACCATCAGGGTGCCGGCGACCGGGAACGACATGGTCGGTGCGTGGAAGCCGTAGTCGATCAGCCGCTTGGCGACGTCCTCGGCGGTGATGCCGGTCTGCGCGGTGATGTGCCGCAGGTCGAGGATGCACTCGTGCGCGACCAGCCCGTGCTGCCCGGTGTACAGCACGGGGAAGTGCTGGTTCAGCCGCCGGGCCACGTAGTTGGCGTTCAGGATCGCCACCTGGGTGGCCTCCCGCAGGCCCTGCGCGCCCATCAGCGTGAGGTACATCCAGGAGATCGGCAGGATGCCCGCCGAACCGTAGGGCGCGGCCGCCACCGGCCCGGTCCGCAGCTCGGCGGCCAGGTCGTCGGGCCCGGCCCCGGCCACCGAGACGCCGGGCAGCTCGGGATGCCTGGGCAGGAACGGCGCCAGGTGCTCGCGCACGGCCACCGGCCCGACCCCGGGGCCGCCGCCGCCGTGCGGAATGCAGAACGTCTTGTGCAGGTTCAGGTGCGACACGTCGGCCCCGAACTCGCCCGGCTGAGCCAGCCCGACCAGCGCGTTCAGGTTGGCGCCATCCACGTAGACCTGGCCGCCGGCGGCGTGCACGAGGTCGCATACCTCGGTCACGGTCGGCTCGAACACGCCGTTGGTCGACGGGTAGGTCAGCATGATCGCGGCCAGCGTATGGCCATGCGTGTCTAGCTTGGCCCGCAGGTCGCCGAGGTCGATGGCGCCGTCGGCGCCGCACTTGACCACCACGACCTTGAGCCCGGCCAGCACCGCGGAGGCGGCGTTGGTACCGTGCGCGGACTCCGGGATCAGGCAGATCGTGCGCTCGGGCTCGTTGCGGGACCGGTGGTAGTGCCTGATCGCCAGCAGGCCGGACAGCTCGCCCTGCGATCCGGCGTTCGGCTGCAGGGACACCGAGTGATAGCCGGTGATCGCGACCAGCGCGTCCTGCAGGCCCTTGATCATCGCGAGGTAGCCGGCCGCCTGCTCCGGCGGCGCGAACGGATGGATCGCGGCGAACTCGGGCCAGCTGATCGGCTCCATCTCCGCGGCCGCGTTCAGCTTCATCGTGCACGAGCCGAGCGGGATCATGGACCGGTCGAGTGCGATGTCGTAATCCGACAGCCGCCGCAGGTACCGCAGCATCGCGGTCTCGCTGCGGTAGGAGCTGAACACCGGATGGGTGAGGAATGCGCTCGTCCGCCGCAGCCCGGCCGGGATCGCGGCCAGGCCGGCCTGACCGGGCGAGCCGGGTACGGCGGCGCGCTCGTCGCCGGTCAGCGCGATCGTGACCGCGGCCAGGTGCTCGTCGGTGGTGATCTCGTCGCAGGCCACCTGGACCAGGTCGGGCCCGGCCAGGTGCAAGTTGATCCCGGCCGCCCTGGCCCGCTGCACCGCGGCCGCCGCCCCGTCCGGTACGACCACGCCGACGGTGTCGAAGAAGTCCTCGTGCCGGACACCGAGCCCGGCCGCGGTGACGGCCGCGGCGAGGGCGGCTGCCTTGCCGTGCACGCGCCGCGCGATGTCGGTCAGCCCGTCGGCGCCGTGGTAGCAGGCGTACATCGCCGCGATCACGGCCAGCAGCACCTGGGCGGTGCAGATGTTGCTGGTCGCCCGGTCGCGCCGGATGTGCTGCTCGCGGGTCTGCAGGGCCAGCCGGTAGGCCGGGTGGCCGTCCGCGTCTACCGAGACACCGACCAGCCGCCCCGGCAGCTGACGCTTGAGGTCCTCGCGGACGCAGATGTAACCAGCCTGCGGGCCGCCGTAGCCCATGGGGACGCCGAACCGCTGGGTGCTGCCGACCGCGATGTCCGCGCCGAGCTCGCCCGGCGGGGTGAGCAGGGTCAGCGCCAGCGGGTCGGCTGCCACGGCGGCCAGCGCGCCCCGGTCGTGGGCCGCCTCGATCAGCGGGCGCAGGTCGCGGACCTGGCCGCTCGCACCCGGGTACTGCATCAGGACGCCGAACAGCTCGCCGTCGGGCTGCTGGCTGACCAGCTCGGCGGTCAGGGGAGCGGTCACCAGCTCGAGGCCGAGCGGCTCGGTCCTGGTGGCGAGCACGGCCAGGGTCTGCGGCAGGCAGTCGGCGTCGGCCAGGAAGATCCGGCCCCGCCCGGTCGCCCGGTGGGCCAGCGTCATCGCCTCGGCCGCCGCAGTCGCCTCATCCAGCATCGAGGCACCGGCGACCGGCAGCCCGGTCAGGTCCTCGATCATGGTCTGGAAGTTCAGCAGCGCCTCGAGCCTGCCCTGGGAGATCTCGGGCTGATAGGGCGTGTAGGCCGTGTACCAGGCCGGGCTCTCGAGCACGTTGCGCCTGATCACCGGCGGGGTGAGGGTGCCGTGGTAACCGAGGCCGATCATCGAGGTCATGACCTGGTTCTGGGTCGCCAGCCCGCGCAGCGCGGCGATGGCCTGGTCCTCCGGCAGCGGGTCGGGCAGCCGCAGCGATTTGGTCATCGCCAGGCCCGCGGGCAGGGCCGCGGTGGTCAGCTCATCCAGCGAGGCGTAGCCCAGCGCCGCCAGCATCTGCTGGCGGCCGGAGTCATCGGGGCCGATGTGCCGGTGCGCGAAGTCCATGCAGGCTCCTGGAGTGGGGTCGCCGACGGGCGGCGGTTTGCCGTCCGGCTCCCCCTCTGTCGCCTGCGGCGGCTCCAGAGCTGCCTGTCCCGCCCGGTCCTGGTGGCCTGAGAGGTTCCGGGGAGGTTGCCCCTTCGGCGCCGCGAGCTGGATGCGCGCGGACTCTCCCGGACGGTGTCGCTAGCTGGTACCGAGACTACTCCAGCCGGCCGGGCCCGGGGGACGCTAGCCCGCCGCGTCCTCGATCAGGCTGGCTGCGACCGAGAGCCCGTCACTGGCCTGGATCCGGCCGGCCGCCGCGGCCATGCGGGCGTGCAGGGCGTCGTCGCCCAGCAGCCGGGTCACGGCCGAGGTCAGCTCGTGGTCGGCGAACCCGTAGGTGTCGAGCCGGACCCCGAGCCCGAGCTCGTGCACCCGCTGGGCGTTGTCGTACTGGTCCCAGAACAGCGGCAGCACGATCATCGGCTTGCCGAAGTGCAGGCACTCCGTCGTGGTGTTGTTGCCGCCGTGGGTGATGACCAGGTCGACAAGGGGGATGATCGACGCCTGGGGCAGGAACTCGGCCCCCCACATGTTCGGCGGCAGGTCGATCTCGGCGTGCAGCGGTCCCTTGGACACGATGTAGCGGTGCGGGGTCTGGGCCAGGCAGGCGATCACCCGGCGCATCAGGCCGACGTCGGCCGAGCCGAGCGAGCCGAGCGAGAAGTAGATCAGCGCGCCGTCCTGCCCGGCCAGTTCAGCGGGCAGCTCGAACTTCGCGTCCGTGCGGCGGACCGAGGACTCGATCCGGTGCCAGGAGGAGCCGAGCGGCGCGGACCGCCGGTAGTCGGCGATCTCCGGGTACACGTACAGGTTCTTCAGACCTTCACCAATGAACTCCAGGTCAGGCAACTGTGGTGCACCGGTGCTGGCGAACCAGTCGCTGAACTCGGCCCAGAGCGGCCGGTGCACCCGGTCATACTCGGCCCGGAAGTCGGCCCATCCGGCCTGGTCGGCGGCCGGATATCCGGAGAACACCGGGGGCACGTCCTGGCTCTTGATCTCGAGCGGGTTGCAAGACACGATCCGCACGAACGGGGCGCTCCCCCGCACCAGCGCGGGAAACCCGACCACGTTGTCCTCGACGATCACGTCGGGCGCGGTCCGGGCGACGATCTCGGTGAGCTGGTCGTGGCTGTACCTCGCGCCCGCGATGAGCTCTTCCCATACCGGCTTGACCCAGGTGTCCAGCTGCTCGATGGTCGGCTTGCGGAATTCTGCGGCCGTGCTGGCGATGAAGTCCTTCCAGAACTGCCCGGCGTCCTGTTCCGTTTCTGCTGGCGCGGACAGGCTGACCAGATCCTCGGCGAAGCCGAGGGGCTCGAGCTTGCCTGCCCAGGACGCCTCGGCCGCGAAGACCACGCGGTGACCGCGGCGGCGCAGGATGTCGCCGATGCCGATGCAGTTGTTGGTCGGCCCGTAGGCGCTCTCCGGCATGAACAAGATGGTCAGCGGGTGTGTCGTCATGGCTAGATATCATCCCAGCGGAACGCGCGGACCGCGATCAGGGTTATCACCAGGGCGAAGCCGAGCAGGATCCCGATCGCCGGCAACGCCGAAGCCGGACCCTCGCCCCTGGCCATGACGTTCTGCATGCCGGTGACCAGGTAGCGCAGCGGCATCGCGTAGGACGCCTCCCGCACCCAGTTCGGCGCGAAGTCCAGCGGGATGAAGGCACCGCCGAGGAACGCCATCGGCAAGATGATCAGGTTGGCGATGGACGTCGCGGCTTGCTGGGTCTTGGCGACCGCGCCGACCAGCAGGCCGATCGACATGAAGGCCAGGATGCCGCAGATGACCAGCGGTACCGACATCCACCAGGCCGCGGTGAGCTTGAGCCCGAAGTACGGCAGCGTGGCGATGGCCAGGAACGCTGCCAGCTGGATCAGCCCGACGGTGACGGCGATGCCGATCCTGGCCGCCACGATCGAGCCGGTGCTGACCGGGGCCAGCCGCAGCCGCCGCAGCAGCTTGGTTTGCCGCCAGCTGACCAGCGTGATCGCCGCGCCGAAGGTCGCCCCCGAGGCCAGGGCCCAGCCCAGCAGGCCGGGTGTGACGTACTGGATCGCCTTCAGCGACTTGTCCTCGACCTGGGCCGAAGTCAGCGTGAACACCGGAGCCCGGCCGGAGGCGGCCTGGTTGGCGGCCTGCACGATCGAGGACAGCACCGAGTTGACGATGCCGGCTTTGGTCGCGTCGGCGATCGAGTAGCGCACGACCAGGTGGTCGCCGCGCTGGATGACGGCCGCGTCGGCATTGCCCTTTCTGACCGCGGTGAGCGCGGCCCCGAGTGAGCGGCGGGACTGTACCGAGACCACCTTGGCCAGGCCAGGATCGTGCTGGCGGGCCTGGCTGATCAGCTGGACCTGGCCGACGGTGACCAGGTTGAGCCGGGGCGCGCTGGAGTTCTTCTCGATCGTGCCGAAGAACAGCAGGAACAGCACGGGCAGCAGGATCGAGAAGGCCAATGCGGTGCGATCGCGGACGAAGCCGCGGAACATCGCGCGGGTCAGGCTGCGGAGGCCGCCGGTGGTCATGCCCGGTACTCCCGTCCGGTCAGGTTCAGGAACACGTCCTCGAGCGTGGCCCCCTGTACCCGCAGGCCGGCCAGCGCGCGGGCCTCGGCCAGCGCGGCCAGGGCCCTGGCCGGGTCGGTGGTAGCGATCGACAGCGAGACGCCGTCGTCGGTCACTGCGTCCGGGGCAACTCCGGCTAGCTGGCCCGCCCGGCCCGCCTCGAGCAGGCCGGACTCCACGCTGATCCGCAACGGCTGGTCGAGCTCGCGGACCAGGGCCGCCGGCGGGCCGGTCTTGAGGATCTTGCCGTGGTCCATGATCGCGACGCGGTCGCAGAGGGTCTCTGCCTCGTCCATGTGGTGGGTGGTCAGGACGACCGTCCGGCCCGACCCGGCGACGTGGCGGAGCAGGTCCCACAGGTTCCGCCGGGCCTGCGGGTCGAGCGCGCCGGTGGGCTCGTCGAGGAACAGCAGTTCGGGGTCGTGCACCAGCGCGCAGGCGATCGACAGCCGCTGGGCCTGCCCGCCGGACAGCTTCTCGGTCCTGGTGTTCGCCTGGTCGGTCAGGCCGACCGTGTCCAGCATGGCGTCGGCGCTGGCCGCCGGAACGCCGTAGAGCGAGGCGAACGTGCGGATCTGCTCGCGGGCGCTGAGGCGCTCGAAGAACGACGATGCCTGCAGTTGCACGCCGATTCTCGGCAGCAGCACTTCGTTACGGGGCCAGGGCGGCTGCCCGAGCACGCTGACCGTTCCCGAGTCGGCCTGGCGCAGGCCCTCGATGATCTCCAGTGTGGTCGTCTTGCCGGCGCCGTTGGGGCCGAGGATGCCGAAGAACTCGCCCTGCCCGACGTCAAAGCTGACGCCGTCGACGGCCTGAAGGGTGCCGTAGGCCTTACGGATGTCACGGATCGAGATGGTGTCGGGCACGGCATCGAACCCTAACACGATGAGACGTCGCGATATGACGTGAATACGCCGGGCTGCGCCAGATCGGTGGTCTTGCCCTACCCGATGCGGCGGGCGCGGCGGCTGGCGAGCTCGTCGGTGCCGGGCGGGGCGGCCTCTTCCCCGGCGTCCGCGGGCAGTTCGGCCAGCGAGCCCTCGACCTCCTGCCAGACCCGGCCGAGGGCGATGCCGAACACGCCCTGGCCGCCTTGGAGCAGGTCCACGACCTCATCGGGCGAGGTGCAGGCATAGACGCTCGCGCCGTCGCTCATCAGCGTGACCTGCGCGAGATCGGCGGCACCGTGCTCACGCAGGTATCCGACGGCCGCCCTGATCTGCTGTAGCGAGATGCCGGTGTCGAGCAGTCGCTTCACCACCCGCAGCACCAGGATGTCGCGGAAGCCGTACAACCGCTGCGACCCGGATCCGCTGGCGGCCCGCACGCTCGGCTCGACCAGGCCCGTCCTGGCCCAGTAATCGAGCTGACGGTACGTGATTCCGGCGGCCGCGCATGCGGTCGGTCCCCGGTAACCGACGTCCTCGGCCAGCGGGGCGATGTCATCGTCGAAGAGCAGCCCCTGCTCGCCTGCGCGCCGGGCCGCGGCCGTCCGCTCGCGGTCATCGTGCCCGTTGCTGGCACGATGCCCGTCGCCCTTGCTCACCGCCACGCCCACCTCCAGTCAAGGTGCACGTTTCGCACGTTAGGCCCGCTAGCGAGCGGGGTCAATGATCTCGCCCGGCGCGTCGCTGGCTGAGTCAGGTCGCGCTCCCGAAGTCCTCTGGCGTGATGTTGTCGAGAAACTCGCGGAACTTCTCGACCTCGTCTTCCTGCTCGTCCGGGATGGCGACGCCGGCCTCGTCCAGGATCTCATCCTGGGCGAAGATCGTGGTACCGGTGCGCAGCGCCAGCGCGATCGAATCCGAGGGACGGGCACTGACGGTGGTGCCGTTCGAGAAGACCAGGTCGGCGAAGAAGATGCCGTCCCGCAGGGCGGTGATATTCACCCTGGTCAGCTCGACCTTCAGCGCTTGCAGGATGTCGCGCATCAGGTCATGGGTCAGCGGCCTGGCCGGGACCATGCCCTGCTGGGCGAAGGCGATCGCCGTCGCCTCCATCGGCCCGATCCAGATCGGCAGGTACCGCTCGCCGCCGGTCTCCTTGAGCAGCACGATGGGCTGGTTCGTCGGCATCTCCACCCGGACGCCTACGACCTCCATCTCCTTCACCGCGACTCCGTCCTCACCTGCGCCTCATGCCAGCGTTGTTCCCTGCGGTGCGCGGGGCACTCCCTTGTCAACGTACACCCCCGTCCGCCCGGGCCCGACACCCTCTCCTGGCCGGTACACGCTGGCCCGGCCGCCATTTCCGGCCAGGGCGCGCCTGCCCAGGTCACGCGCTCGCGTCCGCGACTGGCGGCCTGCGCCGTCCGTCCGGCCCGCTCCCCTGCCCGTCCCCGTGCAGCTCAGCCCCGTGCAGCTCAGTCCCGCGCAGATCAGCCTCCCGGTGCGGGTCGGCACTGGCTAGCTCGGGACCGTGCAGCCCGGCGTCGGCCAGCGCCGACTCGAGCATGGCCTGGTGCAGCCGCAGCAGCAGCGCCGCGATCTCCCTGGCCGTCCGGCCGGCCTCGGCCCTGGCTCCCGGGCTGCGCTGGCGCAGGGTCGGGCCGACGACCTGCTCGATCATCGACACGTCGCGCTCGGCGGCGGTGCGGACAGTGCGCAGGTGCCTGGCCTGCACGCCGTAGGAGGCTAGCCGCGCGACGGTGCCCGCGACATCAAGCGCGTCCTGCCCGTACAGCCGTCCGACCCGCTTGACCAGGCCGTGCGCCTCGAGCTCGGCGAGCTGCTGCTCGTCGATGCCGGCCGCGTCGAGCAGGTCGTGGCGGCTGACCATCTCGGCCCGCTCCGGCTGCTTGTCCTGGGCGGCCTGGTGCTGCAGGCGCTCCTTGATGACGCGCAGCGGCAGGTACTGGTCGCGCTGCGCGGCCAGGATGTACCTGAGCTGCTCGACATCGGCCGGTCCGAACCGGCGGTATCCCGACGGCGAGCGGGCCGGGCTGATCAGGCCCTCGGATTCCAGGAACCGGATCTTGGAGACGCTGACGTCAGGAAACTCAGCGCGGAGCTCGACGAGGACCTCGCCGATACCCAGATAGGCGCGCGCGAACTGGCCGTTCATCCCGCCGCTCAGGCTAGCCGCTCTCGGCGTGCGACAGGTGGCCCTGCAGAAAGACAAGCCGGAACTTGCCGATCTGGACCTCGTCGCCGCCGATCAGCGCAGCTTCCTCGATCCGCTCGCGGTTGACGTAGGTGCCGTTCAGGCTGCCGACGTCGCGCACGGCGAACCGGCCGCCGTGGCGGTAAAACTCGGCGTGCCGCCGCGAGACGGTCACGTCGTCAAGGAAGATGTCGCTGTCCGGCCGCCGGCCGACCTCGGTCAGCTCGCTGTCGAGCAGGAACCGGCTGCCGGCGTTCGGCCCGCGCCGCACCACCAGCAAGGCCGTGCCGGGCGGGAGCGCGTCGATGACCGCCGCGTCAGCGGCCGACTCGTCGCCAGGCTCGGCCTCGGCCGGCTCCCCGCCGGTGAAAATCATCGAGGTGGTCTCGCCCGCGGTCCCCCGGTCCGCCGCGGCCGCCCTGGTTAGCGGCGTTCCGCACTGAGAGCAGAACCGGGCATTCTCGGGATTGGCGGCACCGCAGGCCGTGCAATAGACGCTGGGCATCGGAGCGTCTAGCCTCCCCATTGTCGGCCGCGACGAACTGACGGCATAGGCGTCGGTTCGGGCCTCCCGCCTGGCCATGTCCGCTTGCGCGTCCCACGCTACCTGTGGCTGGCGCGGCTGGTCCATCCGCCACGCAGGCTCCTGGGGCGGCGGTCCGGCCGGAGGCGGCGGATAGGTGTAGGCGTCTCGGGGACCCCCCGTTGTGCCGGCCAGGGGGGACGACCCTCCAGTACCCCCCGCGGTCCGCGCCGCGACCGAACGCGCCCGGCTGCGCCGCCTGCGCCAGATCACGATGCACACCTCCGACATTCCGCCGCAACCCGCGCGACATCGAGCGGTTACTCAGTGACGGCAATTGTCTCACGCTCTGGCAGTGCGCTGGCGGGCTTCCGCCTAGTGCACAGGCGGCCCGGCACTTCAGGGGGCCCGGCGCATCAGGCGCTGCCGGCGACCCCGTTCCTGTCCCGGCCGGCCTGCTCGACCACGGCGGCCCATTCGTCGAGCAGTGCCTGCGCGTCCTCGCTGTCGTTCGCCTCGGCCCACAGGTGGGTGACCGCGTGCGCGGTGTCGGGAAGCACCAGGGCCCAGCCCCGGTCGGGCTCGATCACGCGGACGCCGTCGGTGGTGTCGACCTTGCGGCCGCCGGCCGCCTCCACCACCGTCCGCATCACGCTGCCCTTGGCCGCCCACGGCGTCGGTACCGACCGCCTGAGCAGGTGCGCGGCCGGGATCCTGGCGTGGATCTGGCTGAGCGTGAGCCGCGTCCTGGCGACCAGCCCCAGCAGCCGGGCGAAGGCGGCGATGCCGTCGAGCGAGCGGGAGAACTCGGGGACGACGAATCCGCCACGGCCGTCCGCGGCGAAGATCACGTCCTCGTCGGCGGTCGCCTCATACAGGCCGGACGGCGAGGTCGGAGTCCAGCCGACGGTCACGCCGTGATACCGGCATACGTCCTCGGCCACCCTGGTCGTGGTGACCGGCAGCGCGACCCGGCCGGCCCGCCGTTCGGCCGCGACCAGGTCGAGCACGACCAGCAGCGCCCGGTCGTCGCTGACCAGGGCACCCTTGTCGTCGATCAGCACGATGCGCTCGCCGACCGGGTCGAACCTGACCCCGAACGCCGCCCGCGAGGAGTAGACGAGCTCGGCCAGCCGGTGCAGGTCGGCCCGCACCTGGGCCAGGGACTGGGTCGGGGTGGCCTCGTCCAGCCGGTTGTTGACGGTCAGCACGTCGACGCCGATCCGCCCGAGCAGGCCGGGCAGCACCAGCGAGGCCGTGCCGCCCGCGCAGTCCACCACCACCTTCAGGCCGGCGTCCCGCACCCCGGTCATGTCCACGCAGCGCAGCAGGTCGGCCGTGTAGGCCTCGATCACCCTCGGCGGGTAGGTCAGCTCGGCGATCTCGCCGGGGAAGGCCCGCCGGTACTCCTGCCGCGAGAAGACCCGCTCGAGCTTGCGCTGCACGGCCTGGGACAAGTCGGCGCCCTGGTCGTCGAGGAAGATGATGTCGATCGACTGCGGGTCACCTGGCGTGGTCCGGAGCGCGATCCCGCCGCTGCACTCACTACGGGCGGTCTCGTACCTGGCGACCGGCAGCGGCTGGGCCTCGAGGTCGATGACGTTGATCGCGCTGGCGTTCAGCGCCCCGTGCACGGCCCGCTTGAGCGCCCTGGCCGCCCTGGACACGTCCCTGGACGTGGTGACGACCGAGCCCTTCCGCAGCGTGGTCGCGTAGGCGCTGGCCAGCCGGACGCACAGTTCCGGGGTGATCTCGACGTTCACCAGCCCGGACACCCCGCGGGGTCCGAACAGGGTGCGCTGGCCCCGTGACTCCCAGATGACGCTGGTGTTCACCACCGCGCCGGCCTCGATGGTCTTGAACGGGTAGACCCGCACCCCGGCCGAGATGTACGCCTCAGACTCGATCACGCACTCGTCGCCGACGACGGCGCCCTCCTCGATCCTGGCCGAGGCCATCACGTCGGTGTTCTTGCCGACGACGCAGCCGCGCAGGGTCGAGCCGACCCCGACGTACACGTTGTTGTGCACGGTCGCCCGGTGCAGGAACGCGCCCTCCTTCACGACCACGTTGCTGCCGATCACGGTGAACTCGCGGAGCTGGGCGCCGGCCTCGATCTTGGCGTAGTCGCCGATGCAGAGCGGGCCGGTCAGGATCGCGTCCGGGTCGACCTCGGCGCCTTCGGCGACCCAGATGCCCGGTGACACCTCGAACCCGTCGATGTCGGCCTTGACCTTGCCGGACAGCACGTCGGCCTGGACCCGGTGATAGGCCTCGTGGGTGCCGACGTCCTCCCAGTAACCGTCGGCCACCCAGCCGTAGACCGGCGCCCCGCGTTCCAGCAGGCGCGGGAAGACATCGGCCGACCAGTCCACCGACTCCCCGCGCGGCACCTGGGCCAGGACCTCGGGCTCCATCACGTAGATGCCGGTGTTGACGGTGTCAGAGAACACCTGGCCCCAGGTCGGCTTCTCCAGGAACCGCTGGATCCGGCCGTCCTCGTCCGCGATCACGATTCCGAACTCCAGCGGGTCGGGCACCCGCGCGAGCGCCACCGTGACCAGCGCCTCGTGGTCCTTGTGGAAGCGCACCAGGTCAGACAGGTCGATGTCGGTCAGCGCGTCACCCGAGATGACCAGGAAAGGAGCGTCGCGCAGCGCGTCCTCGGCGTTCTTGACGCTGCCCGCGGTTCCCAGCGGGATGTCCTCGGTCGCGTACTGCAGGCTCATGCCCGCCTCTTCGCCGTCACCGAAGTAGTTGCGGACCATCGAGGCGAGGAACTGGACCGTGACCACGGTCTCGTCGAATCCGTGCCGCCGCAGCAGCCGGAGCACGTGTTCCATGATCGGCTTGTTGACGACCGGCAGCAGCGGCTTCGGCTGGTTGGCGGTCATCGGGCGCAGCCTGGTGCCCTCACCGCCCGCCATCACTACCGCGCGCACCGCTTGCCAGCGCTCCTTCCAGTACGGCCGTCAGCCCGCGTGCTCGGCTGCCCGGTCGGCGGCGAGGATACGGCGGGCCTGCCTGACGTACAGCGCCGCGGCCCACCAGTACAGTGCAGTTCCCCAGAGCGCGAATGCCCAACCGAATACCCTGGCCACGACTGCATATGATGTGTGGTGCGAACCAAGAAAAAGTAGCGGAAACGCATACAGAAGGTTAAGCGTGGCCGCCTTCCCGACGAAGCTGACATGCAGCGCGCCGTACCCGCGCCGCCGCAGCGCGAGCAGCACCACGCCGAGCATCAGCTCCCGGGCCGCCAGCACCGCGACCAGCCACCAGCCGATGATCGCCCGGATGGCCAGCGCGACCACCGTCGAGACGATGTAGAGCCGGTCGGCGGCCGGGTCGAGCAGCTCGCCGAGATGGCTCTGCTGGTTCAGGGCGCGGGCGATCTTGCCGTCCAGCCAGTCAGAGAACCCGGCCAGGGCCAGGATCGCCACGGCCCACCAGTCCCCGCTCGCCGTGCGGACGCCGAGTACCAACCACAGGAACACAGGGACGCCGGCTAGCCGCGCGATGCTGATCAGGTTCGGGATCGTCAGCACCCGCTCGGGCAGTTGCGACCCGGCCGGCGCCGCCGGCTGGCCGGCCGATCCCGGGGAACCCGCCGTGACCTGCTGGTCTGGCGGAGTCTCAGTCATCGTGTGCCTGCGTCATGGTGTCCGGTCTCTCGCTCGTCTCCCGGGCCAGACGTTACGCGGTCGCACTCGGCCGTTGCCACACCGGTACTCGTGGCGGGCACCCGGCGGCCCATCGGTCGGGCAGACTGGCGCCATGGGGACGCGCCGACGCCGGCCTGCGCTTGCCGCGGCTGGCCTGATCGCGATCCTGGCCGCCTGCAGCCCGGGCGGCAGCGGCGGGCCCGGCCGGGCCAGCCCGGCCGGGCCGACCGCGTCCAAGGCCGCCCTGCCCGGACAGCACGCGGCCTGGCCCGCATATCACGCCAACGCCCGCCGGTCCGGCTTCGTGCCCGGGATGCCGGCCGCCGGGACGCTCGCGATCGCCTGGTCACGGCGCCTGGACGGCGCCGTGTACGGTCAGCCGCTGGTGATCGGGGACACCGTGATCGCGGCGACCGAGCACGACACCGTGTACGGGCTGTCGCTGTCCACCGGCGCGATCCGCTGGTCGGCCAGGGTCGGCACGCCGCTCCCGCTGTCCGCGCAGCCGTGCGGTGATATCGACCCGCTGGGCATCACCAGCACCCCGGTCTACTACCGCGGGCTGGTCTACGTGGTCGCTCAGGACGGCCAGGCCGGCCACCTTCTGGCCGGGCTCAGCCCGGCCACCGGTGCGGTGCAGTACCGGCGGGCGGTCCCGTCGCCGGACCGGCACCCTCGCTACGACCAGCAGCGGTCCGCGCTGGCGGCCGGGAACGGCCGGATCTACGTCGCGTTCGGCGGTCACTTCGGCGACTGCGGACCCTACGTCGGGTCGGTCGTCGGTGTCCCGGCTGCCGGACCCGGGGCTCAGGCCAGGCCAGACGTCAGCTACCTGGTGCCGTCGTCCGGTCATGCCGGGATCTGGGCGCCGGGCGGACCGGTGACCGGTCCGGACGGCACGATCTACGTGGGGATCGGCAACGGGGACACCAGCGGCGCGTTCGATGATTCTGACTCGGTCACGGCCTTGTCACCTGGCCTGCGCAGAACCGGTGTCTTTGCCCCGGCGAACTGGCTGGCCGACAACCGCAACGACCTCGACCTGGGGTCGCTTACTCCGGCCCTGACGGCGTCCGGGCAGCTGCTGACGGTCGGCAAGCGCGGGATCGGGTACCTGCTGTCAGCCAGCCACCTGGGCGGCATCGGCGGTCAGCTCGGTCAGCGCCGCGTCTGCCCGGCGTTCGGCGGCACCGCGACGACAGGCAGCACCGTGATCGTGCCGTGCGCGGCCGGAGGCCCGGCCGCGGTGCGGCTGTCCGGCGGCCAGATCCAGGTGGCGTGGCGCGGCCCGGCCGTCGCCGACGGGTCGCCGGTGATCGGCGGGCACGCGGTGTGGGTGACCGGTAACCAGGCGGGCTTGCTGTTCGAGCTCAACCCGGCGACAGGCCGGGTCCAGGACAAGATCGCGCTCGGAGCGGCCCTGCCGCATTTCGCCTCGCCGTCGCTGGCCGGCCGGTTCGTGCTGACCGGCACGCTGGACGGGGTGGTCGCGGTCACCGGCGGCTGACGCCGGTGTCGCCGGCGCTGGCTACCCGGCTTCCCACAAGGTGGCGATGCCCTGGCCGACGCCGATGCACATGCTGGCCGCGCCCCGGCCGCCGCCGCGCCGGTGCAGCTCGTGCAGCAGGGTGGTGGTGATCCTGGCCCCCGAGCAGCCCAGCGGATGGCCGATCGCGATCGCCCCGCCATTGACGTTCACCAGGTCCTCGTCCAGCTTGAGCTGGTCGATGACCGCCGCCGCCTGCGCCGCGAACGCTTCGTTGAGTTCGACCAGCGCGAGGTCGCCGAGCTGCCAGCCGGTCCGCTGCAGCACCTTGCGCATGGCCGGCACCGGCCCGATGCCCATGAAGTCGGGGTGCACGCCGGCTGCGGCCGTCCCCTCGTACCTGGCCAGCGGCTGGGCGCCGGCCGTGTTCAGCGCCCGCTGGGACAGCAGCAGCAGGCCGGCCGCGCCGTCGTTCAGCGGCGAGGAGTTGCCGCCGGTGACGGTGCCGTCCTTGCGGAACGCCGGGCGCTTGGCCGCGAGGTCGCTGGCGGTCAGCTCGCCGTTGATGCCCTCGTCGGCGGTGACGGACTGGCCGGCCGGCACCTCCACCGGGACGATCTCCCGGTCGAACCGGCCCGCGCCGGCCGCCGCGGCGGCCCGGTGATGGCTGCGCAGCGCCAGCGCGTCCTGCCGGGCCCGGGTGATGCCGTATTTGGCGGCGACGTTCTCGGCCGTCTCGCCCAGGCTGACC
>DASWAH010000047.1:0-1842 GCA_036391235.1 Streptosporangiaceae bacterium
GCCGAGATGGCCCCCGCGCGCCGGGCGAGGAACTCGTCCAGATCAGCCTGCTCGATCGCGTAGTGGTGCGTTCTGGTCCTGGCCACGGTCAGCCCCAGGCCCCGGCGATCTGCCTGGTGGTCGCGTTGAGCCGGTTGAACAGGTTGGTCACGGCGATCATCAGGACCAGCGCGGCCATCTGCTCGTGGCCGAAGTGCGCGGTGGCCGCGTCCCAGATCTCGTCCGGTACCGGGTCAGGCCGGTCGGCCAGCCGGGTGGCCGCCTCGGCCAGAGCCAGGGCCGCGCGCTCGGCCTCGGTGAAGTAGGGGGCCTCCCGCCAGGCGGCCACCGTGGCCAGGCGCTCGCTGGTCTCCCCGGCCTTGACCGAGCTCTTGACGCCCATGTCCACGCACGCGCTGCAGCCGTTGATCTGGCTGACGCGCAGGTGGACCAGGTCGAGCGTCGCCTGCGGCACGCCTCCCTTGCTGGTCGCCTTGAACAGACCCTGGATGGACGGCATGGCGCCGTCCAGGACCATGGCCGGGTTGGTCATCCGTGCTTGCATCTCGCAGTCTCCTTCGTTCTGAATGACTCCTAATTTAGGAGTTAAACTCTCGGCCTGTCAACTATTAGTCCTTAAGAAGGATTCACGAGCTATGCTGGTGCCATGGCCGGCGAGCGGAGCTATGGCGATCAGTGCGGGGTCGCCCGCAGCCTCGACGTCATCGGGGAACGGTGGGCGCTGCTGATCGTCCGCGAACTGCTGCTCGGCCCCCGCCGGTTCAATGACCTGCTCGCCGCCCTGCCCGGAGCCAGCCCCAACGTGATCAGCACCCGGCTCCGCGAGCTCACCGAGCGCGGCGTGGTCAGGCGCCGTGACCTGGGGCCCCCGACACGTGTGCGGCTGTACGAGCTGACCGAGTGGGGCCAGGAGCTCGAGCCGGTCCTCGTGCACCTCGGGCAATGGGGCCAGCAAGCGCCGCTGCCGGACGGGGCCGAGGTCGGCCTGGACTCGGTACTGCTGGCGATCCAGGGCGCCGCCCGGCCGGCCGGCCCAGGCGGCCGGTACGAGCTGCACATCGGCGCCGACATCTTCACCGCCGACACGACCTCAGGCGCGGCCAGGTTCCGGCGCGGCCGGGCCGACCAGCCGCAGGCCACGCTGACCGCCGGGCCCGACACCTTCAAGGCGGTCGCTTTCGGCCAGCGCCCGGCCCGGGACGCGCGGGAATCGGGTGATCTCCGCATCGAAGGTCACGCCCGGGCCGCGCGCGACCTGGAGAAGCTGCTGCTGACGCTCATCGAATCCGGTTAGCTAGGGCGATGACCCAAGGCCGGGTGGTAGGCGGCCGGTACGAACTGCTCGACGTGCTGGGCGCCGGCGGCATGGCCACGGTCTGGCGCGCCACCGATCAGGTACTCGGCCGCGAGGTCGCGGTCAAGCTGCTCAGCCCGCAGCTCGCGGCAGACCGGGCGTTCCGCGACCGGTTCGGGCGCGAGGCCAGGCATGTGGCCGCGCTCAGTCACCCCGGCCTGGTCATGGTCTTCGACTGCGGCACCGACGGCGACACCCCGTACATCGTGATGGAGCTGGTGGCCGGCCGGACGCTGCGCCAGGTCCTCGACGAGACCGGCCCGCTGCCGGCCGACGACGCGATCGGCATCGCCGCCGCCGTGTGCGACGCCCTCGAGGCCGCGCACGAGGCCGGCCTGATCCACCGCGACATTAAGCCCGCCAACATCGTGCTGTCACCGGCCGGGGTCAAGGTGCTCGATTTCGGCATCGCCCGGCTGGAGGGACTCGCCGGCGGCACCAGGACTCAGGCGGTGCTCGGCACGGCCGCCTACCTGGCTCCCGAGGTC
>DASWAH010000048.1:0-3153 GCA_036391235.1 Streptosporangiaceae bacterium
CCTCGGTCCCGCCCAGCAGGCTAGCGGTGGGAACCCTGACTTCGGAGAACACCAGCTCGCAGGTCTCCGGCCCGCGATAACCGAGCTTGGGCAGGTCGCGCAGCACCTCGAAGCCGTCGCTGGCCGGGTCGACCAGGAGCACCGACATGCCCTTGTGGGCGGGCCGGGCCGCGGGGTCGGTCTTGACCAGCACCGGCAGCGGGTTCGCGTGCCTGGCGTTGGTGATCCAGGTCTTGCGTCCGTTGACGACATAGTGATCCCCGTCCAGGCGCGCGGTCGTCGCGATGCCCTGCAGGTCGCTGCCTGCCCCCGGCTCGGTCAGGCCGATGCCGGTCCGGCGCTCGCCGGTCGCCAGTCCTGGCAGGTAGGCGTTCTTCTGCTCGTCGGTGCCGAACCGGCCGATCATCCAGCAGGACAGCGAGTGACTGCCGATGATCCCGGCCACGCCCATCCAGCCCCGCGAGATCTCCTCGAACACGACCGCGAGCGAGACCATGTCGGCGGCCATCCCGCCGTACTCTTCCGGCACCAGCAGGCCGAACAGGCCCATCTGGGCCATCGTGGCCACGATCTCGTCCGGGTACCGGCCGGACTCCTCCCACTCCCTGGCCACCGGCCTGATCTCGGCGTCGGTGAACGACCTGATGGTGTCCCGCAGCAGCCGCTGCTCGTCCGACAAGTCAAAATCCATGCGAGCTCCCGTCCGAGGGCGTTATGCGCGGTCAGCTGGCCGTGGCCAGCGGGTTCCCCCAGCGCATGGCAGGCGCTGCGCACCGGGCGACCATCACGCTACGGGCCCGGGCCGGCCAGTGACGAACTCGTGGTCCGGTCTGTCGGACAGCCGATCCGGTGCCAGCGTCCGGCGAAGAACATCGTTGATGACTCGCGTCATCGGCCGACCCTCCCGGTGCGCAGCCGCCACGGCGAGGCGGGCCACGTCGGAATCGAGGGTCAGCGTCGTACGCATGAGGACATCATTGTGCCAAGGGGTGCCTGCATCAAGGCGCGCCTGAGTGGCGTCAAGATGCTAGCCGCCGGCTGCGACGGCCGGGTTGCTCCGCTGCCTGACGCCGGCGTGGGCCCACGGGCGGGTGAACCCGACCGCGCCGGAGTTGGTGTACGGCTCGATCCTGACCAGCTGGCCCTGGAACGGCGCGTCGATCATCAGGCCGTGGCCGATCACGATGCCGACATGGCCCGGTGCGGTCACCGTGCCGTCGGATCCGGCGAAGAACACCAGGTCGCCCGGCTCGACCTGACTCGGGCTCACCCGCGGCCCCCACAGCCACTGCTGCTCTGACGTGCGCGGGATGTCGATGCCGACCGACCGGTAGGCCATCATGACCAGGCCGGAGCAGTCGAAGGCGTCGGGGCCGGTGCCACCCCACAGGTACGGCTTGCCGATCTGCGCCCTGGCGTAGGCGATCGCCCCCGATGCGTAACTGCTGGACGTCAGGCCGATCGAGGGGGCGCAGTCCGGCGCGTTCGACCCGGTGGCCGGGCCGACCTGGAATCCGCCCTTGGCGTACTGACCGGCCCAGCCGAGCACGGTCTGGACGTAGGACTCCAGGTGGTTGTAGGCGAAGATCGCGTTGGGCACGTTGGTCAGCACCCCGTGCTCGAGCAGGTACCTGGCTGCGCCCGCGATGGCATCGGCCGGCTCGTAGACGCTGGCGATGCCATCGCCGTTGCCGTCGGTGGCGACGCCGGCGACCTTCTCGCTGGCCGGGTGCACGGGCGTGCCGCCCCAGGTGTTAGTGGATGCGCCGCCGATGCCGATCTGCATCGGCCCGGCCGCCCCGAACGGGTTCGAGCCGCTGTGCACGCCGGGCAGCGTGGTCTGGCCGTCGTTGCTTTCCACCTTGCCGATGCCGGCCAGCACCACCCACGGGACGTGGTACCGGGCCCCGATCGACTTGAACAGCGACAGGTAGTTGGCCGGGATCGAGTCGGCCGCCGTCGTGCTGGCGACCGGCTGGGCGGTGGTGGAACTCCCGCCCGAGCAGGTGCTGCCGGTGGAGTACATCAGGCCGCCGCCGGCGAACAGCAGTACCGGCGCCAGCAGCACCCCGACGACCAGCAGCGTGAGCACGCCCGCGAGGCCGAACACGGCCGGCTTGACCAGGCCGGCACTGAACCTGATCACTGGTTGCCGGCCGAGGACAGCTCGATGTCGGTAACCTGCCAGCTCGTACCGTCACCGGTCAGGGTGACCGCGTAGTCGGTGCTCTGGCGGCTGGTGCCCTTGCTGCTGGTGATCCGCTCGGCGATCGCGACGACGAACGTGAGGCTGGACGGGCCGAATGCGCGCATGGCCAGGATCGACGCGGTGGCGGTGGCGGACTGCTTCGCGGCCGTCCGGGTTCCGGTCAGGCCAGGAGAGCTGTAGGCGCGGCCGAGCACGGTCGCGAGCTGGCCAGTGATCAGCGGCCGCATCGGGGCGAGGTAGGCCTGCGTGCTCTCGGTGTAGGAGTAGGTGCCGTAATCGGCCGCGAACTGCGTGGTCCGCGCGGCCGCGGCCGCCAGCCCGGCCGGGGTGAACGGCAGCCACTGGTAGATGTCGGGCGCCGAGCCTGACCGGCCGGGGCTGGGCGTGCGGCCGGGCGAGGTGACCGGCCGGGCGGAACCGGACTGGCCGGGCTGACCTGGCTGACCTGGCTGACCTGGCTGACCTGGCTGGCTGCTGCGGCGGGCGGCCGGCCCGGTCCGTCCGGTCGCGCCCGAAGACTGGGGCAGGAACAGGTACACGCCGAGTCCGGCCAGGACCAGCACCACCACCGCGAAGGCGGCGAATCGCTGCAGCGGCGACAGTTCCACCGCGACCAGCTACTTCCGCCGCCAGATCGGCCGGCTCCAGAACGGTCCGGACGACTGGTCGTCGCCCTCGCCCGGTCGCAGGCCGTACGGCGCGGCGGTGAAGTCCCCGTCCGATCCGCCGGACCTGCCCGGCCGGGACGAGCCGCCAGGGCCGCCGGAGCCCGAGCCAGCCGGGCGGCCGCCACCAGAGCCGCTCCCGCCCCGGGCGGTACCGCGGACGGCCCCGCCACGGCTGGCCCCGTCTCGGCCAGCACTGCCGCGGCTCGCATTGTTCCGGCCAGCACCGCCGCGGCCGCCGGAACTGCCGCCGCCGGAACCGGCCGCGGGCCCGGCGCC
>DASWAH010000049.1:0-4868 GCA_036391235.1 Streptosporangiaceae bacterium
GCTACTGGCCGGGCTTGGCGTGGCCGGCGACGCGCACGCCGGGCGCACGGTCCAGCACCGGTCGCGGGTCGCCCGTGACCCGTCGGCGCCGAACCTGCGGCAGGTCCACTTGATCCACGCGGAACTGCACGACGAGCTCAACGGATCCGGCTTCGCCGTGCCGCCCGGCGGGATGGGGGAGAACATCACGACTCGCGGCATCGACCTGCTGGGCCTGCCCGAGGGAACCAGGCTGAAGATCGGGCCGCAGGTCGTGCTGGAAGTCACCGGACTGCGGAACCCGTGCACGCAGCTCGACGGGTTCCGGCCCGGGCTCATGCGAGCGGTGCTGGACCGGGACCGCGACGGCGCCCTGGTCCGCAAGGCCGGGGTCATGGCCATCGTGCTCACCGGCGGAGAGGTCAGCCCGGGTGATCCGATCACGGTGCGCCGGCCGGCCAGTCCGCACCGGCCGCTCCGGCCGGTCTGAAGAAAGCGCCCGGTTAGGCTGACCGGATGACCGACTCGGCGGCGGTGGCGTTCGTGCTCGCGTCCGGTTCTCAGGGTCGGCTTCGGCTGCTCAGGGACGCCGGAATGGACCCGGAGGTGGTGATCAGCGGGGCCGACGAGACCGACCACGACGGACTTCCGACGGCCGACCTGGTGACCGAGCTGGCCGGGCGGAAGGCGGCCGCGGTCGCCAGCCTGCGGCCGCACGCCCTCGTCCTCGGCTGCGACTCGCTGCTTGACCTGGACGGCGTCGCCTACGGCAAGCCCGCGTCGGCGGCCGAGGCGGCGGCGATGTGGCAGCGGATGGCTGGCCGGGAAGGGACGCTGTGCACCGGCCACTGCCTGATCGACGGCCCGGGCGGGCGCCAGGTCCGCGACGTCGCCCGTACCGTGGTCCGGTTCGGAACACCGGGTCAGGACGAGCTGGCCGCTTACATCGGCAGCGGCGAGCCGTTCAGCCTGGCTGGCGCGTTCAGCCTGGACGGGCGGAGCGCGCCGTTCGTGGACGGCATCGACGGCGATCCGGGCACCGTGATCGGGCTGTCGCTGCCTCTGCTGCGGCGGATGCTGGCCGCTCTCGGCCGGTCGGTCACCGACCTGTGGAATCCGGCCGGGTGAGGCCCGGCTCAGATCAGGTCGGCCGGCCACCCGCCCAGGAACGCCAGCAGCAGCGCGGTGACTAGCTCGGGGCTCTCGATCGGGACCAGGTGGGTGCCGGGCAGGACGGCGAGCCGGCCGCCAGGCAGCGCTCCGGCGACGGCCGTGCTGTGCGACAGCGTGACCTCATCCCGGTCGCCCTGCAGGACGAGCGCGGGCACGGTGATGCCGCCCAGCGACGTCAGCTCGATCTCCGGCTCAGTCTGGAACATTCTTTTCATTTTCGAGAACACCAGGTCGAAGTGCTCTGGGCCGTCGGGTGATTCTTCCGCGTAGGACGCACGCAGGAAATCGATGAACTCGTTGGCTCCGTCACCGGTGAGCGCGTCAGTCAGCCCGCCGTGAACCCGGCCCGAGGAGTTGTAGTACTGGCCGATCAGGACCAGGCTGACCGCGACGTCGGGGCGCTGCCGGGCCGCGAGCAGGGCGACGGCGGCGCCGTCGCTCCAGCCGATCAGGTGCGCGGGCCGGCCGACGACCTGATCTAGATAGGCGATGGTGTCCTGCGCCATCAGGTCGTAGCTGATCGGGCCCTCGACGTCGGGGGTATGGCCGTGGCCGCGCCGCTCGGGCAGGAACACCTGGTAGCCGGCCGCGGCCAGCCCCGGCGCCTGGCCGGACCACGACGAGGCGCCGGTCAGGCCGCCATGCAGCAGCACCACGGGAGGGAGTTCTCCAGAATCCCGCCCCACCACCTCATGCCAGACACGCATGTCGCCGACCTGCACGTACGGCACTGTCCGCTCCTCCTCTGCCGGCCTGAGCCAGCCTTTCACGGGCGGCCGGCCCGGGTGGGGCGAGGGCGGGTCAGAGGTCGACGATGTCCGCGACCGCGCAGGCGACATTGTCCGGCGCCCCGGCCGCGATGGCCAGGGCGATCAGGTCACTGGCGGCGGTCCGCGGATCGGCCGCGGCCGCGAGCGCCGTGCCGATTTCCGGCTCGCCCACCACGCCGTGCAGGCCGTCGGTGCACAGCAGGTAGCGGTCGCCGGCCGAGACGGCATGCAGTGACAGGTCGGGTTCGGCCTCGGTGACCGCGTCGAGCGCTTTGAGCAGGAGCTGGCGCTGCGGGTGGACGGCCGCCTCCTGCTCGCTGAGCTTGCCCTCGGCGACCAGCGAGCGGACGTAGGTGTGGTCCTGGGTCAGCGGGAACAGCTCACCGTCGCGCAGCAGGTAGGCCCGCGAGTCGCCAATGTGGCCGAGAGCGAGCTGGGAGCCCGACCAGAGCACGGCGGTCAGGGTCGTGCCGAGGCCGTCCAGACCGGGGTCTGATCCGGCCAGGTCCCGCAGAGACTGGCTGGCCTGGCCGAACGCCTCGGCCAGGGCGGCCAGCGGGTCGGCCTCGCCCGCGTCGCCGGGGCCGGAGTCGTCCAGGGCAGCCAGCGCGGCCACGGCAGCCGCGCTGGCTCGCTCACCGCCCGGGTGACCGCCGAGCCCGTCGGCGACGGCCAGCACCCGGGAGCCGGCGTAGGCGCTGTCTTCGTGGCGGGTCCGCACCAGTCCGATGTCGGTCTGGACGGCGAACCGGATTCCGTGGCTGATGCTGGCGTCTGACATGGCCGTGGCCCTTCCGCAGAGATAGTCCACAAGGAAGCCGGCCAGCTTCTGCCGGGCCGCGGTCTCCGCTTCGACCTGGGCCCAGTAGGCCGCGATCTCGGCCGCGGCCGCATCCCGTCCGGCCTCGCAAACCACCCTGATCCTGGTCAGCGGCATGCCGAGGCGCCGCAGGCGAGCCACCAGGGTGGCCCGTTCCAGCTGATCGGGGTGGTAGAAGCGGTAACCGGATGACGGATCGACCTCGGCCGGCCGTAGCAGGCCGAGGTCGTCGTACAGCCGCAGGGCCTTCGGTGACAGCCGGGATGCCCGGGCGAACGCTCCGATCGTCAGCAGCGTCATGGGCTGGCCTCTCCTCCGCCGGACGGGATGCCCGACGCTGCCGAGACTGCCGTCTCACCCAGGGACAAGGTCAAGCAGGCGGCGGGCGATCCGGGTAGCGATGGTAGTCACTCCGGGCCGGGCGCGCCGGTCGTCTGGTCAGCCGCGCAGGCGCAGGCCGCGCGGCGTAGGCCGGAACCCGGCCGCTTCCAGCGCCTGGGCCAGCGGGGAGTCGTACACGCCGGCGCCGTCGGCCCGCTCCACGGTGAGCTTGCCGAGCGCGCCGGCCCGGACCGCGCCGGCCAGCGCGGCCGTCGCCGGTCCGAGCAGGACCGGGTCCGACGTCCAGGACAGCAGCGTCTTGCCGCCCCGCTCGACGTAGATCACGAGCTGTCCGGCGACCAGGATGACCAGGGCGCCCGCCTTGCGGCCGGGCCGGTGACCGCCGGTCGTGTCGTCGGGCCTGGGCGGCCAGGGCAGCGCGGCGCCATAGGCGTTGGCCGGGTCGGCCGCGGCCAGCACCACGACCGGCGGGCCCAGGCCGTCCGGTCCTGGCAGAGCGTTCAGCACGGAATCGGCCATGGCACGCATCCGGTCGACCGCGCCGGGCAGCGCGAACTGGGCGGCGCCCAGTCCCTCGACGAAGTAGCCGCGGCGGCACTGGCCGGTTTCCTCCATCGCCCGCAGCACCTGATACAGCGCGCCGAAGCCGCCAGGGACCCGCTCGCTGGCCGCGACCCCGCGGATGACGATGCCGTGCCGGTCAAGCAGGGACAGCGCCCGGGCGTGCAGCCGCCTCGTCGGGTCGGGATCGAGCGGCGGCAGCAGGGACCAGCGGCCGCTGACCGTCGGCGGGCCCGACTGGGACGGCAGAGACCGGCGGCCGTACCCCGGCCGCCGGCCGCTGAGCCGCAGGCTGCCCAGCGGCGGCTGACCGGGTGAGCCTGGAGAATGCGGCGATCCCGGTGAGCCCGGCAGGCCGGCCGGGACCGGTCCGGCGGGGGGCGCGGCCTGGGCGTCCCGGCGCGGACCGGGGGACCAGGTCTTGCCTGCCCCGAGCAGCGTCCGCAGCGGGGCCAGCGTGTCGTTGGTCAGCAGGCCGGCCCAGACCAGGTCCCAGATCGCGGCGGCCACGGCCTGGTCGTTCACGCGGTTCAGGGCCCGCATCCGGCCGGCCGCGCCGTCGCTGGCGGCCGCCGAGCTGGCCGTGGTCGCGTCCACCACCCGGTCGGCGATGGCGCGGAAGAACAGCGCTCCGCCGCCGCTCAGCACATCGAGCACGGCGTCGTGAACCGGGGTGCTGGTGATCTCGCCGGGCGGCGGCAGCAGCAGCGGGGCGGATTCGGCCGGTGCCAGTACCAGCCAGCCGTCACCGCCCGGCAGCGTGCCCGCTCCCGACCAGACCACGTCGCCGGCCGCGGTCAGCTCGTCCAGCATCGCCGGCGCGTAACCCGGCACCCGGGCGGGCAGGATCAGCGACTCGAGGGCGGCTGCGGGCACGGCTGCCCCGGCCAGCTGCTCGATCACCGTGTAGACAGCGTCCGGTCCGGCCACCCGCCCCCGGCGCCTCGGCGGCCAGGCACCCTGGCCCGGACTGGGCGCCGGCGGTGCGGCGGCCGGGGCGTCATGCAGCGCGTCCTGCCAGGCCGGCAGGAACGCGGCCAGCACCGGCGCGGTCACCGGCTCGGCCTCCTGACGCAGCTTGGCCAGGCAGCGGCGCTTGAGCATCCGCAGCACCCCGGCGTCGCACCATTGCGGCCCGGCCAGGCTGGGCAGGAACTCGCCAGCCACGAGCCGGCCGTCCGCGGTCAGCCGGTGCAGCATGCCGGTGACGACCGCGATGCCGA
>DASWAH010000050.1:0-10539 GCA_036391235.1 Streptosporangiaceae bacterium
CGCTCGGCTCGCTGTGGGCGCGGGCCCGCCCCGCCCCGAACCCGGTGCTGGTCACGAGAGACAATCTACAGTCGTGCTGACATCCGCAGCTAGCGTGTAGCACGACGACCGGGGCGCCTGCGCCCGCTGGCGGTCGTAGAATGCGGTAGCCGTTCCCGCGCCGGTCCCGCTCACGGCGGCTGGCCGGGCGGGACTTCACTGGCCGCTTCCTGCTGTCATCTCTGCGAGGCAAGGCACCGACATGCGCTGGTCCCAGCTGCACATCCCGACGCTCCGTGACGACCCGGCCGACGCGGACGCTCCTAGTCACCGGCTGCTGCTGCGGGCCGGGTTCATCCGCCAGCTGATGGCCGGCCATTACAGCCTGCTGCCGCTCGGCGTGCGGGTCCGGGCCAAGGTCATGCAGATCATCCGCGAGGAGATGAACGCGATCGGCGCGCAGGAGTTCCTGCTGCCGTGCATGCAGCCCGCGCACATCTGGGAGAAGACCGGCCGGATCGCGGTCATGGGCGAGGAGATGTTCCGGCTCAAGGACCGCAAGGGAGCCGAGGTCGTGCTGGGCATGACCCACGAGGAGATCTTCGCCTACCTGGCCCAGGAGTTCGCCTCCTACCGGGAGCTGCCGCAGTCCTGGTACCAGTTCCAGACCAAGTTCAGGGACGAGCCGCGGCCGAAGAGCGGGCTGCTGCGGGTCCGCGAGTTCACGATGAAGGACTCCTACAGCTTCGACGTCGACGAGGCCGGGCTTGACGTCTCGTTCGAGCGGCACAAGGCCGCCTACGAGCGGATCTTCGCCCGGCTCGGCATTCCCGCGTTCGCCGCCGAGGCGTCCAACGGCACCATGGGCGGGGCCGACTCGCTGGAGTTCATGTGCCCGTCATCCTCCGGCGAGGACCGGGTAGCCCGGTGCCCGAGCTGCGGGTACGCGGCCAACCTGGAGAAGGCGACCTCGACGCTGCCGCCGGTGACCGACCAGGAACCGGACGCGGCCGGGACGGCCCCGGCCCGGCTCGACACCCCGGGCGTGCGCACCATCGAGGACCTGGTCACCGGGTACGGGCTGGCTGCCGACCGGCAGATCAAGACGCTGGTCCAGATCATCGACGGGCAGATGACGCTGGTACTGCTGCGCGGCGACCACCCGCTGCAGGACCAGAAGCTGACCGACGCGACCGGGGCGGCCGCGATCCGCCCGGCCCAGCCCGAGGAGATCCAGGCCGCGCTGGGCGCGCTGCCCGGCAGCCTCGGCGCGGTCGGGGTGACCGGCCTGCCGGTGATCGCCGACCTCGCGCTGCGCGGCCGCCGGGGCATGTCGACCGGGGCCAACACCGACGACGTGCACCTGACCGGCGTAGACGTGGAGCGGGACATCACGGTCGGCCAGTGGGCCGACCTGCGCGAGGTCACCGAGGGCGAGCCCTGCCCGCGCTGCGGCACCCCGCTGGACTTCGTCCAGGCGATCGAGGTCGGCCACATCTTCAAGCTGGGCCGCAAGTTCACCACCGCGCTGGGCGTAACCGTGTCCATGCCCGATCGCAGCACGGTGATCCCGATCATGGGCAGCTACGGCATCGGCGTCGAGCGGGCGATGGCCGTGATCGCCGAGGTGTACCACGACGACGCCGGCCTGGCCTGGCCCGTGCAGGTCGCCCCGGCCGAGGTCACGGTGCTGCTGCTGAGCGTCCGCGACCCCGAGGCCAGGGCGGCGGCCGAGGTGCTCTACTCCAGCCTGCAGGAGGCGGGCGTGGACACGGTGCTGGACGACCGCGACGTCCGGCCCGGGGTCAAGTACGCCGACGCCGAGCTGACCGGCATCCCGTTCCGGATCAGCGTCGGGACCAGGGACCTGGCCGAGGGCGTGGTCGAGGTGACCAAGCGTGCCAACGGCGAGAAGGAGCGGGTCCCGGTCGGCGAGGCCGTGACCTGGGTGCGTCAGGCGATCGCGGTCGCGGCGGGTGCGACCCCGGCCGCCGGGTAGTCGCGGCGGAGGTCGGCCAGCAGCGGGTGCGAGGAATCGACCAGACGCTCGTTCTGCTGATCCAGGTCGGCCCAGCGCTGGCCGTTGTTGCTGCTGGTCGCCATCGGCGTGCTGCCTGACATGGGGTGCCCTCCCGCTGCATACCCGTCCGCTCGGGGCCCCGGTCCGCGCTCAGGCCGCGACCCCTCACTAATACAGACGCCGGAAAGCTGTCCGCGGTCTTAAAGCGGATGTAACGAGATGGCAACTCTTCGCGATGAGTCCGGTAATCACGAACATTTCGCTCCGTCAGCTGCCGTCGCGCAGGATCACCGCGGTGAAGGTCTTGGCGTTGAACGACGTCCTGGAGTACCCGAACGCGAGCGGAGCGGTCGAGCCCTTCGCGTTCGTCACCCCGAACAGGAACAGGTGGGCCGGGGTGACCGGCAGCGTGACGCTGCTCAGCTTGCCGCCGGCGTAGTGCTCCATGGTCCCGTCCCCGGGGAAGCCGGTGCGGATGCTGATCCACACGCCGCCGTGGCCGTCGCCCGCGATCCCGGTCGGGTCGCCGATGCTCTTGTTCTCGCCGGCCCTGCTCCAGGCGTGGCCGTTGTAGTGCAGCAGCACGAACGGGCCGCCCTCGTCCTGACGGCCGCCGGTGCCGGCCACCCAGATGCTGTTCGCCGAGGCCGCGTACACGCCGGCCAGTCGTGAGTGGCTGAGCTGGGTGTTCTTGGGCAGCAAGCTGGCGAGGCTGGTGAACGACCAGGCGTGCCCGTTCCAGTGCCCGACCTTGGTGCCGCCGACTGCCCAGACGCTCGAGGCCGACAGCGCGCTCGCGCTCTCCAGGCCCTTGGCCGCGGTCACCCTGGTCCAGGCGTGCCCGTCGTAATGCCAGGTCCCGAGATTGGCGCCGAAGGCCCAGACGTCGGACGGGCTGATGGCCAGGCCCGAGTCGACCGGCCGGGTGAACTTCTTCACCTGCGACCAGGCGCTGCCGTTGTAACGCAGCACCGCGCCTTTGAAGGTGAACGCCCAGACGTTGCCGGCCGACGAGGCCGAGGCCGCGTTCACGACGTCACCGGCCGCGGCCGGGAACGAGCGCTTGGTCCAGTGCGAGCCGCTGAACTGATAGCCGGCCGGGGCCTTGGACCCCTGCTGGTCGAACGCCCACGCGCCGGTGCTGCTGGTCGCGGCCGCGGCGGTGAAGGACGGGAACCCCGAGCCTTGCACCCGGAACGACACGTGCCAGGAGGACCCGGCTCGTGGTGCCGCGACCGCCGGCACGGCCGCCGCGGCACCCGCCGCGACGGCGCCGGCCGCCGCCGTGCTGACGGCAAATCTGAGCGTTCTGAACGCGCGCATGGACCCCTCCCACACCGCCGCGGCGCCCGTCGCCGCGCGGCCCATGCGCACTATGGCACGCCGCTGGCCGCGGGTGCTACCGCCCCGCGCGTGCTAGAGCTGAGCCCAGGCCTGGGTGAGCACGCTGCGCAGGATCTGCTCGATCTCGTCGAAGTGCTCCTGGGTGCAGGTCAGCGGCGGTGAGAGCTGGATGACGGGGTCACCGCGGTCGTCGGCCCGGCAGATCAGGCCGGCGTCGAACAGCGCAGGGGACAGGTAGCCGCGGAGCAGCCGTTCGGACTCCTCGTCGCTGAAGGTCTCCCTGGTCGCCTTGTCCTTGACCATCTCGATGCCGTAGAAGTACCCGTCGCCGCGCACGTCACCGACGATCGGCAGGTCGTTCAGCTTCTCCAGGGTGGCCCGGAAGCCGGCCTCGTTGGCCCTGACGTTGCCGAGCAGGTCTTCCTTCTCGAACACGTCCAGGTTGGCCAGCGCCACCGCGCAGGAGACCGGGTGACCGGCGAAGGTCACGCCGTGCAGGAACGTGTGCTCGTCGTTCTGGTACGGCTCCATCAGCCGGTCGCTGACCATCATGCCGCCCATCGGGGAGTAGCCCGAGGTGACGCCCTTGGCGAAGGTGATGATGTCCGGCTGGTAGCCGTACCGCTCGCAGCCGAAGATGTAACCGAGCCGGCCGAACGCGCAGATGACCTCGTCGGAGACCATCAGCACGCCGTACTTGTCGCAGATCTCGCGGACCCGCTGGAAGTAGCCGGGCGGCGGCGGGAAGCAGCCGCCTGAGTTCTGCACCGGCTCGAGGTAGACCGCGGCGACCGACTCGGGGCCCTCGCGCACGATGGTGCGCTCGATCTCGTCGGCCGCCCAGATGCCGAACGCCTGCAGGTCATCAGCGACGAACGACGGCGCCCGGTAGAAGTTCGTGTTCGGCACCCGGACGCCGCCGGCCGGCAGCGGCTCAAACGGCATCTTGATGTCGGGCAGGCCGGTAATCGCGAGCGCTCCGTGCGTCGTGCCGTGGTACGCGATGTACCGGCTCAGCACCTTGTACCTGGTCGGCTCGCCGGTCAGCCGGAAGTACTGCTTGGCCAGCTTCCAGGCCGATTCGACCGCCTCGGACCCGCTGGTGGTGAAGAAGACTCGGTTCAGGTCGCCGGGCGCGTGGCTGGCTAGCCGGGAGGCCAGCTCGACCGCGCGCGGATGCGCGTACGACCACAGCGGGAAGTAAGCCAGCTCGGCCGCCTGCCGGGCGCCGGCTTCGGCCACGTCCGTGCGGCCGTGCCCGATCTGGCTCACGAACAGCCCGGACAGCCCGTCGAGGTACCGCTTGCCGTACTGGTCGAAGACGTACTGGCCCTCGCCGCGCACGATCATCGGGATGTCGTTGTCGGCGAAGCCGGAGTGCCTGGTGAAGTGCAGCCACAGGTTGCGCTTGGCGGCTTCCTGCAGCGATACGTGATCGAGGGCGGGTGATTCGGTCATCTGGTCCCCCAGTGGTAGGTCTGCTTACGCAATTTCAGGTAGACGAAGGTTTCCGTGGTGGTCACGCCAGGCAGCGAGCGCACCTGGCCGAGAATCTGGAGCAGTTCGTCATCGTCGGCACATACGACCTCGATCAGCAGGTCGAACGAGCCCGCGGTGATGACCACGTAGTCAATGGCCGCCATACCCGCGAGCTGGTCGGCTATGGCCTGCAGGTCACCGTTGCAGCGGATGCCGATCATGGTCTGGCGCTGGAATCCGAGCGACATCGGGTCGGTCACCGCGACGATCTGCATCGCGCCGGCATCGATCAGCCGCTGCACGCGCTGTCGGACGGCGGCCTCGCTCAGGCCGACGGCTTTGCCGATGGCGGCGTAGGAGCGGCGGCCGTCCTGCTGCAACTGCTCGATGATGTGCCGGGATACCGCGTCGAGGGCGACCGCGGACCCGTGGCGGTCCCGGCCGGTCCCGCGCTCGCCGGCCGGTTCCGGCAGCGGCCCGGCCGCCCGCAGATGTGCCATCGGCATGCCTCCCTCGTACTGCCATGCTGTCATGCGACGACGGGATGTCAACTGATTTCGTTGCGAGAGAGTCTATCAGGTGCTGAATCACTTGTGTGACGAGCAGAAACGTGCCAAAGTCGTAGGTCTGACGATCAATGGAGGACCGCAGTGCCCGTACCGGCCGTAACCGCTTTGCGGAATTTCGTGAACGGCGAGTTCACTGAGGCCGCCGCCGACGCCGTGAGCGAGGTCGTCGATCCGGCTACCGGCGAGGCCTACGCGACCGCGCCCGTGTCGGGGCCGGAAGACGTCGACCGCGCGCTGCGGGCCGCGGCCGCCGCCTTCGAGACCTGGCGGGATACGACTCCGGCGGAGCGGAGCCTGGCCCTGCTGAAGTTTGCCGACGCGATCGAGGCCAGGGCCGAGGAGCTGGTCGAGGCCGAGATCCGCAACACCGGCAAGCCGGTCGCCATGACCAGGACCGACGAGGTCCCGCCGTGCGCGGACGAGCTGCGCTTCTTCGCCGGGGCGGCCCGGGTCCTGGAGGGCCGCTCGGCCGGGGAGTACCTGGCCGACCACACCTCGATGATCCGCCGCGAGCCGGTCGGCGTCTGCGCCCAGGTCACGCCGTGGAACTACCCGATGATGATGGCGGTCTGGAAGTTCGCGCCGGCCCTGGCGGCCGGCAACACGGTGGTACTGAAGCCGTCCGACACCACGCCAGCCTCTACGTTGCTGATGGCCGAGATCGCGGCCGGCATCTTCCCGCCCGGCGTGTTCAACGTGATCTGCGGCGACCGTGACACCGGCCGCGCGCTAGTCGGCCACGACATCCCGCAGATGGTCTCGATCACCGGCTCGGTACGGGCCGGGATCGAGGTCGCCCAGGCCGCCGCGGCCAAGCTCAAGCGCGTGCACCTGGAGCTCGGCGGCAAGGCGCCGGTCGTGGTCTTCGACGACGCCGACCTCGACCGGGCCGCCCAGCAGATCATCGACGCCGGCTACTACAACGCCGGCCAGGACTGCACCGCCGCGACCAGGGTGCTGGCCGGCCCCGGCATCGCGGCCGATCTCACCGACGCCGTCAGTGAGCGGGCGGCCAAGGTCAGGACCGGCGGCCCGGACGACACCGGGGCCTACTACGGCCCGCTGAACAACCCGGCCCAGCTGGCCCGGGTATCCGGGTTCGTGGACCGCGCTCCGGACCACGCGGAGATCAGGGCGGGCGGCCGCCGGGTCGGCGACCGCGGCTACTTCTACGCACCCACCGTCGTCGCCGGGCTGAGGCAGGACGACGAGATGATCCAGGAGGAGATCTTCGGCCCGGTCGTGACCGTGCAGCGGTTCTCCTGCGAAGACGAGGCGGTCCGGTGGGCCAACGGGGTTAAGTACGGCCTGGCCGCGAGCGTCTGGACCAGGGACCATGGCCGGGCCATGCGGACGGCCAGGCGCCTCGACTTCGGTGCGGTCTGGATCAACACGCACATCCCGTTCGTCTCGGAGATGCCGCACGGGGGCTTCAAGCACTCCGGCTACGGCAAGGACTTGTCGATGTACGGGTTCGAGGACTATACGCGCATTAAGCACGTCATGAGCTATATCGGCGAGTAAGCGGTAGGATCACCGAGCAGAGCCACTCTGCGACGGGCTGTTACCAGGCGGTAGGCACGGGTTTGCGGGCGCAGGTGCCCAACCCGTGCTCTGGCGTGCCTGATGGCTTCGGATTCCGTAGCTTTGTGGCTGTATTGTTACTGAATCAGTTGATCCCAGCTAAGTCCCGTGCAAACATCGCAGGAACTTCTCCGAGGGGACACTCATGACCGATACGCACGCTGGCGCTCCGGCCGGCGCCGGGCAGCGCATGGCGCAGGGCCAGGACCAGGCCCTGCCGGCGATCGAACTGCACGGTGTGTCCAAGGAGTTCAGGACCGGCGGCGACGTCGTGGCCGCGGTGCGGGAGATGGACCTGGCGATCGCCGAAGGCGAGTTCTTCTCCCTGCTCGGCCCTTCCGGCTGCGGCAAGACCACGACGATGCGCATGATCGCCGGGTTCGAGGAGCCGACCGGCGGCACCGTCTGGCTGCACGGCCGGGACGTGACCGGCGTCTCGCCGAACAAGCGCGAAGTGAACATGGTGTTCCAGTCCTATGCGCTGTTCCCGCACATGAACGTGTTCGAGAACGTGGCGTTCGGGCTCCGGCGCCGGAACGTGGCCAAGAACGAGATCAACCGCCGGGTCACCGAGATGCTGGACATCGTCAACCTGGGTGAGCGCGGGCACCGCAGGCCCCGTGAGCTTTCCGGCGGCCAGCAGCAGCGGGTCGCGCTGGCCCGGGCACTGGTCAATCACCCCCGGGCGCTGCTGCTTGATGAGCCGCTGGGTGCCCTCGACCTCAAGCTCCGCCAGGCCATGCAGGTCGAGCTCAAGCGGATCCAGCGCGAGGTCGGCATCACCTTCGTGTACGTAACGCACGATCAGAACGAAGCGCTCACGATGTCGGACCGGATCGCGGTGATGAACGACGGCGTGATCGAGCAGCTGGCCTCGCCCCGCGAGATCTACGAGCACCCCAGGACCCGGTTCGTGGCCGGATTCATCGGAACCTCGAACCTGCTGACCGGCACGGCGGCCGAGGTGACCGGCACGGAGGCGGTGATCGCGGTGAGCCAGGACGAGCGGATCGTCGTTCCGGTCCGGGACCGGCAGGTCAGCCCGGGCGACTCGCTCGAGCTGACCGTGCGACCGGAGAAGATCGAGCTGTCGGCCGACCGGCCGGCCCGTGACTGCGCGGTCCGCGGCACCGTCACCGAGGTCGTCTACCTGGGCACCTCGACCAACTTCTCGGTCTCCACCTCGACCGGGGCGGACATCGTGATCTTCCAGCAGAACTCGTCCGCGGCGGGCGACGCGGCCAGCCGCGGTGACGCCGTCTGGCTGGGCTGGCAGCCGCAGCACTCGTACCTGATCGGATAGCCCCGGCGCACGTCGGACCAACCCCCTGGAGGAACCATGAGCGAGCACATTGGCTCAGGACCCGGCGAGCCGGGAATCGACCCGTCCGTGTGGCGGGGCATGACCCAGCCCCGCCTGTCCCGGCGCCAGCTGCTCGGCGGCGCGGGCGCGGGTGCGGGCATGCTCGGCGTCTCGGCCTTGCTGGCCGCCTGCGGAGTCAAGGGCGTCGCCACCCCGAGCAAGTCGACCGCGGCCGGCGGCGTCGGCACCGCGGCCTGGTGGGCCAGGCAGCCGCACACCAAGACGGTGAACTTCGCCAACTGGCCCTATTACATCGACGTGCTCAAGGGCAAGCACCCCTCGCTCGAGCACTTCACCGCCACCACCGGCATCTCCGTCAACTACACCGAGCCGATCAGCGACAACCTGCCCTTCTACGCCAAGATCCGGCCGTCGCTGGAGGCCAAGCAGCCCACCGGCTTCGACGTCGTCGTGATGACCAACAACAGCCCGCCGCTGGGCTACATGATCGACTTCGGCTGGCTGATCCCGCTCGACCGCAGCGCGATGACAAACTTCAACAAGTACGCCGGGCCGCTGATCAAGAACCCGTCCTGGGACCCCGGCAACAAGTACACGATGGCCTGGCAGTCGGGCTGGACCGCGATCGGTTACAACTCCTCGATCGTCAAGAATCCGGGCACCAGCGTGGACATCCTGTTCGACAAGAAGTACGCGGGCAAGGTCGGGATGATGAACGACCCGCAGGAGCTGGGCAGCCTCGGCCTGCTGGCGATCGGCGTCGAACCGGCCACCTCGACCGAGTCCGACTGGGCCAAGGCGGCCAAGAAGCTGCAGCAGCAGAAGAGCGACGGCATCGTGCGGGCCTACTACGACCAGAGCTACATCGACCACCTGAAGAACGGCGACATCGAGATCTGCCAGGCCTGGTCGGGCGACATCTTCCAGGCCGACCTGAACAGCAAGTACCGGGACCTGAAGCTGATGATCCCGCACGAGGGCGGCATGTTCTGGACCGACAACATGTGCATCCCCATGTACGCCCAGAACGCCAGGGCCGCGATGACGCTGATGGACTACTTCTACCAGCCTGACGTCGAGGCGGTCGTGGAGTACTACAACGACTACGTCTGCCCCGTCCCGGCGGCCAAGCAGTTCCTGCTGCACCCGACCGGCTGGGGCGCGACCGAACTCAAGGCGCTGGCTCCCGAGATCGGGCTGCCGACCAAAGTCACCGCGGACGCGCCGACGGTCTTCCCGACTCAGGCCTACATCACGAACTCCAAGCCGTACTACCAGTACAAGAGCACGGAAGAGCTGGACGCCTGGAACAACCTGTTCCTGCCGATCACGCAGGGCGCCTAGTGGCAGCCACTGCCGCCCAGGCTCCGGCCAGGTCAGCCAGACGCAGGCTGCGCCCAGGCAAGTTCCTGGCTCCGTACCTGCTTAGCCTGCCGGCCGGGCTCTGGCTGCTGATCTTGTTCCTGATCCCGCTGGTGATCATGCTGTCGCTGTCGCTGCAGACCTGCAACACCGCGACCGGGTCCTGCGTGATGACCTGGCACTGGTCGGAGTTCTGGCAGCAGGCCAACCTGTACCACAGCCAGTTCCTGAACAGCTTCTACCTGGCCGGGGCCGCGACCGTGATCGACGTGGTCATCTCGTTCCCGATCGCCTACTGGATCGCCTTCTACGGCGGCAACAAGAAGAACTTCTTCCTGCTCATGCTGCTGGTGCCGTTCTTCGTCTCGTTCGTCATCCGCACCGTGGTCTGGGAGTTCATCCTGTCCGACAACGGCGTCGTGCTGGGCGCGCTGAAGCACGCCCACCTGCTGCCGCAGAACTTCCACGTGCTGGCCACCGGCTATGCCGTCGTGGCCGGCCTGGCCTATAACTACCTGCCGTTCACCGCGCTGCCGCTCTATGTGGCGATCGAGCGGATCGACAAGCGGGTCCTGGACGCGGCCTATGACCTGTACGCCAGCCGGCGCGAGGCCTTCACCAAGGTCATCTTGCCGCTGACCGTGCCCGGCCTGTTCGCCGCGTTCCTGCTGACGTTCATCCCCGCGCTCGGCGACTACGTCAACCAGCAGGTGCTTGGCGGGACCAACAACACGATGATCGGCACCGTTATCCAGGACGCCTTCAACAACCTGGATTACGCCGGCGGTTCAGCGCTGTCGGCCATGCTGCTGGCCATCGCCCTGATCGGCATCTTCGCCTACGCGCGCATTCTGGGCTCGCGGACGATCGAGGAGTAC
>DASWAH010000051.1:0-8035 GCA_036391235.1 Streptosporangiaceae bacterium
TGATCGGCTGGGTGGTACCCGTGTACGGGTTGGCCGCGGTGAGCTTGCTGGTGTCCCGTTCCAGCCCGCGGACCGCAGGCTGGAGCGGGCCGGGGTTGCCGGTGACGTAGAACTCCGGCGCGCTGTCGTTCTGCAGGGTGAACGGCGTGGTGTCATTCGCCTGGGTCGCGAGCAGCCCGGTCAGGTTGCCTGCAAGTTCGCCGAACGAGCCCGTCGGGTAGGTGCAGGCCACGTCCGGGGTGACCGTGGTGCCGGTGACCGTCGCGCCGTCGCAGTTGGCCGGCGTGGGCTGGATCGCCCGGCCGACGTTCGCGCCGGCCACGTGGTCGCCCTCGTCCGAGCTGATCACGAACAACGTGTTCGAGGCCGTGATGCCGTCGGCGGCCAGCCGCTGGAAGAAGGTCGCGAACGCCTGGTTGTAGTACTGCGCCTGAGCCACGTAGCACGCGCTGCCCGGCCCCAGCGGTGCTCCCGACTTGATGCCGGCGCAGGCCGGCAAGCCAGGGATCGCCTCGTTCCCGTGGATGTCGGAGATGTAGCCGTTCACGACCGGCACTCCCGACTCCAGCATGTCCGACATGTAGGCCAGGGTCTGCGACGCGTTGATGCCGCCGAAGCCGGGGAACCCGGGGGTGTTTCCGAGGAAGGCGCCGTTGATCTGGTTGCCGTTCAGGTCCACCAGGTTCCCGGCCGAATTGGTGACCTGGTAGCCGTTGCGGCTCAGGTCCGGGGTGCCCGCGCCGAGCTGCGGGGCGATGTACCGGTGGCCGAACAGGCCCAGGTAACCGTTGTAGCCGCCGGGCTCGTTCGGGAGCACGTCGGACACCGCGGTCGGGCTCGGGCTGGTCTGGCCGAACTTCACGCCCTGGGCGCTCGAGCAGAACTGCGCGCCGGAACCTTGCGCGCAGTGCACGCCGAGACCGACGTAGTCGGCCGTCTCGGCGTCCTTGAACGAGTCCTTGTCAGCGTTTAGCTGGGCCACCTCCGGCGAGTTCGCGCCGAACACCTTCGGCAGGTCGACCGCGGTGTTCTCCAGCTCCTGGTTCGCCGTGGCCACGTCGCCGACGTCACAGCCGGCCCTGGTGAACGGCACCCACGGAGCCGGGGTGACCGTGCTCGGCGACACCGGGGCCTTGGCGGTGGCCGGCGGCACCGGCGAGTACACCATCGACGGGTTGACGTCGTGACCCGTGGTCGGTGCCGATGACGTGTCGAAGATCGGGTCAGTCCAGTAGGCGAACGAGCTGGCCGGGTCGGTGGTCCCGTTCGGGTTGAAGGTCCGGTAACCGTTTGACACCGGCATGCCCTGGCGGTCCCCGTACAGCCCGGTGTTGGTGGTCAGGATGTCGTCCGCGGTGTGCGCGATTAGCGGCGTGTGATTGTTCGACATCCAGGTGCCATTGTTCTGGATGAAATTCATCAGGCTCGGCATCATCTGCAGGTCAGACGGCACGTTCGGGTTGTCGCGGAAGAAGTGCACGTTGTCGAAGGTCAGCTGGACGACGTGCTGGACGCCGTTACCCAGGTGGCATCCGTTCGCGCCGTCATGCCGGGACACGGTCGTGCGGGCGTGCCCGGCCCCTGAGGCCAGCGCCCCTGGCGCCATTGCCCAGGCCAGGCCGAGTGCGCTGGCTACGGCCGCGCCGGCGGCGGCGGCCGCTCTGGCCGGCGATCGCCGCCGGACCTGGCGTACGGTGTGGTGCATCCGATCCTCCTCATGTGCCGCTCCTCCGGGCGCGCCGCTGCGCCCGGCAGGTCACGCTAAAAGCCGGAATCAAACGCGAAGCGACAGGTTCGCGACGAATGAACCAATCCTCGCGATCGCGCGATCCTGTCCCACGTCATCCTGGCTTTTATGGCCGGCTAAGGCAATGGCGAATGTGGTGATATCCGCCTTACCCATGCTGAACTGCATTGGTTGGGCGGCAGATAGGATCGCACGGTGGCTGTCGCGGCGGTGATCTTCGACTGGGGCGGGACGCTCACGCCCTGGCACACGATCGACAACGGCGAGCTCTGGCGGGTGGTGTGCGAGCCGCACTTTCCCGACGATCATCACGAGCGAGCCGCCGCCGCGCACCAAGCCGAGGCCGCCCTGTGGGACCTCTCGCGCACCGAGCAGCGGAGCGCGACCATCTTCGGCGTGTTCGAGCGGGCCGGCATCGAGCCGACCCCTGAGCTCATCGCGACGTACCAGCGCGAGTGGGAGCCGCACACGTTCACCGATCCCGACGGCATCGAGGTGCTCACCCGGCTGCGTGAGCGCGGCATCAAGATCGGCGTGCTGTCCAACACCATGTGGCCGCGCAGCTGGCACGAGGAGGTGTTCCGCCGCGACGGGGTGCTCGACCTGATCGACGGGGCGGTGTACTCCAGCGAGATCGACTGGACCAAGCCGCACCCGCAGGCGTTCCTGGCCGCGATGGCCGCAGTCGGGGTCGCTGATCCGGCTCGGTGCGTGTTCGTCGGCGACCGGCCGTGGGACGACGTCTACGGAGCTCAGAGCGTAGGCATGCGTACGGTCCTGGTGCCCCACTCCGAGGTGCCGACCTTCGCCGACGCGACTCCGGACGCCGTGATCACCACACTGCCCGAGCTGCTGCCGCTGATCGACTCCTGGTAGCCCGGCTAGCTCACGGCCGGCCCGCCCGGCCCCGATTCGCGGGCGGCCCAGCGGAACACGCCGGACGCCATCGTCGAGGTCGCGGCCTGCGCCCTGGCCGTGAAGACCAGGTGCCGCACCCGGGCGATGCCGGCGTCGCCCGGGTCGGCTAGCCAGGCCAGCTCGGCCAGGTGGCCGGCCAGCCGGAGTGCCTCCTCGCCCGCCGAGGCGGCCAGCGCCTCAGCCCGGCCGGCCAGCGCCCGCGCTCCCCCGGCCAGCCCGGCTAGCTCGGCCGCCAGCGCGCGCTCCGGCGCGGGCTTGAGGCTGGCCGGGTTACCGTCCCACCAGCCGCCGTACTGCCGCCAGACGGTGTGCACGATGAACTCGGGCTCGTCGTAGACCGGGCGCAGGTACGGCCGTTCCATCAGGTCGGGGGGCGGCACCACGCCGTGGATCGCGTCGTCCAGGCGGCCGCCCGCGTTCATGATCGAGAGCGTCTGGTCGGTGATCGAGTCGAGCAGGTCGGCCGTGTCGGTCAGCGCCTGCCTGACCCGGCCCGCCCCAGCCACCGGCAGGCCGTGCCCGGGCAGCAGGAACTCGGCCTCCAGGGTCAGCATCCGGCGCAGCGCGGCCGCCCACTCCCGCGGATAACGCTGGACCTTCTGCGGGTTGCCCGCGTTCGTCAGCGTAGGTGCGGTCCGGGTAGCGGTACTCCCGCGGCCAGCGCAGCCCGTCGACGCCGAACTGACGCTGGTTGATGATCTCGTTGTAGCCCGCGGTGGCGATGTAGCGGTCGAACCGGGCCGGGAGCGCTTCGTGCGCGATCACGACCGGGGCCGGCCAGCCGCGCCCGGCCGATTCGGCCTCCCACACTGGCACCCCGAAGACGTGATCGATGTGGCCGTGCGAGTAGACCGCCGTGTGCAGCCGCCCGCCGCTCCAGCGGCGCAGCTCGGCGTGCACCTCGGCGGCGGTGAACGAGCTGCCGGTGTCGACCAGGACCAGCCCGTCGCCGGTCGCGAAGGCCGAGACGTTGGCGAACGAGGGCACGAACGCCACGCCGTCGCCGATCTCGGCCAGGCCGCCGAGATGACTGACCGGGTGATACTCGCCGGGGCCGAGTTCGCCCCGCCAGAGCCGGTCGGCCAGGTCGAGTACGTCGTGGGCCATCGGGGCACGTGTCCTTTCCTCATCGCCGGCGGGCGGGGCGGGCGGGCAGGACGGAACCGGGCGGCCCGCCACCGGCGGGCCGCCCGGACACCAGCTGAGTCTCAGCCTCGCATCGCCGCCAGCTCGGCGTCGACCATGGCCTCGTGCTCGGCCTCGTCCCGCCGCGCGGCCGCCGGGCTCCACCGGCCTCGCAGCAGCGGGATGCTGAGCAGGAAGAGCACGATTCCGCCGAAGCAGATCCAGTACCAGTTCTTCCACTGGCCGGCCGTCTCGGCGGCGGCCTTCTGGACCTGGGCCCCGTGCGCCTTCAGGTACGCGAACACCGGGGCCGGCACCTTGGACAGCGCGGTCAGCTGGGACGCGAACGGCGCGATCTTCTGCAGGTCGGCACCGACCGCGATGACGCCCTGGATGGCCGCCTGGTTGGTCGCGATGGTCTGCAGGATCGCCGTGCCCTTCTTGATGTCGGCCGGGCTAGTGCCGCCGCCGGCGGCGACCACCGCCTGCTGGGCCAGCTTCGGCGGGACCTTGTTCGCCGGGTACTTGGCGAGCTGGGTGAACAGCGCCGGGTTGGCCTGGATCACGGCCAGCTCGGGCGCGAACTTGGCCGCGTTGGCCAGCTGGACCTTGTCCTTCTGGGCCAGCGCGACGATGTCCGCGTGCTCCTGGGCGAACGCGAGCTGGGTCTTGTACTGGCTCGCATAGGTCGCCACCGTGCCGCCGTAGTTGACCAGCGGCGTGACCGAGTTGATCACGTGCGGGATCAGCAGGAAGGCCAGGAACACGACGATGCGGATGATCCAGCCCCAGATCGCCAGCCCGGTCGCGGTAAGGGCCGGGTTACGGGCCTCGACGGTCTCGGTGAAGCTGGCCATCCACGGGGTGTAGGCCACGCCGAGGCCGAACGACAGGACGGCCAGGATCACGGCGAGGGTGTAGTAGCTCGGGTGATGGCCCGCCTGCATCAGGTAGACGACGGTCATCACCGCGGCGGCGACCCCGCCGACGATCATGAACGGTTTCCTGACCCTGAAGCGGTCCGAGATGACGCCGATCAGGATCACCGCGATGACGTTGAAGCCCCAGTTCCAGTTGCCCAGGCCGTTGGCGTCCTTGAGGCTGAACCCGAACACGGTGGACAGGTAGATGACGCTGAAGCCGACCGCGGTGTAGTAGATCAGCAGCATGATCGAGACGGCGATCGCGGACACGACCACGTCCGGCTTGAGCAGCTGGCGGAACGGGTGCTTGAGGGCGGCCTCGATGTCCAGGCCCTTGGCCTTGGCCTCGATCAGGGCCCGGTCGTGCATCGTCACCATCAGCTGGTCGCGCAGCGCGGGCGACAGCTCGCGCAGGCCGATCAGCGCGACCACGAAGACCACGATGCCGGCGATGCCGCAGATGCGGTACTCGTGCGTCCAGAACCGCGGGTCGTGCACGACCGACGGGATCGTCGCCGTGCCGACCACGGCCACGATCAGGCTGCCCAGCACCGGCCCGCTGGTCCAGAAGCCCATCGCGGTGGCCCGGCCCACCTGCGGGGAGAAGTCACGGATCAGCGCCGGCGTGGCGACCAGGCAAATGCCCTCGACAACGCCGACCACGAATCCTTCGATCGTGAACACCCATTTGGACGTCGCGGCCGGCAGCACGAACGCCACGAACACGCCGGTGAACAGCAACCCGAATACCACCAGGTTGGCCCGCCCGAGCCGGTCGGTTATTCCGGCGAACAGCGACCCGAACGCGCCGATCAGGTTGCCGAACGCGAGCGTCACGACGAAGAACGTGAAGCTCATGTGCAGGTTGACCAGGATCAGCGTGGACACCGAGCCGCCGACGTACAGCTCGTAATAGAGCATGATCGTGGCGAGCACGGTGATGGCCAGGTACATCACGCGGGGCCCGGTATCGGGGTAGGAATCAAGCTGGCGACGCCAGAGCCACGATGCTCCGCCGGATCGGCGGGCTACTACATCGTCTGCGGTCACACTCATGCGGACCTCACCATTGTCAGGGGTGACAGCCAGGTAGCCCCAGGCTTCGAGGTCAAGATATCTGCACGATCTGTGCAAGATCAATAGTGCGCGGCGAGAAAGGATTATTCGCGCGCGGCCGCGCGTTCAGGAATCGGTCTCGAACCCCGCTTGCCGCAGCAAACCAGTAAAGGTGCTGGTCAGGACGTCTCTGGCGGCTTGCGGGCTCAGCTCGAGATCGGTCCGCAGGCTCTCCCAGAACGCCCACAGGGTTATGGCGTGCAGTGCGCTGGCCAGGAGTTCTCGCTCCCGGTTGTCCAGCTTGCCGAGCTCAGGCGCGAAGACCTGCTCAACCTCAGCCCGCGCCCCCGCGTTTCGCTTTTTCCGGTCGCCGCGCAGCTCGGCCGAGAGCGGCTGATGCACCCGGGCCGCGCGCCAGGTCGGCGTCATGACCTCCAGGACGCGGGTGCGCTGCCCGATGAAGGCCTCGATCCGGTCGGCCAGCGGCTGATTCTGGTCGATCTTGCCGACCAGGGACCGCTGGATCTCCCGGTCCCGGCGGACCGCCTCGAGCAGCAGCGCGTCCCGGTCGGCGAACTGCTGCCACACCGTCCGCAGCGAGACCCCGGCTCTGGCCGCGATCCGCGGCACGGTCGGGCGCAGGTCGCCCTCGGCGTGCAGGGCCCGCATGGCATCGACAATGGCCCGGCGGGTCCGGTGCGACCGGGCCGCGCGGCCGTCCGACGGCTCGATGTCGGCCGCGAGCTTGCCCAGGTCAGGCTCGGAACCGGGCGGGCTGTCGACGTGCACGCGGTCATTCTAGGTCAGTCAGCCGAATGGACGCTGTCCCGGTCGCGACCGGGCCCGCGCCCGCGCCATCGCGAGCGGCCGCGCCGCCTCTGCTGAGCCCAATTTCGAGACGGCGCGTAACTTATCATCGGTTGCGGCCACATTATGTGGGTTATCGAACGATTTATGTGGCGCTAACCGGTGATAAGCGAAAATGATCTTGTCAGCCTGACGCGCGGCGCGGGCGACGCGACCGCGGTGGGTTACGTCACTCGATTTGTGGGGCCGGTGGGATTCGAACCCACACTGGCAGGAACCTAAATCCTGTGCCTCTGCCATTGGGCTACGGCCCCCCTCGGGCCGGCCGGCCGGGTGGCCGGCCGGGCGTCAGCCGGCTAGGCCCAGGTCCTTGCGTAGCCTGGCGACGTGGCCGGTCGCCTTGACCGCGTAGTACGCGCGCTCGATCCGGCCGTCGGGCCCGACCACGAAGGTCGACCTGATCACGCCGACCGACTTCTTGCCGTACAGCATCTTCTCGCCGTAGGCGCCGTACGCCTTCAGCACCGACCGGTCCTGGTCGGACAGCAGCGGGAAGGTCAGCCCGTCCCGGTCACGGAACTTGGCCAGCTTGGCCGGCGGATCGGGCGAGATGCCGAGCACCGCGTAGCCGGCGTCGGACAACGCCGTCCGGCCGTCGCGGAAGTCGCAGGCCTGCTTGGTGCAGCCAGGCGTCATCGCCGCCGGGTAGAAGTAGATGATCACGTGCTGGCCGCGCAGCGAGGCCAGGCTGACCTCGTTCCCGTCCGCGTCGGGCAGCGTGAAGTCCGGCGCCTGGTCGCCGGGAGCCAGCCGAACGTCCTCGCTCACGTCACCCACCTCCGATCGCGTACTACCGTACCGGGCCACGGTACCGGCCGGCACCGGTCAGGACAGGACCGGGAGCAGGAACACCCGAACCGGGAAACTCTGGCTTCAATAACTGCGATGCGCGCTATCCGGGGCGTTATGCAATCACGCATATCAGCTGCGCGGCCCGCTGTTAACATCGCACCATGATTTCGCCGACTAATTCTCCGGCCATTCTGCGTGATTTCCGCCGGCCGCGCGCAGTACGGTATATCGCGACCGGAGCCGCCGCCGCGGCCGCGCTCGCCGCGATGGCCGGCTGCTCGAGCAGCGCGCCGAGCAAATCCAAGGCCGCCTCCCCCGCCACGACCAAGGCCCTCAAGCAGATCAAGCTGGCCGCCGATACGTCCCAGCACGTCACCTCGCTGACCGCGAAGCTGGCCGTGCACTCGGTCGGCAAGGCAGGCGGCAACCTGTCCGGCACGATCCAGATGCAGATGAAGCCGGCGGCCCTGATCGAAGCCCAGTTCCTCATCCCGTCGGGGCACGGCAAGAGCATTCACCTCGACGAGATCCTGACCACCAAGGCCATCTACTTCAAGGACCCCGCGTTCACCCAGACCAGGCTGCGCAAGGCCTGGGTGCTGGTGAA
>DASWAH010000052.1:0-6090 GCA_036391235.1 Streptosporangiaceae bacterium
CATCGCCGCCGCGGCCAGCGGATCCTCCCGGACCGCGCGCCAGGCCCGGCCGGTCCGCGACGTCTCCAGCAGCCGCAGCACCGCCATCGTGACGACCAGTACCAGCACCAGCAGGTAGTAGTAACTCTCGTTGCTGGTCAGCGCGTAGCCGAAGAGCTTGATCGCGTCCAGGCCGGCGATGCCGTTGGGTCCGCCGAAGGTACCCGGCGCGACGTTGTTGGTGAACTCGACGAACGCCTCGCCGAAGAACAAGGTCACGATGGCCAGGTAGTCGCCGATCAGCCGCCGCGACGGCCAGCCCACGACCAGGCCGAGCAGGCCGGCTCCGATCATCACCAGCGGCAGCGTGATCAGGAAGGGCAGGTGCAGGCCGGCCGGAGAGTTGACCTGACCGGAGGACAGCACCGCGTAGCCGTAGGCGCCGACCCCGAAGAACGCCACGTAGCCGAGGTCGAGCACCCCGGCCCAGCCGACCACGATGTTCAGCCCGACCGCGAGCAGCGCGATCACCAGCGCGTCGATGCCGACCTGGAGCTGGAACCCGCCCAGGCCGGCCGCGGGCAGCAGCAGGCCGGCCAGCGCGGCGCCGGCCAGCCGCGGCCACCAGCCGATCCGCTCGGCCGCCCGCTGGCCCGAGCCGAGCCAGGACGGCAGGTACTCGCGCCGGTGCTGGCTGCGCGCGACCCACTCGTCCGCACCGACCTGCGGGCCGGTCACGGGGGTCTGCGGGTCCAGGCTCACGGCGGTCAGACCTTCTGCAGCTGAACCCGGCCGAGCAGGCCGCTCGGGCGGACCAGCATGACCGCGATCAGCACGCCGAACACGATCAGGTTGGTGTAGGTCGAGGACACGTACCCGGTGATGAAGGACTCCGCGATGCCGATCAGCAGCCCGCCCAGCATCGCGCCGGGCAGCGACCCGATGCCGCCGACGACCGCGGCGGTGAACGCCTTCAGCCCGGCCAGGAAGCCGATCGTGTTGGTCACCTGGTTGAACAGCAGGCCGGCCATCACCCCGGCCACCCCGGCCAGCGCCGAGCCGAGGAAGAAGGTCGACGCGATGATCACGTTCACGTTGATGCCGAGCATCTCGGCCGCTTCCCGGTCGGCCGCGACGGCCCGCATCTGCTTGCCCAGGCTGGTCCGCACCACCAGCACCCGCAGGCCGATCATCAGGACCAGGCCCAGCCCGACCGTCATGACCTGGACCGCGTCGACGCTGACCGAGCCGACCGTGAAGCCGTCGGAGAACGGGATGAAGTCCGAGGTGTTGTAGATCCTGAACTGGCCGCCGAACAGCAGCAGGGCCGCGTTCTCCAGGAAGAACGAGATGCCGATGGCGGTGATCAGCGGCGCGATCCTGGGCGCGTCCCGCAGCGGCCGGTAGGCGAACCGCTCGATCACCACCCCCAGCCCGCCGGTCAGCAGGGCAGCCAGCACGAACATGATGACCAGCAGCAGCGCGACCGGGATGTCGAGCGCGCTGGGGCCGCCGAACCACTGAATGACGAAGTAGCCGGTGAACGCGCCGACCATGTACAGGTCGCCGTGGGCGAAGTTGAGCAGCTTCAGGACGCCGTAGACCATCGAGAAGCCCAGCGCGACCAGCGCGTAGAGCGCTCCAACGGTGATCCCGTTCACCAGTTCCTGCAGGAAGAAGCCCATTACCCGCCCGTAGTTAGTGGTCGCTCCGGCGGGCGGCGCTTCACCGCCGCCCGCCGGAGCAGCTCGTCAGGACCGGCCGGTCAGCCCGGGATCAGGTTGTACTTGCCGGACGAGTCGATCTTGAAGAGGAAGAACTTGCCGTTGACCAGGTCTCCGTGCGAGTCGAAGCTGATCGGCTGGCCCAGGATCGAGGACGACTCGCTGGTCTTCTTCACCGCGGCCAGCACGTTGCTGGCACTCGGCGTCTGGCCCGCCTTGCAGACCGACGCGATCGCCTCGTCGAGCACGTGCGTGGCCGCGAACACCGGCGGCCCGAACGTACCGAACGAACCGTACTTAGCCTTGGCCGCCGCGACGATCGAAGCGTCCGCCGGAATGCCGGTGATGTCGGGCCCGAACGAGGACACGTACGAGCCGGCGATCGTGAAGGTCCCCGGCGAGAACAGCCCGTCGGTGCCGAAGATCACGGCCTTCTTGTGCTCCTGGGCCATGTTCTTGCCGAACTGCTGGGCGTTGGCCGCGACCTGCCAGGGCAGCACGACGACGGACTCAGCCGACGTGATCTTGGCCACCAGCGAGGAGAAGTCGGTGAGCTTCTGGGACACGGACTCGTGATCGACCTTGATACCAGCCTTCTTGAAGATCGGCAGCATCGCGGCGACCAGGCCGGTCGAGTAGGCCTCCTGATCGTCCACGATCATCAGGGCCTTCGGGTGCAGGTGGCTGACAATGTAATTGGCATCCTGCGGACCCTGCACGCTGTCCTTGGATACGACCCTGAAGAACGTCGGGTACTTGCCGGTGGTCAGCGCGGCCGCCGTGGCCGAGCCCGAGATGAAGGCCACTCCGGCCCGGGCGAACAGCGGGCCGACCGCCTCGACTTCCTGGCTGCCGGCCGGACCGACCACGCCGACGATCTTGGAGTTCGACGTGAACTGCTGCGTGACCGTCGTGGCCTGCGAGGGCGTGAGCTGGGTGTCGCCCTGCACCAGCGAGATCTGGGTCTTGTTGGCCGTGTTGTCCATGGCCAGCGCGAGCCGGGCGAAGTTCAGCTGCTCCTTGCCGAGCACGGCCACCGGCCCGGTGATCGGCGCTTCGATGCCGATCGAGGCCACGCACTTCTTGGTGCTGGTGCCACCGCCAGATGCGGTGCCTCCGCCGCTGCCTCCGCTGCTCCCGCAGCCCGCCAGGGCGAGCGCGCCGAGCACCGACGCGGCTATGATCTTGCGTCCCTTCATGGACGTTGCCTCCACTGTGAGCTGCGGAAGAGAAGGGGCGCAGAAGGGGCTCGCCGCACGGCGCGCCTCAGGCGTTCTTGGCCTGGTGACGGCGCACACTGCGCGACATCAAATTCGGCCCCTCCCCAGCGATCGAATTTGTTCCGCTGATCAAACCATCACGCCGCACATTCGTGCAAGAGGGGCAATTTGGGATTTGGTAACAGTTGTGAGTCGGCCCGCGGCCGGCGCCGGCCAGCAGCGGCGTCAGCCGTCCGATCCGGTCAGGATGCCGGCTAGCACGCTCAGGTTCATGTTGCCGCCAGAGACCACGCAGGCCACCTTCCCGTGGCCGGCCCGGCCGGACAGCGCGGCCGCCGTCGCCAGCGCGCCCGCTCCCTCGGCGATCACCCTGGTCCGCTCGGCCATCGTCCGCACCGCCACGGCCACATCGGCCACCGGCACCGCCAGGGCCTCGTCGGTCAGCGACCGGACCAGCGGCCACATCTGGTCGAGCACCCGGCGGCTGCCCGCGCCGTCGACGATGGACGGGCCGAACTCCACGTCGACCGGGGCGCCGGCCCGCATCGCCGCGGCCAGGGCCGCTCCGGTCGCAGGCTCGGCCGTGATGATCCTGGTGGCCGGACGCACCTGCTTGACCGCGCTGGCGATGCCCGCGGTCAGGCCGCCGCCGCCGTACGGGATCACGACCGCATCAGCGTCGGGCAGATCCTCCAGGATCTCCAGGCCGATCGTCCCGTTGCCGGCCATCACCGCCGGGTCCTGCACCGGGTGCACGAACAGGCCGTCGATGCCCTCGGCCCGGCCGGTGACGATGATGTTCCACCAGTCGTCGTACGGCAGCTTGCGCACCTGCCCGCCGAGGCGCGCTATCGCGTCGAGCTTGGCCTGCGGGGCGGTGTCCGGCACCACGATGGTGGCCGGAACGCCGAGCGAACGGGCCGCCCAGGCCACGCCCTGGGCCATGTTCCCCGCGCTCGCGGTAACCAGGCCGCTAGCCCACTGGGCAGGCTCGGCCAGCCGGACCGCGTTCATCGCCCCGCGGATCTTGAACGAGTTGACGGGCTGCAGGTTCTCCAGTTTCAGGTAGATCTCGGCGGGCGCGTCATCGACGGCCAGCCGCACCAGCGGCGTCCTGATCGCGGCGCCGGCGATCCGGCCGCGGGCCGCCTCGATCAGCTGCAGGTCGATCATGCCCGGCTCGGTCACGCCCCGTTCGGTCACCCGGCCATCCTCTCGATCTCGGCTCGCTCGTCCGCGGTCAGGGGTCCGGCCAGCGCCTCCGCGACCGGGATCAGGTGCTCGGGCCGGCCGGGGCCGATCACGACCTGGGTCACCCGGGGATCGGCCAGCAGCCAGGCCAGCGCCAGCCCGGCCATTGACAGCCCGCGCTGGGCGGCGACGGTGCCGAGCCGGTCCAGGGCGTCGAAGGTGGCCGCTGAGCGGAACCGCTGGTAGGGCTCGGGTCGCTGGGTCATCCGCGAGCCGGGCGGGAAGTCCTCGCCGCGCCGGTACTTGCCGGTCAGCCAGCCGCCGGCGAGCGGGCCGAAGGCCTGATAAGCGACCCCGTGGTCCGCGCACAGGCCGAGCAGGCTCTCGTCCTCCCTGGCCAGCAGCGAGCAGCTGTTCTGGATGGCCGACGGCCGGCCGGCCGCCAGCGCCGCCCGCAGCTGGTCGCGGCTGAAGTTGCTGACCCCGTAGCCGAGCACGGTGCCGTCGGCCAGTGCCGCCTCGAACGCGCCGAACGTCTCGGCCAGCGGCACACCGGGGTCGAAGTCGTGGGCCAGGTACAGCTCGACCGACCCGGTCCCGAGCCGGTCCAGGCTCGCCCGCAGCTGCCGGGCAATGCGCTCGGGCGCGAGGCCGTGATCGCCCCCGGCGGTCATCGGATTGAAGGTCTTCGTGGTCAGCGCGGGCCGCACTCCCCTGGCCGCGATCCACTGGCCGATCACGGTCTCGCTGTGACCGCCGCCGTAGGCGTCCGCGGTGTCGAAGTGCCGGATGCCCGTCTCCCAGGCCGCGTCCATCAGCGCGAACGCCGCGTCGTCGGACAGGCCGCGGCCGAAGAACGCGGGAGCCGAACCCACCCCGCCGAAGTTGCCGCAGCCGAGCACGATGCGCGCGAGGCCGGCCGGGGGCTGCATCCGGGCAGTTAACCAGAGGCCCGGCGGGCCGGACAACACCGGCACCGGCCGGGTTAAGGTTCGGCTGAACCCAGCCGACGGGAGGCCCGCCCATGATCGGAGCGCAAGCTCTGCTCCGCACCCTCGCCGGGGCGGGTGTCACCGCCTGCTTCGCCAACCCCGGCACGTCGGAGATGCACTTCGTCGCCGCGCTGGATGACGTGCCCGCGATCACCAGCACGTTGTGCCTGTTCGAGGGCGTGGCCACCGGCGCCGCCGACGGTTACGGCCGGATGACCGGGCACCCGGCCGCGGCCCTGCTGCACCTCGGCCCCGGCCTGGCCAACGGGCTGGCCAACCTGCACAACGCCCGCCGGGCGGGCACCCCGGTACTGGCCGTCGTCGGCGACCACGCCACCTACCACAAGCGGCTGGACGCCCCCCTGGAATCTGACATCGACGCGCTGGCCCGCACGGTGTCCGGCTGGGTGCGGCGGACCTCGCGGCCTGAGGACCTGGGCGGTGACGCGGCCCAGGCGGTGGCGGCCAGCCGGCAGCCGCCCGGCCAGGTCGCGACGCTGATCCTGCCCGCCGACGTGTCCTGGTCCGCCGGGGCAGCCCCGGCCGCCCCGCTCGCCGCGCGGCCGGCCAGGCCGGTACCGCCCGATGCCATCGAGGCCGCGGCGAGCGCGCTGGCCAGCGGCGAGCCCTGCCTGATCCTGCTCGGCGGCACCGGCCTGCATCGCCAGGCCCTGGCCGCCGCGAGCCGAATCGGCACCGGGACGGGGGCCAGGCTGCTGGCCGAGACCTTCCCGGCCCGGCACGAGCGCGGCGCCGGGCTGCCCGCGGTGGCCAGGCTGGCCTACCTGGCCGAGTTCGCCACCGCCCAGCTTGCCGGGATCCGGCACCTGATCCTGGCCGGAGCCCGCTCCCCGGTCTCGTTCTTCGCTTACCCGGGTCAGCCGGGGTCGCTGGTGCCGGACGGCACTGGTGTGCACGTGCTGGCCGAACCGGGCGAGGACGTCGCCGCCGCGCTCTGCGCGCTGGCCGACCTGGTCGCGCCGG
>DASWAH010000053.1:0-7902 GCA_036391235.1 Streptosporangiaceae bacterium
CCTCGTCGGCCGCCGTAGGCCGGAACCTTCCGGTCTGGCAGTCCCGGCTCAGCTCGTCGATCGCGGCCAGCAGCCTGGCCGCCTCGCCGTCGTCGAGCAGCCCGGCCCGGTGCAGCACCCGGGCATGCGCACCCGATGCCAGCAGGTCATAGCGGGCCAGCCGCCAGTCGAACTGGACGCTGACCGACAGCCGGGCCAGCGCGTCGGCCGGTCCTGACTCGAACCGCCCGCCCCACAGCCGTACCGCTGAAGTCCCCGGCTCCTGCTTCACCCGACCTCCAGAACGCATCGATCTGCACAAGCTATCGCGACCGACTGCGCCGGGCGGTGGCTGGTCAGTTCGGCCGGCCCCGGCGCTCGGCCAGCCGCAGCAGCAGCCGGGCGAGGTCGTCGCCGCCGGCCGGATCCCTGGCCACGACGATCACGGTGTCGTCGCCGGCCACGGTGCCCAGGACCGGCTCCATGCCGGTTCTGTCGATCATGGACGCCATCAGCTGGGCCGCTCCCGGCGGCGTGTGCACGACTACCAGGTTCCCGCTCGGCTCGGCCGACAGCAGCAGGTCGGCGGCCACCCGGGCCAGGCCGGCCGCGGCCGCGGCCGGCGTGCCGGCCGCCGCCTGGGCCAGGCCCGCCACGGCCGCCGCGGCCTGACGGAACACCACGTCGTCGTCGGCGTCGCCGGCCGGCCCCTCGGCCTGGGCCGGCGGCAGCGCGTACATCAGGCCGCCGTCGTGGCCGCGCAGCCTGACCGCTCCGAGTTCGTCCAGGTCGCGGGACAAGGTGGCCTGGGTGACCCGGATGCCGACGGCGGCCAGGCGCTCGGCCAGTTCGTCCTGGGAACGCACCGGCTCGCCCGGAGCGGCCAGGATCGCCGCGATCCTGGCGTGCCTGGCCGCCTTCGTCGCCGGGCTCACGCTGCCCGCGAGGGCTCGGTTGCCGTTCACAGCAGCCACGCCAGCAGTGCCTTCTGGGCGTGCAGCCGGTTCTCGGCCTCGTCCCAGACCAGGCTGGCCGGCCCGTCGATGACGGCGCCGGTGATCTCGTCGCCACGGTGCGCGGGCAGGCAGTGCAGCACCTTCACGTCCGGCGCGGCCAGGCCCAGCTTCTGCTCGTCCAGCCGGAACGGCGTCATCGCGGCGATCCGGTCGCGCTCCTGCCCCTCCTGGCCCATCGACGTCCAGACGTCGGTGGCCAGCACCTCGGCCTCGGCGCAGGCTTCCTTAGGGTCGCTGGTCACCCGCACCGAGCCGCCGGTACGGGCGGCGATCGCCTCGGCGTCGGCCAGGACAGCGGGCAGCGGCCGGTACCGCTCGGGCGACCCGATCGTGACGTGCAGGCCCGCGGTAGCCCCGCCGAGCAGATAAGAGTGGGCCATGTTGCTGCTGCCGTCGCCGAGGAACGTCAGCCGCCGCCCGGCCAGGTCGCCGTGGGCCTCCCGCACGGTCTGCAGGTCGGCCAGCACCTGGCACGGATGGAACTCATCGGTCAGCGCGTTGATCACCGGCACCGAAGCGGCCGCGGCGAACTCCTCGATGCGGGCCTGGCCGAACGTGCGCCAGGCCACGGCCACCGCCTGCCTGCTCAGCACCCTGGCGGTGTCGCCGATCGACTCGCCCCGGCCCTGGTGGGTCGAGCCCATGTCGATGACCAGCGGGTAGCCGCCGAGCTCGGCGATGCCGACCGCGAACGAGACCCTGGTGCGCAGGCTCGGCTTGTCCAGCAGCAGCGCGACGGTGCGCGGCCCGGCCAGTACCGGCCGGGCGAACCGGTCCGCCTTCATCGCGGCGGCCAGGTCGAGCACCTCGGCCTGCTCAGCCGGGCTGAGGTGGTCGTCGCGCAGGAAGTGCCTGGTCATCAGCTCTCCAGTCCGGCCGCCCGGGCGGCCGCATCCAGGACCGCGGGCAGCGCCGCGACAAAGGACCTGGCCTGGCCGGCCGTCAGGATCAGCGGCGGAGCCAGCCTGATCGCATCGGGCTGAACCGCGTTGACCAGGAAACCGGCCTGCCGGGCGGCCGCCTCGACCTGGCCCGCCACCGGGGCCGTGAGTACCAGTGCCCGCCACAGCCCGGTGCCGCGGACACCGGCCAGCAGCGGGTGCCCGATTGAGGCGAGCCCGCCGGCCAGCACGGCGCCGACCTGCCGCACGTTCCCGAGCAGGCCGTCCCGCTCGATCGTGTCGAGCACTGCGAGCGCCGCCGCGCAGGCGACCGGGTTGCCGCCGAAGGTGCTGCCGTGGTCGCCCTTGCGCAGCCCCGAGCCGGCCGGGCCGACGCCGATGCAGGCGCCGATCGGCAGGCCGCCGCCCAGTCCCTTGGCCAGCGTGATCACGTCCGGCATCACCTGCTCAGCCTGGCACGCGAACCACGCTCCCGTCCGGCCGATCCCGCTCTGGATCTCATCCGCCACGAGCAGGGCGCCGGCCGCGTCGCAGGCTTCGCGGACCGCCCGCAGGTATCCAGGGGGCGCGGGCACCACGCCGCCCTCGCCCAGGCCGGGCTCGAGGAACACCGCCGCGCAGTCCGGCCCGACCGCGGCCGCGAGCGCACCGGGGTCACCGAACGGCACGAACCGCACCTGGGCCCCGAACGGCGCGAACGGCTCGCGAATGGAGCTCTTGCCGGTCAGGGCGAGCGATCCCATCGTCCGGCCGTGGAATCCGCCCTCGGCCGCCACGAACACCGGCCGGTCAGGCCCCTGCATCCGGCGGACCAGCTTGAACGCCGCCTCGTTGGCCTCGGTGCCCGAGTTGGCGAAGAACACCCGCCCGTCCGCCCCGAGCAGGCCGAGCAGCCGTTCGGCCAGCGCGACCTGGCCCTCGTGCAGGTACAGGTTGGAGACGTGGGCCAGCCTGGCCACCTGCCCGCTCACGGCGGCCACGACGGCCGGATGGGCGTGGCCGAGCGCGCTGACCGCGATCCCGGCCAGCAGGTCCAGGTAGGAGCGGCCGTCCGCGTCCCAGACCACGCAGCCCTCGCCGCGGGCCAGGGCCAGTGGCGGCAGCCCGTAGTTGGGCATCAGCGCGGCCTGGTAGCGCGCCTGCAGCGCATCGGTGACCGGGGTGGTCGACGTCGCCAGGTCTGAGGTGCTCATGCTGTCCTTCGCTGCCCGTCCGGCACGACCATCGTGCCGATTCCCGAATCCGTGAATATCTCCAGCAGGACGGCGTGCGGCAGCCGTCCGTCCAGCACATGGGCCTGCGGCACGCCGCCGCGGACGGCGGTCAGGCAGGCCTCCATCTTGGGGATCATGCCGTCACTGAGCCTGGGCACCATCGCCGCCAGCTCGGTGACCGTCAGCGCGCTGATCACCTCGGGCGGCCGGCCGGGGGCCGCCCCGGCCGCCGGACGGCTGCCCGGCCAGCTCGCGTACAGGCCGGCCACGTCGGTCAGCATGACCAGCTTGGCCGCGCCGAGCGCGACCGCGAGCGCAGCCGCCGCCGTGTCCGCGTTGACGTTGAGCACGCCGCCCGCTTCGCTCCGGGCGACGCTGGACAGCACCGGAATCCGGCCGTCGGCGATCAGCGCGCTGACCGCGCCGGGGTTCACCGACTCGACCTCTCCGACGTGCCCGATGTCGACTTCCTGGCCGTCGGCGGTCATCGCGCCGACGCGGCGGGCGGTGAGCAGGTGCGCGTCCTCGCCCGACATTCCCACCGCGAACGGCCCGTGCTGGTTGATCAGGCCGACCACCTCGCGGTTGACCTGGCCGGTCAGCACCATCCTGACCACGTCCATCGCCTCTGGCGTGGTCACCCGGAGCCCGGCCCGGAACTCCGATTCCATGCCGAGCCGGTCCAGGTGCGCGTTGATCTGCGGGCCGCCGCCGTGGACGATCACCGGCCGCAGCCCGGCGTACCGCAGGAACACCACATCCTGAGCGAACGCCAGCCGCAGCGACTCGTCGGTCATCGCGTGGCCGCCGTATTTGATCACCACGATCTGACCGTGGAAGCGCTCGAGCCACGGCAGCGCCTCGATCAGGGTCGCGGCCTTGGCCATCGCGCCGGCCTGCGGCTCGCTCACGTCGAGTACGCCGAGTTCTCGTGCACGTAGGCGGCGGTCAGGTCGGTCGTCAGCACGGTCGCGCCGGCCTGGCCGGCGTTCAGCCGCACGGTGACCTGCACGTCCCTGGGCCGCAGGTCGACGGTCGCGCGGTCCTCGCCCGCGGCGCCGCCGCGGCACACCCAGATCCCGTTGATGGCGACGTCGATCTGGTCGGGCTCGAACGCCGCGGCGGTGGTGCCGGTCGCGGCCAGCACCCGGCCCCAGTTCGCGTCCTCGCCGGTGATCGCGCACTTGAACAGGTTGCACCGGGCGATGGCCCGGCCTACCTCGACCGCGTCCTGCTCGCTGGCTGCACTCTCGACGTCGATCGCGATCGCCTTGGTCGCGCCCTCGGCGTCCAGCAGCAGCTGGCGGGACAGGTCACCGCAGGCGGCCGTGAGCAGGTCGGTGAACTCGCTGGGGTCGGGGCTGACCCCCGAGGCCCCGCTGGCCAGCAGCAGCACGGTGTCGTTGGTCGACATGCAGCCATCGGAGTCGAGCCGGTCGAATGTCGTCCGCACGGCTCCGCGCAGCGCCTTGTCCAGGTCGGCCGGCGACAAGTCGGCGTCGGTGGTCAGCACGACCAGCATCGTGGCCAGCGCGGGGGCCAGCATCGCGGCTCCCTTGGCCATGCCCCCGATCACGTAGCCGCTGCCGGGCTGCGTGCATGTCTTCGGCACGGTGTCGGTCGTCATGATCGCCTGGGCGGCGGCCTGGCCGCCGCCCGCCGAAGCCGACGCGGCCGCCGCGTCCACGCCGACCAGCAGCGCGTGCATGGGCAGCCGCTCGCCGATCAGGCCGGTCGAGCAGACCGCCACCTGCCCGGCCGGGACCTGGAGCAGGCCGGCCAGGTGCTCGGCGGTCTGCCTGGTGTCCGCGAGCCCGTCGGGGCCCGTGCAGGCGTTCGCGCCGCCCGAGTTCAGCGCGACCGCCCGGACCTGACCGCCGCCGATCAGGTCCTGGGTCCACAAGACGGGCGCCGCCTTGATCCGGTTGGCCGTGAATACGGCGGCCGCCGCGGCCGACGGCCCGTCGTTGATCACGACCGCCACGTCGGGCTGGCCCGAGGTCTTGATCCCGGCCGCGACTCCGGCTGCCCGGAAGCCCTGCGGTGCGGTCACGCTCATGGTGCGACTCCGATCGAGGTCAGCCCGGCCGTCTCCGGCAGTCCGAGCATCAGGTTGGCGTTCTGAATGGCCTGGCCGGCCGCGCCCTTGCCGAGGTTGTCGATGGCGGCGACCACGGTCGCCCGCCCCGAGCGCGGGTCGGCGGCCGCCTGCAGGTGCACCCCGTTGGACCCGGCCACGGCGGCCGTGGCCGGCCAGCGCCCCTCCGGCAGCAAGGTCACGAACGGCTCGCCCGGGTAGGCCTGCGCGATCGCCGTCCGCAGTTCCGCGGGGCCAGCCGCCGGGCCGGCCAGCCGGGCGGTGCAGGTGGCCAGGATGCCGCGCGGCATCGGCGCCAGCATCGGCGTGAACGAGACCCGTACCGGCGCGCTGGCCGGCCCAAGGCCGGCCAGCGCCTGCACGATCTCCGGCGTATGCCGGTGCGTGCCGCCGGCCGCATAGGCCGACATCGAGCCCATCACCTCGCTGCCCAGCAGGTCGGCCCGCAGCGACCGGCCGGCCCCCGAGGTGCCAGAGGCCGCGACCACGCCGCCGTCGCCGGCCTCGGCCAGGCCGGCCCCGATCAGGGGGGCCAGCGCCACGATGGCCGCGGTCGCGTAACAGCCGGGAGCGGCGACCCGCCTGGAGTTCTGAATCTGGGGTCGGGCACCAGGTAGCTCGGGCAGTCCGGTGACCCAGCGGCCCGGGTGCTCGCCGCCGTAGTGGCGGGCCCAGTCGGCCGGATCGGCCAGCCGGAAGTCGGCGCCGAGATCCACGATCGCGACGTCGGCGGCCAGGCTCGCCGCTGCTCCGGCCGACTGCCCGCTCGGCAGGGCCAGGAACGCCAGGTCGCAGTCGGCGCGCTTGAGCGCGCTATGCGGCTCGAGGACCAGGCCGGCCAGACCGGGCTGTCCGGCCAGGTGCGGGTGCAGGTCGGCCGCGGCCTTTCCGGCGCTGCTGTCGGCGGTGGCCAGGACCAGCTCGAGCCCGGGATGGCCGGCGATCAGCCTGAGCAGCTCGCCGCCCGCGTACCCGCTCGCCCCGGCCACCGCGACCCGCATCACGCCACACCACCGCCGTCTGAACTACGCCCACCGATCGCATTATTATGCATGAATATGATTGTGTATGCAAAGGGCGGTCCGGCCAAGGTCGCGGGTTGATTGCGGGTTGGCCTCTGCCCGGGACAACCAGCCGGTAGCCACGCGGCGCGACCCGGTGACCCGGCATGATGATGTCCGGGCAGGAAGGAGTCCCCCATGCAGCTCCGCCGTCGACCCGGTCGCCGCGTGCCCGCCGTGCTTTTCTGGGCGGTCGGGGCGGTCGCGGCCCTGGCGGTCGCGGCGGCGGCTACCGGATGCAGCGGCTCAGGCGGCGGCTCCGGGCACTCCACCGCCCCGGCCTACCTGGCCTCCTGCGGCACCGCGAAGACCGCGGCCGACGTGCCGGTCCAGGTCAAGATCGCCCGCGGGCACGCCAGCTGCGGCACGGCCATGGCGGTCGAGGCCGCCTACGCGACCGCGATCAGGTCGGGCAAGGCACCCGGGAACGGCGGCGGCGGGCCGGTCAAGGTCCGCGGCTGGACCTGCCAGGGGTTCGCGACCCCGATCGTCCTGCGCACCGGCAAGGCGTCCAAGTGCGTCAGGGACGGCGACGAGATCCTCGAGATCCTGCCCCCGGTTCCCTCGTCTTCCCCGTCGTCCAGGGCTTCCTAGGCCCCGCGCAGGACCGCGCCCGTCCGGCGCTGGGCCGCGGCCACCGCCGCTTCCCTGGCCACCGCGACGTCCTCGTCGGTGAGCGTCCGGTCAGGAGCGCGGAACCGGAGCGTGTACGCCAGCGATTTGCGGCCGGCCCCGACCTGCTCGCCTGCGTAGACGTCGAACAAGCGCACCTCCTCGAGCAGGTTCTGCCCGCCCGCCTCAGCCGCGCCTTCGGCCAGCGCCGCAGCCACGTCGGCCGCCCGCACCTCGTCCCCGACCACCAGGGCCACGTCCTGGCTGGCGACCGGGTAGGCCGACAGCACGGGAGCCTGTACCGGGGCCAGCCCGGCCGCGGCCCGCTCGATCACGGTCAGGTCCAGTTCGGCCGCGCAGGTCCGCGGGGCCAGCCGGAACGCCTGGACGACCCGCGGGTGCAGTTCGCCCGCGTAACCGGCCGTCACCGGCTGGTCGCCGTTGCCCGGCTGGAGCAGCACGAATTCCGCGCACCGCCCGGGGTGCCACGGCTGCGCCGCGGCCGGCCGGGCTTCGTAGGGCACCCGGCTGGCCCGCAGCACCTCGTGCGCGGCCTCGATGGCGTCGCGGAAGCTGGCCTCGCGGCCGCCGCCCCACCACCCGGCCGGCTCCCGTTTGCCGGCCAGCACCGTCGCGATCAGCCTGGGCTGGTCGGGCAGGGCGTCCTCGAGCGTGGCGAGTTCCTCGGGCGTCGGCCCGCGGTCCACCGCCAGGATCGGCGCGACCCTGGATTTCGGGCGGCCGTTACCGCTCCCGTTGCCGCCGGACGGCTTGAGCCTGGCCACGTTGCCGATCTCGAACAGCGACAGGTCGGCGAAGCCGCGCCCGGCATTGCGCCCGGCCACCCGCAGCAGCCCGGGCAGCAAGGTCGTGCGCAGCTGCGGCTCCTCGTCCCTGATCGGGTTCGCGAGCAGGACCGCCCGCCGCCGCGGATCACCCTCGGGCAGCTGGAGCCGGCCGAAGTCCTCGGCCGAGCCGAACGGACTGGACAGCACCTCGACGTAGCCGGCCCCGGCCAGC
>DASWAH010000054.1:0-6772 GCA_036391235.1 Streptosporangiaceae bacterium
GCCGCGGGCGTGCCGGTCGGGCTCGGCGTGGACGGCTCGGCCTCCAACGAGGAGGCCTCCCTGGTCGGCGAGGCCAGGCAGGCGGTGCTGATGGCGAGGGCGGCCGGCGGCCCGCAGGCCCTGACCGTGCGCCAGGCGCTGGAACTGGCCACGCTCGGCGGCGCCCGGCTAATCGGCCGGGCCGACGAGCTCGGGTCGCTCGAGCCAGGCAAGCTGGCCGATATCGCGCTCTGGCGGCTGGACGGCCTGGCCCACGCCGGCATCGCCGACCCGGTCGCGGCCCTGGTCCTGGGGGCCCGGCCGCCGCTGGAACTGCTCGTCGTCAACGGCGAGGTGGTCGTCAGCCGCGACCAGGTCGTCACGGCCGACGAGGCGACGGCCGCCGCCGCTGCCCGCCGCGCCGCCACGACTCTGGCGGGCCGAGCTTGTCTGGGCGGGGCGAGGTTAGCGGGCGGCCGGGACTGTCAGGGGGCGGTAGGACGATGGGCGCATGAGACGAGAACTGACTGCCGCCGACCGGGCGGTTCTTGCGGTCTTACGTGCTGGGTGAGCTGCGGGGCGCTATCGAGTCCGGCCTGCGGCGGCCGCCGCTGGCGATCCGCACGGTTCCGGCGAGGTAGGGCGCAGATACGGCGGCAACCTTTTGGCCCGACGGCGCATCCTTGGAATGTGGGCGAGGACATCATCACCCTCGGCGGCCAGGGCCGTCAGGACCGGGAACGGGATGCCGCGGCGGCGATCGAGTCGCTGTTCCACGCCCACTATCCGCGGCTGGCGTATACCGCGTTCTCGCTGACCGGCGACTGGGACCTGGCCGAGCAGCTAGCCCAGGAGGCGTTCCTGCGACTGTGGCGGCGGTGGCGCTGGATCGCCGATCCGCAGGCTGCGCCCGCCTACCTGCAGCGCACGGTGCTGAACCTGGCCCGCGAGACGATCAGGCGGAAGGTCATCGAGCGGCGGGTGCTCAAGGCGCGGGGGATGGAACGGCCGCCGCAGGCCGAGCCGGACACGGCGGAGATGATCGCGCTGCGCCGGGCTATCGCCGGGCTGCCGGCCCGCAAGCGGGAGTGCGTGGTGCTGCGGTTCCTGCTCGGGCTGTCGGAGGCCGAGACCGCGAGCTTGCTCGGGATCTCGGTCGGCACGGTCAAAAGTCAGACCCACAAGGGTCTGCGGCTGCTGCGCGACGGGCTCGACGAGCCGGGCGGCCGGCGGCCCGCGATCGGGCCGGAAAGGACGGCAACATGACCGGCACCGACACTGACCTCAAGCGACGGCTGCGCGGCCTCGGCCTGGCCGACGGTGCGCGGCTGGCCGGGCAGGCGCCGCTGCCGGTGCACACCGGCGACGCCTGGCGCGACCTGCGGGCCAGGCATGAACGGTCGGCCGTGCGCCGCCGCCGCGGCCTGCTGGCCGCGGCCGTGACGGCGGTCGCCGCGCTGGTCATCGCGGTGCCGTTGCTGTCGCGCCCGGCCGCACCAGTACCGTCACCTCCCCGGTCCGGTTATACGGGGCCGCCGCCGCCCAAGGCCTATTCCGCCGCGATCGCGGCCAGGATCCCGCTCAGCGGCGTGGTCGCGATGGCCGGCGACGGCTCGCAGGCCTATGTCATCCGTCAGGTCGGCACTCCGGGGCTCCCGGGGACGTTCCAGCTCGTGGCGATCGACCTCAGCTCGGACACGGTCAGCTTCCAGGACGGCCTCGGACGCCAGGAACCCATGATCGCGGCCGGTCCCGCCGGACTCTGGGTCACCACGTCCTACGGGCAGGCCGGCGGCCAGATCATCGCCCTCGATCCGGCCACCGGCCGGCCCCGGCAGCGGTACCACCTGCCGGCCGGCCCGTGCACGGCGCTGAGCTACAGCGCTGGCCGGCTGTACGCGAGCTGCAATGTCGCCGGGGCGACCAGGAACGGGTTCTGGCGGATCGACTCGCGTACTGGTCGGGCCACCCGGATCGGCGGCACGCTGTCCGGTTTCGTCAGCTCGATCGTCGCCACGCCGGACGCCCTGTGGTACGTGCGCAACTACACGCAGATCCGCGGCATCGCCCACCCCGCGGGAAGGCCGTCTCCGCTGTCCTCCGACTTCGGCGGGTACGAGGTCTCGCCGGGCGGGCAGGGCCTGATCTACGCGGGCGGCTCGATCTGGGCCCTGGCCGCGGGCGAACAGCTGGCCAGGATCGACCCGGCCACCGGGCGCGTGCTCCGGATCTACACCTACCGCCAGTACGACCCGAGCCGGCTCGGCGGCCTTGACTTCCTGACGGCGGGCCACGGCTGGCTGTGGTTCCTGGATAACGGCTATCCGTTCAGCGGGGTGCTGCGGGTCAGCATGGCGACCGGGCACCCGGCCGGCGGCGTCCCGGTCCCGGCCAACTCGTGCGGCCAGCAGATCTGCTCGCAGGTGTACTACATCTCGGGCTCGATCTGGGTGCCGACGGCCGAGCTGCTGCTGCGCATCAACCCGGCGAAGCTGCCGGGCTAGCGGCCGGGCCGAGGCGATCGTAGGCTCGGCGGATGACCACACCCACACGGGACCCGGTCAGGCCAGGCCGGTCGGCGGCCGGCGGGATCGGGTCAAGCCCGGTGCGGCCGGACGGGACGCTCAAGGTCACCGGGGAGTTCGCCTACGGCAGCGATCTGTGGACCGACGACATGCTCTGGGGCGCGACCCTGCGCAGCCCGCATCCGCACGCCAGGATCCGGTCGGTCTCGATCGGCCAGGCGCTCGCCACGGCTGGCGTCTATGCGGTCCTGACCAGTGACGACGTCCCCGGTCAGAACGCCTACGGCCTCGAGCACGCGGATCAGCCGGTGCTCGCCTCGCACGTCGTACGGTACGCGGGCGAGCCGGTCGCGCTGGTCGCGGCCGATCATCCGGAGATCGCCCGGCTGGCCGCCAGCAAGATCACGGTCGATTACGAAGTGCTCGAGCCGGTGACCGACCCGGTCGCGGCGCTGGAACCGGGTGCGCCGCCGGTGCACCCGCAGGGCAACCTGGTCAGGCACCTGAAGATCCGCAAGGGCGATCCGGCCCCGGCCGCGGACGTGGTAGTCCGCGGCACCTACCGGGTCGGCATGCAGGACCAGGCCTTCCTCGGTCCCGAGGCCGGGCTGGCGGTGCCGGACGGCGCCGGCGGGGTGGACCTGTTCGTCTCGACGCAGTGGCTGCACGTCGACCAGCAGCAGGTCTGCGCTGCCCTCGGCCTGCCGCCGGAGCAGGTCAGGCTGGTGCTGGCCGGCGTCGGCGGGGCTTTCGGCGGCCGCGAGGACCTGTCCATGCACGTGCACGCCTGCCTGCTCGCCCTGCACACCGGCAAGCCGGTCAAGATGTCGTACTCGCGCGAGGAGTCGTTCTTCGGGCACGTGCACCGGCATCCGGCCCTGATCAGCTACGAGCACGGGGCCGGCCGGGACGGGCGGCTGTCCTACGTGCGCGCGTCGATCCACCTGGACGGCGGCGCCTACGCGTCCAGCACCACGGCCGTGGTCGCGAACGCGGGCACGATGGGCGCCGGCCCCTATGTCGTGCCCAGCGTGCACATCGACGTCTACGGGGTCTACACCAACAACCCGCCCTGCGGGGCCATGCGCGGCTTCGGGAACGTGCAGGCCGCGTTCGGTTACGAGGCTCAGATGGACAAGCTGGCGGCGGCGCTGAACCTGGACCCGGTCGAGGTCCGCCGCCGGAACGCGATGTCGGAGGGCAGCTCGGGACCGACCGGCCAGATCGTGGACAGCCCGGCTCCGGTCGACGAACTGCTGCGCCGGGTCAGCGAGATGCCGCTGCCGGCCCGGTCAGCTCACGACGACACCGGCCCGGCCGGGTCCGGACAGTCCGCGGACCTGCGGCTGCTGCCCGGCGGGGTCGGGAACACCACGCACGGCGAAGGCATCGTCCGCGGAATCGGCTACGCCGTCGGGTACAAGAACGTGGGGTTCTCGGAAGGATTCGACGACTACTCCACGGCCCGGGTCAGGCTCGAAGTAAGCGGAGGCGAGCCGGTCGTCACCGTGCACACCGCCGCCGCCGAGGTGGGCCAGGGCCTGGTCACGATCGAGCAGCAGATCTGCCGGACCGAGCTGGGCGCCGGCACCGTCGTGGTGGTGCCCAAGGACACCAGGGTCGGATCGGCCGGCTCCACCTCGGCGTCCCGGCAGACCTACGTCACCGGGGGCGCGGTCAAGGCTGCTTGCGAGGCGGTCAGGGCGGCACTGTTCGCTCGGGTCGCCGCCCGTCTCGGGCGGGCCGAGGATGGGTGGCGGCTGGCCGAGGACCAGGTGTGGTCGTCCGGTGGTGAGTCGCTCGGGCCGGTCGCGCACTTCCTGGGCGACGAGCCGATCGAGGAGACGGTGCAGTGGCGGCACCGTCCGACCTACCCGGTCGACCCCGAGACCGGCCAGGGCTTCGCCCACGTGCAGTACGCATTCGCGGCCCACCGGGCCGTGGTCGACGTGGACACCGGGCTCGGCCTGGTCAAGGTTGTCGCGCTGGACTGTGCCCAGGACGTCGGCCGGGCGCTGAACCCGCAGGCCGTGGTCGGCCAGATCCAGGGCGGCAGCGCCCAGGGCCTCGGCCTGGCCGTGATGGAGGAGATTCAGGTGGCCGGCGGCCAGATCAGGAACCCATCGTTCACCGACTACCTGATCCCGACCATCCTCGACGTCCCGCCGATGCGGATCGACGTACTGGAGTATCCCGACCCGCACGCGCCGTACGGGGTGCGCGGCGTCGGCGAGCCGCCGACGATCTCGTCCGGTCCGGCCATCGTCGCCGCGATCAGGGCCGCGACCGGACTCGACCTGACCAGCGTCCCGGTCAAGCCGGAAGACATCACCGGGACCCGCTCGTGACCGGTCTGCCTCAGCCGGGCGCGCTGGAATACCTGCACGAGGAACTGGACCAGCTGCTCGCGGTGGCCGACGCCGAGCTGAGCAGCCAGTATCGCGGCGACGGCTACGAGCTCGGTCCGGTGCACACCGCCTACGTGCCCGCGCACCGGTTCGAGCACGGGACGGTCGCCGAGTGGGGCGCGCGCGCGGTCGCGGCCGTCGAGGAGTTCGCGCCGGACCCGGCCGGGCTGGCCGTCGCAACCGGCATCGAGGCGGCCGTCGCGGCCGAGGTCTTCCCGCTGGTCCTGGCCAAGCTGGGCCGCCAGCCGATCGAGGACCTGCGGATCGATTTCGAGGACGGCTACGGCGTCAGGGCCGACGACACCGAGGACGCGCACGCCAGGGCGGCGGCCCGGGCCCTGGCCGCGGCACTGGGTGCGGACACGGCCCCGCCCTGCTGCGGGATCCGGGTCAAGAGCCTGGAACCCCCGACGAGGCGACGCGCCGTCCGCACGCTCGAGGTGTTCTGCACGGCCTTGCTGGACGCCGGGCGGCCGCTGCCGTCTGGCCTGCGGATCACGCTTCCCAAGGTCACATCGCCTGCCCAGGTCGCGGCCATGGACCTGGTCTGCCGGCGGCTGGAGACGGCCTGCGGCACCGGTCGCGGCCAGCGCCTGCAGTTCGAGATCCAGGTCGAGATGCCGCAGGTGGTGATGGGCTCCGACGGCGCCGCGACGATCGCGCGGTGCGTGCACGCCGCGCCGGAACGGCTAGCCGGGCTGCACTTCGGCACCTATGACTACAGCGCCGCCCTCGGTATCGCGGCCGGATATCAAAGTATGGAACACCCCGCCGCCGACTACGCCAAGGCCGTCATGCAGGTCGCGGCCGCGGGAACCGGAGTGCGCCTGTCCGACGGCTCGTCGGCGGTGCTGCCGGTCGGCGGTCGTGATCAGGTGACCGCCGCCTGGCGGTTGCACGCCCGGCTGGTCCGGCGGTCCCTGGAACGCGGGTTTTACCAGGGCTGGGACCTGCATCCCGGCCAGCTCGTCAGCCGGTACGCCGCGACCTACGCGTTCTACCGGGAAGGGCTGGGGGCCGCGACCGGGCGGCTGCGCGCGCACGCCGGGCCGGCCGCCGACGGCCAGGAGGAACCGGCCACCGTCCGGGCCCTGGCCGGCTACCTGCTGAGCGGGCTGACCTGCGGGGCGTTCACCGAGGCCGAGGTCACCGGCCAGGCCGGGCTCAGCATCGGCGATCTGCGGGTCGCGGCCCGGCGCGGCATCCTGCCGGACCGGGACGCCGGGTGAGCGGCCCCGGCGGCACCGGCGCCCCAGCGCCTGACCTGGTCGTCAGGGCCCGGCGGGTGGTCACGCCGGGCGGGGTCGTCGCGGCCGACGTCACGGTACGCGGGGGAGTGATCAGCGCGGTGACGCCGCTGGACGAGCCGCCAGGCTCCGGCGGTGCCGCGGACCGCGGCCCGGCAGACCGGGTCGAGCTGGCCGGGGACGAGGTGCTGCTGCCCGGGCTGGTCGACACCCACGTGCACGTGAACGAGCCGGGCCGGACCGACTGGGAGGGGTTCGCGACCGCTACGCTGGCCGCTGCCGCGGGCGGGGTCACCACGATCGTCGACATGCCGCTGAACTCGATCCCGCCGACCGTCGACGCGGCCCGGCTGGAGGTCAAGCGGGAGTCGGCCCGCGGCCAGTGCTCGGTCGACGTCGGGTTCTGGGGCGGCGCGGTACCCGGCAACGCGGCCGAGCTGGCCGGGCTGCACGAGGCGGGCGCGTTCGGGTTCAAGGCGTTCATGACCGACTCCGGCGTGCCCGAGTTCCCGCCGCTGGATGACGAGGGCTTGGCCGCCGCCATGCTGCAGGTCGCCGCGCTGGACAGCCTGCTGGTCGTACACGCCGAGGACCATTCCCGGCTCGGCCCGGC
>DASWAH010000055.1:0-6517 GCA_036391235.1 Streptosporangiaceae bacterium
CGGGACTCCCCGCGGTCATTCCCACGCCCCTCGCTCAGCGCTCCGCTTACGGAGTGCGGTGATCACGCGGCGCTTGCCGCCGAGCCACCAGAGCGGCGCGCCGGCCAGGTAGGCGAGGACGAGAATGGCGATGACGTCGCGGAACAGGCCGTGCATCGATCCGCGCAGCTGTCCGATCGTCAGCAGGGCGACGACGATCGCACCCGCCAGCTGGGCGATGAGGCCAAGCCGGTCCGCGGCGTGCTCGGCTGACCACGGTCGCTGATCCGCCATGTTCAGGACGAGCCGGTGGGTGGCCTGGACGACGAGCGCGACGTCGAGGACGGCCAGGATGGTCAGCACGACCGACGGGCGGCCGTTGCTCAGCAACACCAGGAGCGCGATCCCGGCCAGCGGCACGAGCACGACCACGGCGAATGCCATCGGCGGCGGCCAGTCCGGCTTGCCTTCGTGCCGCGCGCTCACCGCACCAATTTAACTCGGTGGCGGGTCGGCGGCTCCGGTCTACTATCGCTGGGATGAGCGCAGATCCTTTCGTGCCTGAAGACTTCGGAGTGCCCGAGGAACTGAGCACTGGCCAGTTCCGGCTGGAGCCGCTCGGGCCGCAGCACAACGAGGCGGATTACGCGGCCTGGACGGCGAGCACCGGCCACATCCGGTCGACGCCCGGCTTCGCCAAGAGCGGCGCTCGTTCCGGGTGTGTATGGAACCGCATATTCATGATGGTTTCTGTGACTGGAAGGCCACATTCATACAACGGCAACGTGCGCGCGGGCCGCGGACGGCGCGGCGGCCTGTGCTGGCCGCTGGTCAGGCTGCCCGCGGCGGGATAGACCTGGGGTGATGATGCAGCAGGAATTGCTGGCGCGGGACACGCCGCTGCTGCGGTGGCGGCTCCGGTCGCGGCTCCCGTTATGGGGTCTCGATGCAGAGCGTCAACGATGGCCGGTGGACGCGCATCGCGGGTGAGTCACGGCCTTGTGCCCCTGCCTTAGCCGACGCGCGACGGCGGGTCAGTGGCCGGGCGCCACGTACAAGATCAGCAGCACCGACTGGACGAGCCAGCTGCCCGCCATGTGCAGCGGGGCCAGCAGCCGGACCAGGTTGGGCGGCGGGACGCTGCTGGCCGACAGCGGGTGCACCCACTCGACGATCCAGAGCCTGTGCACGCTGTGCAGCCGGTCCGCCACGACCTTGGGCGATGCCGGGGTGCCGAGCAGGGTGCCGGAGGCGACCGGACCGGTGCGCTCGCCGATATCGCGCAGCTTGTCGAACGGATCCGGGTAGGCCCGGCCGATCACGGCGGTCAGCCGGGGCAGGTACAAGATCGCGTCACCCGGCTGTTCGTGCGCGGCCAGGATGGCGGAGACGGTGCGCAGGTCGTCGGCCCGGCTGGAGTTCTGCCGGATCCCGACCTGGGGCGCGGCTAGCGCGGCGACGATGATCACGGCCAGCACCGCCGACGGGATCAGCGCCCACCGGTCGGCCTGCCGCTCCGGCCAGCGCCTGGCCACGAACCGCCGGGTCAGGGTGACCAGCCAGACGAGCCCGGCGGCCTCCAGGATCACCAGCCCGGGCAGGCTGAACAGGATGTAGCGGAAAACGTAGAACGGGTGCACCAGCGACACGGTCATGACGAGGACCGGCGGCAAAAAGAACCAAGGCAGGCAGACGACCGGGAGCGTGAGCCCGCCGCCGCGACGCAGGCCGGCCGCGCCGGCCAGGCCGAGCAGGCCGAGCAGTACCGACACCGCGACCAGCGGGGTTGATCCGGCGAATCCCTGCAGCAGTCCGACCAGCGACTGCAGGTTGGGCGGCTGGACCCAGTCGAGCTGGGACGACTGACGGGCGCTGAACACCAGTATCGGGCTCATCACGACCGCGGCGGCCACGCAGGCAGCCAGCCAGCGCTTGAGTACGGCGGGCGACAGCGCCCGGTCGTCCGTGTCCGCGCCTGACCCGGCCCCGGTATCGGCTCCGGCTGCGGCTCCGGCCCGCCGGTGCCGCAGGGCCAGCAGGAGGCTGATGCCGTGGGTGCCCGCCAGCAGCAGCGCGGCCAGGTCGAGCAGGCCGGTGACCAGCAGGGACGCGCTGTACAGGGCCCACCAGCGCCAGCTGCCGCGCTCGACCGCCACGGTCAGGAGGTAGGTGGTCAGCACCGCGAACAGAACGGTCAGGGCGTACGGCCTGCCTTCCTGGGCGTACCTGGTGGTCTGCGGCAGGACCACCATCAGCAGCCCGGCCAGCAAGCCGACGGCCTGCGGCGCGGGCAGCCGGGTGGCCACGGCCAGCCGCCGGCCAAGCGCGGCGATCAGCCCGGCGGCCAGGGCCATCGCGATGAGCGACGGGATGCGCAGGGCGAATTCCGACCGGCCGAACAGCGCGATCACCGGATGCATCATCAGCAGGTACAGGCCGTGGAACGCGTCCTGGTGCTGGACCAGCGAGAAGATGGCGCCGACCGGGCGCTGCGAGCCGGTGATCGTGTAGCCCTCATCGCGCCAGAACGAAGGGACTTCGATCATGAAGCCGCCGACGATCAGCTCGGCCAGGATGGGGACCGCCACGACAAGCCACCCGAGCCGGTAGCCAGCGGCCCGCTCGCCGCTGTCCGCGCTCCTGGTGGTCGGCCAGCGCGCACCGGACCGGCGGGCGCTAGGCCAGCGCCGGTCAGGAGCCGTTGGTTCCGATTGCAGGCCGCGCATGCAAGTACCTCTCAGGATCGTGGTCGTGCAGATCTTCGCCCGGTTAAAGCCAGGACGCGCGCCTAGCGGAGTATAGCCGCGTATATCCGGCTGACCGTCCAGTCGAACGAACACCTGACCAGGGGGACACACTCAGAAGACGGCCGAAGCGGTCGTTTTGTGCGGGCCGCTGCGATCCGGGCGTCAGCCGGCTGTGACCACGGCCGTGAGCCGCCGGTCGGCAACGCTGTGCGCGGCCTCGATCACGTACTCGCCGGGCACCACGCGCCAGCCATCCTCCCAGACCGCGAAGGCCCGCTCCGGAAGCCGCACCGTGACCTGGCCGGTCTCGCCCGGGCCGGCCTCGGCCGATCCGAACCCGGCCAGCCAGCGCCGGGGCCTGGCCGGGCCGCCGGCGGCCGGTGAGGCCGGGGACAGGTAGAGCTGGACGACTTCCCGGCCCGGCCGGGTGCCGGTGTTGCGAACGGTCACCGTGACCTCCGGCCCGCTGACCGTGATGGCTTCGTAGGCCCAGGTCGTGTAGCCATCGCCGTGCCCGAACGGATAGCGCGGCTCGGTGCCGGCCCGCTCCCAGGCCCGGTAGCCGACGAACACGTCCTCGTCGTAGCTCAGCACGCCGCCGCGCGGCGTGGTGTTCAGTACCGGGCAGTCGGCCGCCACCACCGGCCAGGTGGTGGGCAGGCGGCCGCCCGGCTCGGTCACCCCGAGCAGCACGCTGGCCAGGGCCCGGCCCGCCTCCTGACCCCCGAACCAGGTCAGCAGGACGGCGTCGACCTCGTCGGCCCAGGGCAGCTCGACCGGGGATCCGGCGCTGACCACCACGACCGTGCGCGGTGCGGCCGCGGCGACCCGCCGTACCAGCTCGTCCTGGCGGCCGGGAAGGGCGAGGCCGGTCCGGTCGAAGCCCTCGGACTCGACTTCCTCGGTGGTGCCGACCACGACGATCGCGACGTCGCTGGCCGCGGCGGCTTGCTCGGCCTCGGCTAGCAGCTCGTCGTCGGTGCGGGCCGGCTCACCGTAGCCGAGGGCCATCGAGACCAGGGCCCAGCCCTCGCCGAGCTGGACGTGCTGGGTCAGCGACACCTCGGCCGGCTCTCCGGCCGCCAGCGGCAGCGGCAGCCGCCGCTCGGGCGGGGCCAGGAACGTGCGGGAGAAGTCGTCGCTCTCCGGCGTCACCTCGCCGTCGAAGAGCACCCGGTCACCGGCCCTGAGCGTGAACCGGCCGATGCCCCGGATGCCGAGCTGGTGCTCGCCCGCCAGGCTCGGGGTCAGCCGCCCGGCGATCTCGACCGTGGCCAGCGCGGTCGGCTCGACCCCGTCCGGCATCTCCATCCACCGGCCCTGGCCGGTCGCCATCGGCGCCTCGTGCAGCACCGTCCCGGCAGCGTCCCTGAACCGGGCCCGCAGCCCGCTGAACGCGGGTGCGGAGGCCGGCGGCAAAGTCGTGCGCGGCTCGGGTCCGGCCGCGTAGCTCAGGGTCACGCCGTCCGGCAGCGCTTCGGCCAGGCCGTCCAGCGGCGAGACGACGTGCTCGGGGAAGACCGTGGCGCTGCCGCCGCCGAGCACTCTGGCCTCCTTGGCCAGCACCCCGGTCACGGTGACCCTGGACAGCGCGGACGGGTCGAGCGGCAGCACGCCGCCCTCGTTGGCGGCGAGCACGATGGACCGGGCGGCCAGGTCGGCCGCGACCCGGACGCCGTCGACCGGATCCGGCCGCCGCTCGGCCGGCACCGCCTCGGCCACCCCGGCCAGGGCGCCGGTGCGAGCCGCCAGCCGGAGGACCCGGCGCACCTTGTCGTCGATGACCTCGACCGGCACGGCTCCGTCCCGCACCGCCGCGATCAGCTTCTCGCCCCACGGGCTGCCCGCGCCCGGCATGACCACATCGAGTCCGCCGTTGGCGGCACCTTCGGTGTCGTGGGCGGCGAACCAGTCCGACACGATGATGCCGTCGAAGCCCCACTCGTCCTTCAGCAGGCCGACCTGCAACTCGTGGTTCGTAGTCATGAACACGCCGTTGACCGCGTTGTAGGCGGCCATCACGGCCCAGGCGCCGGCCTCGCGGACCAGCACCTCGAACGGCGGCAGGTACAGCTCGCGCAGCGCGCGCTGGCTGACCTGGGTGCTCGCGGTGAACCGCTCGGTCTCGTAGTCGTTGGCGACGAAGTGCTTCACGGTCGCGGCGACGCCCAGATCCTGCACGCCGGCCACGTAGCCGGCCCCGATCAGCGCGGTGAGCAGCGGATCTTCGGAATAGGCCTCGAAGTGGCGGCCGCCGAGCGGGCTCCTGTGCAGGTTCACGGTCGGGGCCAGCAGCACGTGCACGCCCTTGCGCCGCGACTCCTGGCCAAGCACCCGGCCCGCCAGCCGGGCCAGCTCCGGATCCCAGGTTGCGGCGAGCGCGGTCGGGCTGGGCAGCGCGATGGACGGATCGGCCGCGTCCCACCGGGTGCCGCGGACGCCGACCGGGCCGTCGGACATGACCACCGGCGCGAGGCCGATCTGCGGTATCGCGGGCAGCGACCAGGTGTCCTGGCCGGACAGGATGCTGACCTTGCTGGCCAGGTCCAGGCGGTTAAGGGCCGCCTCCACCGCCGCCGCCACGGCCGTCTCGTAGCCGCTTGCCGATCCTGCGTACCCGGCTGTCTCCGGCACCAGCGCCTCCTCATGCCCGGTTGATCCGCTGCACCCCCTTCGTCCAGTGTGCCCTAGAGCTCTCGGCCAGTATGGAAGGGCCAATGCGGTCGGCCCAGTGCGGTCGCCCCAGTGCGGTCGGCCGCGTGCGGCCGGCTCCGTGCAGGCAGCTCAGCCGGGAACCGTGCCGGGGGCCAGCCGGCGGACCTTGATCGGCCGCCCGCCGTCCACCGGTCCGTGGTCGCCGACCCGGCTGATGAACACCTGGGGGCTGATCTCGTGCAGGGTCCTGAGCAGGTCGTCAAGCGCGCTGTCCTCGGCCAGCTCGACGATCATGTCGCCGGGCGGACCGGCGATCTGGTTACCGGCGGGCGCCGTGCCGTCACCATCGGCCGTGAACCGCAGTCCGGTGACCGGGAGCTCGGCGAGCGCGCTGGTGAGCACGCCGCGGCCGTCATCGGCATCGGGCAGCACCACCCGGATTCTCCATTGCGTCATCTGGCCTCCTGTAGCCATGCGAAGTCTCGTTACGACGGTGCCCGGCACCCGTTGCCGGCGTGCTTCGGTCCCGTTACGCGCCTGTGAACGATCAAGCCGGACCGGCGATCTAGCGGGCTATCCTGCTGCGCGGCCCGCCACCTCCGCAAGCACCCGGCGCAGCAGCCGCTGAGCGCCGCCGAAGTCGCCAGGCGGGGGCGGATGCGGGTACCTGCGCTGGTCCAGATCCAGGTAGCGGCGCTGGTTGAGCTCCACCTGGATCGCGTCGACGCGCTCGTCGCCGGCGAACCGCCGCACGGTCCAGCCGCCGGAGAACCGCTCGTTCCGCCGTACGTCAAGCCCGGCCGCCTCGAACGCGCCGGCCACCAGCCCGACCGCGGCCGCGGCAGCGGTCCGGCCGTTCCGGTCGCCCAGGATCACGTCACCGCCGAGTCCCGCGCCGAAGCTGTGCAGGTCGAGCAGGAGCACCCGCGGATGGGCGGCCAGCAGTGCCCGAAGAGCCGCATGGATCGCGTTGTGAAAGGGCTCGTGGGCGATCCCCAGCCGGTGCGCGATCTCGCCCGGATTGAGCGGCCGGAAGTAGATCGGGCGGCCGTTCGGCATCCTGGCCGCGACGGCGCTGGTCCAGAAGCCGCCGTGCTGCTCGCCGGCCGGGTCCCGGTTCACGTCGGCGACGAACC
>DASWAH010000056.1:0-4677 GCA_036391235.1 Streptosporangiaceae bacterium
ACCGCGGTCGCCGAGGAGGTCAGGCGGCAGGAGGCGCCGACCGACGAACTGCCGGTCATCGAGGACGTGACCCCGGCCCGGCCCGCCGTCGTGTCACGAGAAGAGCCGACGGTTCAGGTGCCGGTGGTCCCCGTGGTCCCGGTGGTCACGGCGGCCACGCCCCCGCCCGACCCCGCGTCCCTGGTCAGCCCCGAGCGGCTGGCCGAGTTCTTCGCCCCGCGCAGCATCGCCCTGGTCGGGGCGTCCGACCACTCGGCCTGGGCCAGGTTCGTGCTCGCCAGCACGGCCGCGGCCGGCTTCGACGGCGACCTGATCCCGGTGCATCATGTCCGCCGCACCGTGTTCGGCCGCCCGGCGGTCGGCAGCCTGCGCGACCTGACCGAGCCGCCCGACCTCGCGTTCATCCTGGCCCCGGCCGACGCGGTCGAGTCGGTGCTCGACGACGCCGGCGCGGCCGGTGTCCGCGGCGCCATCGTGCTGGCCTCCGGTTACCGGGAGACCGGCGCGCAGGGCGAGGCGATGGAGCGAGCGCTGGCGGCCAAGGCCGCGGCCCACGGCATCACGTTGCTCGGGCCGAACTGCCTGGGGTTCGTGAACGCGCACGCCAAGGCCGGCCCGTTCGCGCTGACCGCACCGCGCCCGCTGCAGGCGGGCCCGGTCGGGATCGCCCTGCAGAGCGGGGCGCTGGCGAGCGTGATGCTGAACTTCGCCCGGGCCCGGGCGATCGGCATCAGCACGCTCGCGACCATGGGCAACGAGGCCATGATCACGGCGCCCGACATGATCGACTACCTGGTCGCCGACGAGCACACCACCGTGATCTGCCTGTTCCTCGAGCAGATCGGCGACCCGGCCAGGTTCGCGGCCGCCGCCGAGCGAGCCAGGGCAGCGGGCAAGCCGATCGTCGCGCTCAAGGCCGGGTCGAGCGCGGTCGGGCGGCAGGCGGCGCTGGCCCACACCGGGTCGGTGGCCGGCGACGACGCGGTAGTCGACGCGGCCCTGCGCCAGATGAACATCATCCGGGTCACCAGCATCGAGGAGCTGCTGACCACGGCCGCCCTGCTCGGCTACGGCCGGGTTCCGGCCGGCCGGCGGATGGCCGTGCTCAGTGCGTCCGGCGGCGCCTGCGACATCATCGCCGACCGGGCGGCCGCCCACGGCATCGAGCTGCCGCCGTTCTCGGCCAAGGCGGCCGAGGCGATCGAGCCGCATCTGCCGCCGTTCGCGCAGGTGCGCAACCCGCTCGACGTGACCGGCTACTTCCTGGCCAACCAGCGTTACTCGGCGCTGACCGCGATCGACCACGCGCTGGACGCCGCGGTGCAGGATCCCGAGCTGGATGTCGTGTTCTTCACCGGGCTGACCCTGCCCGACGTGCGGCCGGCCGACGACGCGGCGGCCAGCCTGCTCGAGGAGCGGGTGGCCTGGCTCGGCCGGCGGATCGCGTCGGCACCGATCCCGGTGATCACGGTCGGTTCGACCTGCACCGACATCACCGAGTACGGACGCGGACTGCTCGGCCCGCACGACATCCACCTGACCGGCGGCATCGACCTCGGCCTGCAGGCGATCGGCAACGTGCTGCGCTGGGCCGAGGGGCGGGACCGGAGGTGGGCCGGGCCGGCCGTGCCGCCTGCCGGCCGGTTCGCGGCGCTGCGTGGCCCGGATCACACCGAAAAACACCGGGAAGCAGAACTCCAGGCCGCGGAACCGCCGGCCGGCGACGCCGAGGCCGCCGAGATGACCGCGGACGGAGTCTGGCCAGAAGCGGACGCCCGGGCCCTGCTGACCAGCTTCGCGATCCCGGTCGTGCCGGCCGAGCTGACCGGCTCCCCCGACGCGGCCGCGGCCGCAGCCCGCGCGGCCGGCTACCCAGTCGCCTTGCGGATCAGCTCGGCCGCGCTGCCGCACAAGTCGGAGGCCGGCGGGGTCGCCCTCAACCTGCGGACGGTCACCCAGGTCAGGTCGGCCTTCAAGCGGGTGAGCGCGGCCGGCGGCCTGCCCCCCGAGCTGATCGACGGAGTCACGGTCAGCCCGATGCGCACCGGCGGGACCGAGCTGCTGGCCGGGGTCACGGTTGACCCGGCGTTCGGCCCCGTGCTCGCGGTCGGCCTGGGCGGCGTGTGGGTCGAGATCCTGGGCGATGTCAGCCTGCGGGTGCTGCCGGTGACGCCGGACGACGTGCGGATGATGCTCGGCGAGTTGCGGGCGGCGCCGCTGCTGACCGGTGCCCGCGGCTCGGAGCCGGCCGATCTCGACGCGCTGGCCCGGGTGATCTGCGCGATCGGGGACGCCGCGCTGTCGCTCGGCGGGTCGCTGCGCGCCCTCGAGGTCAACCCGCTGTGGGTGTCCGGCACCCGGATCGAGGCGCTGGATGTCCTGATCGAGACCGGCCCCGACGGTAAGGCTCCCCCCGATTCGCCTGGCCCCCCGCACAGAACGGACCCCGGAGAATGAAGCTCGCCTACAGCGCCGAACAGCGGGAGCTGGCCGATTCAGTGCGCCGGTTCCTGGCCGACCGGATGCCCCTGACCAGGGTCAGGGAACTGATGGAGACGCAGGACGGCACCGACGAGAAGGTCTGGTCCTACGCGGGCAGCCAGCTCGGGCTGCAGGGCCTGGCCATCCCCGAGCAGTACGGCGGGGCCGGATTCACGTTCACCGAGCAGGCGATCGTGCTCGAGGAGTTCGGCGCCGCGCTGTACCCGGGACCGTACCTGGCCAGCGCCGTGCTGGCCGCGACCGCGCTGCTGGCCAGTTCCGACGACGCGGCCAGGCAGGAGCTGCTGCCCGGGATCGCGTCCGGGGAGGTGGTCGCCACCCTGGCCGTTACCGAGGACGACGGCTCCTGGGAGCCGGACGCGACCGCGCTGGCGGCCACCAGGGACGACGGCGGGAACTGGACCCTCGACGGGCACAAGAGCTTCGTGCTCGACGGCCACAGCGCCGGGCTGATCCTCGTCGTGGCCAGGACGGCGGGCCAGGGCGAGAGCTCGCTGTCACTGTTCGCCGTGCCGGCCGGCGCGGCCGGCCTGGACCGGACGGCGCTGCCGACCCTGGACCAGACCAGGAAGATGGCCAGGCTGGTGTTCGCCGGGACGCCGGCCAGGCTGATCGGCGCCCCCGGCGAGGCCGGGGCGATCCTGGACCGCACGCTCGACGTCGCGGCGATCGCGCTGGCCGCCGAGCAGCTCGGCGGCGCCCAGCGCGCGCTGGACATGGCCGTGGCCTACGCCAAGGTCCGGCACCAGTTCGGCCGTCCGATCGGCAGCTTCCAGGCGATCAAGCACCGGTGCGCCGACCTGCTGCTCGAAGTGGAGTCGCTGCGCTCGGCGGTCGGTTACGCGGCCGCCGCCGTGGCCGAGGATTCCGCTGAAATCCCGGTGGTCGCCGCCCTGGTCAAGGCGCTGGCCTCGGACACCTATTTCCACGTCGCGGCCGAGAACATCCAGATCCACGGCGGGATCGGGTTCACCTGGGAGCACGACGCGCACCTGTACTTCAAGCGGGCCAAGGCCAGCGAGCTGTTCCTGGGCGACGCCAGTTACCACCGCGAGCGGCTGGCCACCAGGATCGGCCTCTAGCCGCCTCTAGCCGGAGCGAAGGGGAACCTGGCGGTCGCGCGCCTGGCGCCATCCAGGCCGATCACCAGGGCCTCATAGCCGTCGAGCGGCTCGACGAACTCCAGGCCCGCCTCCCCGGCCAAGGCCAGCGCGGTAGCGAGCGCGTCGGCCAGGGCGAGGTCAGGCCCGGTCACGCTGGCTGAGGCGACGGCGGTAGCCGGCCGGCCGCTGCGCGGGTCGATGAGGTGCGGGCCGCGCTCGTAGCTGCCCGATGTCGCGATCGCTCCGCGCAGTTCGACGATCTCGGCCAGGAGCCGCGGATCGGCGGGGTCCGCGATCCCGACCCGGAACGGCGTGCCGTCGCCCAGGCCGCCGGCGCTCGCGATGTCGCCGGCCGCGTTGACGATCGCTCCGCAGGCGAGCGGTGTTGCCAGGGCCTCCAGTGCTTGCTGGGCGGCCCAGCCCTTGACCATGCCGGTCGGGTCGGTTCCGCCCGGCATGGCCCACGGATCGAACCACCCGCCGGACAGGTCGCGGGCGATCGCGCAGCGATCGAGGACATCCGTTACCTCGGCGGGCGCCTGGCGCAGAGTGATCGATCCGGATCGCAGCCGGCTCATCGGGCTGGCCGGCTGCCACGTGCTGAAGACCGCGTCGGCCCGGCGCAGGATCTCCGCGGCCCGGCTGGCCCGTTCGCGCAGCGCGGTCAGCTCGGCCGGGCCGGGCGCTCGCCAGGCGTAGATGTCGATAGTCACGATGGTCCCCATCACATCCACCAGCTCGTGGACTGGGCGCGCCGGACCGTCGCCTGACCCGCCGGTCATGCGTGCCCGAGCGAGTGCAGCGCTCCTTGCAGCGACCGGGCAAAGCCGGCGCTGGTGTAGCTGGCACCGGACACCCCCTGGATGTTCGCGCTCTGCGCCTGCATGGCCTGCTGCTCGAGCAGCGGGACCGACTGCTGGTCGATGTACTGCGAGCGGGGGTTGCCGCCGTCGTTCAGCGAAGCGATGCCTACCTTGACGATCTTGCCGCCGGAGACCGTGACCTTCACCGACAGGACGCCCCAGCTGTAGTTGACCAGCGGCCCGACCGCGGTGCGGGTCGCCCCGGCCGA
>DASWAH010000057.1:0-24418 GCA_036391235.1 Streptosporangiaceae bacterium
AGCACCAGCCAGACCGGCAGCGAGCCGCCGGCCTCGGCCAGAGCCTGGTCGAAGGCACGGCCGACTCCCCTGGCCGCCTGGTTGAGCTGCAGGCCGACCGGCAGCCAGGCCTGCTGCAGCTCGCTCACGCGACCCGGTCCAGGTCAGGTCCCGGGCGCTCGTGGCTCGCGGCCAGCTCGTGCGTGATCCTGGTCAGCAGCGCGAGCAGCTGCGGATGCTGCTCAGGCTGCCAGCCGTCAAGCAGCAGCGCGATCCGGTCGTGCCGGGCCGCGAAGATCCGGTCGTAGGCCGACTGGCCGGCCTCGGTCATCCGTTCCGGCTCGCCTGGCGCGGAAGTGCCGTCGGGCTGGACGTAGCCAGCCTGCACCAGCTCGCTCATCCGGTCGCTCAGGTCGGCCATGGTGATTCCCAGGCAATGTGCCAGCTCGGCCCTGGACTCCCCTGCATGCTCGCCGACCCGCAGCAGCAGCCAGCCCGCCCGCGGCGAGACCCCGATGCCGGACTTGGCGACCAGGCCGGAGTAGACCTCGTGCCGGACCTCGCGGTGCAGCAGCGAGCTGACCGCCCGGCTCATCTCCTCCTCCGACGTCCTGACCGTCGGCCTGGCCGTCGGAGCGAGCCGGTCGGCCGGATCGACCGCGCCCGCGGTCTTGCGCAGCGGCAGTTCCTTGAGCGTGAACGTGAGCACGAAGGCGAGCGCGCCGACCGGGACGGCGGCCAGGAAAACCGTGCGGATCGAGGCCGAGTACCCGGACACGAGGGCGGTATGGATGGGTGCCGGCAGCTTGTCGAGCACGGCCGGGCTGGCCCCGCTGCTGATCCCGATGCCGGCCGGCAGTTTCAGCCCGTGCAGGGCCGAGGCGATGTTGCCGGGCAGCACGTGATCGAAGATCGCCCCGAACACCGAGGTGCCGAACGAGCCGCCGATCGACCGGAAAAACGTGGTGCCCGACGTGGCCGCGCCCAGATCGGAGTAGTCGACCGCGTTCTGCACCGCGATCACCAGCACCTGCATGGTGGCTCCGATGCCGGCTCCGAGCACCAGCATGCCCAGCGACGCGGCCAGCGTGCTGGTGGTCGGCGACAGGTGCGAGAGCATGTACAGCCCGGCCGTCATGACCGCGGTCCCGACGACCGGGAAGATCTTGTACCGGCCCCAGCGCGAGATCAGCTGGCCGGTCCCGATCGAGGTGGCCAGCAGCCCGGCCATCATCGGCAGCAGCCGCAACCCTGACCCGGTCGGGCTCACCCCCCTGACCACCTGCTGGTACTGGGGCAGGTAGGTGAGCGCGCCGAACATTGCGAAGCCGACCACGAAGCCGATCGCCCCGGACGCGCCGAAGACCCGCTGCCGGAACAGGTGCAGCGGCAGCACCGGCTGGGAAGCGCGCTGCTCGGCCACGATGAACGCGATCGTGAACGCCACCGCAAGCACGCCGAGCGTGATGATCGGCCCCGAGCCCCACGGGTAGGTCACGCCGCCCAGCGAGGTCAGCAGGACCAGGCTGCTGGCCGCGCCGCCGATCATGATGGTGCCAAGGTAGTCGATCTTGTGCTGGCCGGTCCCCCGCCTGGCCGGCAGCACCGCGGCCACCACGATCAGCGCGACCGCGCCGACCGGCAGGTTGACGTAGAACACCCAGCGCCAGGACAGCGTGTCCACGAAGAAACCGCCGATCAGCGGGCCGATCACGCTGGTCACGCCGAAGACGGCGCCGAAGAAGCCCTGGTAGCGACCACGGTCACGGGGCGGTACGACGTCGCCGACGATCGTCTGGGCCCCGACCATCAGGCCGCCGCCGCCGACGCCCTGCAGGGCGCGGAAGATGATCAGCTGGGTCATCGTCTGGGACAGGCCGGCCAGTACGGAGCCGACCAGGAAGATCACGATCGCGGCCTGGAAGAACCTCTTCCTGCCGTACAGGTCGCCTAGCTTGCCCCACAGCGGGGTGCACACGGTCGAGGCGAGCAGGTATGCGGTGACCACCCAGGACAGCCGGGACAGCCCGTGCAGGTCGCCGGCGATCGTCGGCAGCGCGGTGGCCACGATCGTCTGGTCGAGCGCGGCCAGCAGCATTCCGAGCAGCAGCCCGGACATCACGATCAGGATCTGCCGCTGGCTGAGCTCGGTCTGGGCGGGAACAGCCCCGGCGCTTGCCGGGCCTGGCTGGGTCGTGGCCACGTCGGTGAGGTCCCCCCTGCGGCGGCGCGCTACCGCGCGTCCGCGATCGATGGGCAGTCGCTCGCACTGCGCTCGAGCCAGTCGCGCAGTGCCAGCGTCGCTTCGGTGTCGTTCCTGTTGTAGGTGAGGAGCCAGTCCGCGGCGGCCTGGTCGCCGTGGACCGCGGCCGCGTACCGCAGCATCGAGACGTCGCCGCCCGGGTCGTCGACCTCCCAGCCGAAGCCGGCGATCGGGGCGACCCGCTTGAGGCCGAGCGATCCGCCGGTGATCAGCTGGCTGGTCACTACCCGGTACAAGTCGGTCCACTGATCCGAGGCGATGAAGGCGGCTACCCCGGCGGCCCGGTCAGTACCCGCCGAGAGTCTCCTGAGCTGGGAGTTCTCGGCTGAGGCGTTATAGCAGTAACAGCGCATGGGCAGGCCCGCGGTTGCGGCGGCGGCCCGGAGCCCGGTCAGCCAGTCCCAGAATTCCGCGAAGATGGCTGCCTCGAGCCCGGCGGTCATCGGCTCGAAGCTGGCGAACCCGCGGTAGCCGGCCCGGCAGAGCCCCTCGGGCGCGGCGCCGCGCAGTGTCGCCGGAGCGCGGCCGCGCAGTGTCACCAGCGCGCCCCACAGGTAGGTGCCGGCCGCCGTGTTCTCCATGTCGATGTCGACCTCGACGTCGCCGCGCGGGACCGTGACCAGGCCGACGCCCCGCCGCCGGTAGACGGCGGCCGGGCCGAGGGCCGCCCTGGCCAGGTCGATCTGCTCGGGCAGCGCGCGCATCGGCCGATCCTGGTAGCCGCCCGCGGTGACGGCGGCCGCGTGATCGAGGGCCGCGAGCTCGGCCCGGCTGGTGATGCCGTGATCGCGGTGCACCCGCCAGTCCCGCCAGCCGACCCCGGGCAGCAGGCTGACGTCTCCAGAGCCGGCCTCCAGGGCCGGCTCGCAGGCCGGCCACCACGGGCACTCCCCGCACTCGCCGATCCTGACCGGCACCAGCAGCGGGCGCACGGCCGGGTCCTGCCGTGACTGCGCCGCCACGGCGATGATGTCGAGCCGGAAATCGAACTCGAAGTCGTACACGGCCATGGCCGACCTGGTCTTCACGCCGCCCCCGGCCGCCGGGGTCCGCAGCTGCGGCGCGTCCAGGTCGTGCCAGACCACCACGCTGTCGACGCCGATGATGCCGCCGTAGCGGCGGCCGTCGCCGGCCGCGAACCCGGCCGCCTCCAGCATCCGCTGGTAATGGGCGAGTTGCAGCAGGTCGTCGCGATGCCGGCGGACCGTGAAGGGCTGATCGCCGGCCGCGTTCTCCAGCCACGGACTGGCAAGCGGCGCAAGCAGGGCCGCCGGCGACCCAGGACCAGGCGGGGCGGGATCCAGGCACCGGTGGTGCTTGATGTCGACCGCCCGGTAGCCGCCGCCGGCCGCCGCGACGAGCACGTCGGGCAGGCCGACCCGGCGGCCGGTCAGGTCGGCCGGAAGCCGGCCGCCGATGATGACCGGCACCCCGGCCGTCATCGCGGCCCTGGTGAGTTCCTCGCGGTCGGCCGGGTCGGCCGGGGCGGCCGGGAAGCCCGGCATCACCCCGGCATCGGGATGCGCTGCGAGCAGGGCAGTAACGATTTCTTCCTCGAACACCAGGCCGTCGTGCTTCCGGCTGGCGACCGCGGGCGAATCGGGCCGGGGCTCGCAGGGCGCGATCGTGTCCCACTGGGCCCGGACCGGGCACTGCTTGGCGACGTAACCGCCCTGCGGGGGGACGGCGGACACGTCGTAGCGGGTAGCCACCCACCGCATCGTACGCAGCGCCCGGCGGCCCGGTCAGGCCGGTCAGGCCGGCGGTTCGTCCAGGACCGCTGCGACCGGCGCGGCCAGCGGGACCACGGGCAGCGGGACGGCGGCCAGCGGGACGGCGGGCAGCGGGGTCAGGTGAAGCTGGGCGGCGGCCGGCACGGGCACGGTGCCAGGGGCCAGGGCCGGCCGGACCGGCTCGGGCTCGGCCGTCGACTTGGCTAGGTGCATGATCCCCCAGGCGGCGACCAGCACCGCGGCCGCCTCGACGGCGATCTGGGCCGGGCTGTCGCCCAGGTGCTCGTGGTATATGGACAGGCCGAGGACCGAGCCGACGGCCGGGTCCAGGACGGAGAACACCGGCAGGAAGGCGGCCAGGCCAGCCGCCCGGTAGCCGTTCTGCTGCAGCGTGTAGGTCAGCAGGCCGACGACGACGAGCAGGTAGGGCCGGGGGTCGGCCAGTGCGCCGAACTGATGGTTGCCGACCAGGACGGCGAACGTCTTGGTGAGCGCGTCAGTCACGCCGGCCGCGATCCCGCCGCCGATCCCGAGCGTGAGCGCCCGGCGCAGCGGCGACATGTTCTTGGAGACCACGACGGCGATCGCCGCGACCGCGATGGCCCCGGCCGCGGCCAGCCCGAGCGGCAGCGGCGGTGCGGTGGAGTCCCCCCCTGACGGCTGGGCGACGGACAGGAACACCACGAGCCCGGCGAAGGTCGCCAGCGCGGCCAGCCATTCCGACGGCCGCATCCGGCGCCGGTCGGCCCGGGCCGACAGGGCCAGCGCGAACAGCAGGCTGCTGGCCAGGACCGGCTCGATCACGACCAGGCGGCCCAGGCCGAGCGCGGTCGCCTGCAGCGACAGGCTGACGATGACCAGGCCGAGGCCGACCAGCCAGAGCGGGCGGCGGATGAGCTTGAGCAGGACGCCGGAGTCGAATGCCGTGCCGGACCGCAGCTTGGCGGCTACCCGCTGCTGCACGACATTGGCGACCGCGAACGACGCGGCCGCGGTAATCGCCAGCCCGATAGCGACCGGCTGCAGCGAGGTGCCGGTCATGCGGCGACTGGCGAGGAAACCATATCCATGTCCGACATCATGACGTTCAATTCGCGCGACGGCTACTGTTACCAGCGCATTCGCATGACCAGCTGATGATCAGGTGGATATGTCGGGGTAGGGCAGCGACCAGTGACTGAGCCGGGCCGCGAATTCCCGCTGGAAAGCCAGCGGCTCGGCGTAATCGCGCTCGAACAACGCGATGAACAGCGTGAGCAGCAGGAAATTGTGGCTGCCGAGCTCGAACAGGGTGACGTAGTCGTGCGTAGCCAGCGCCTCCCGCTCGGCGTCGGTGAACCGCAGCCAGGTGCTGGCCTCCATCTCCGGGCAGTTCAGGATCACGTTGGCCCGCTCGGCCTCCCACCACTGCACGGTGCCGCGCGGGTCTTCCCGGTACCGCTCGACCATCGCAGGGTCCCGGTCGATGGTGTAGAGGAACTTGTTCAGCAGGTACCTGCTCATGCTGTCGCTCCATCGTCCAGGGCCGCCGGGCCTCCCGGATACCAGGTGAAGTACGCCTCCATCGTGTGGAACAGGTCGAGCGAGTCGGTGAAGTCGGCCCGTGCGTTCTCCCCGGCCACGCCCATCATCAGCATGAAGTCCATGAAGCCGTGGGTGGCGTTGCCGGGCCGCCACAGGCTGTCCAGGGTGACCTCGGCCAGGGCCGACTCCAGGTCGCCGGAGGCGATCCACTCCACCGCCTTGCGGTCGAATTCGGGGTCGGGCCCGTGCGGCCCGAACTGCCGGGGGCCGCCCAGTTCGAGCGACAGGTGCCCGGTGCCGATGATCGCGACCCGCTGGTCCGACGGCCAGGCCTCGACGAGCCGGCGGATCGTCTTGCCCAGCTCGACGAACCGTTTCGGGCGCGGCAGCGGCGGGGCGAAGATGTTCGTGTACACCGGCACGATCGGCAGGTCGGCCTGCGGCCGCAGCGTGATCAGCGGACAGGTGATGCTGTGGTCGATTCGCAGCTCATTGCTGAACGCCAGGTCGAAGCCGGCGTCCATGCCTTCCCGCAGCAGGTACGCGGACAGGTCCTCCTGGCCGGGCACGAACATCCTGGGCAGCCCGAACTCGCGCTCCTCGTTGTAGAAATTCGCGTCGTAGCACGGTGCCTTGCCGATCAGGAACTGCGGCATGTTGTCCAGCCAGAGCTGGTGGAAATGGTCGCTGCCGACCATCACCAGCACGTCGGGACGAGCCCTGGTCAGGGTGTCCCTGAACGCCTCGATCTTGGCTACCCACTCGTCGGCGAACGGCGGCCGGTCGTCACCGGTGGCAGTGCTGGCCCGGTAGTAGAACGGGTGATGGGTCGAGGCGATGACCGCGACGACGCGGGCCATGGCGGCTCCTCACTCGGGGGGCGAATAGCGGGTGTTGTGCTCGACGGTCAGGTACAGGTCCATCCCGATCGGCCTGCGCTGCTCTTCGGCAAGCTGGCCGAGCAGGCCGGCCGTCCTGGCCAGCAGGGCGAATCCGCGCAGCAAGCCGGGCGGCAGGCCGAGATCGGCCAGCGCCGCGCCGCAGGTGCCGGCCCCGTTCAGCGGCAGCGTCCGGCCGAGGACCTGCGGATGCACCCGGCCGATTGCCTCGAACAGCCGCAGGTGCGGGCCGCGCAGGCCCTCCTGCTCGGCGATCTCCAGCAGCCGCGGCGTGCGCGGGTCGGTGACCTTGTGCACCGGATGGCCGAGGCCGGGCACGAACGTGCGCCGCTCACGGGCGGCCCGCACCACCCGCAGGGCCAGCTCGTCGTAGCCCGCGTCATCGGATGGCGGCGGCCCGGCGCCGAGCGCCTCGGACAGGAACCGGCCGGCGTCCTCGGTGACGCCGAGGAACCGGGAGCCGCCGCCGAGCAGCCCGGCCGCGATCGCCCCCTGGACCGAGTCCGGCGCGCTCAGGTAGGTCAGCCTGGTCGCGATCGCGGTCGGGGTGAAGCCGTGATCGGCCAGCGCGACCAGCACCGCCTCGAACACCCTGACCTGGGCCGCGGTCGGCCGCTGCTGGGTGACCAGCCACAGCGCCAGCTCCCCGAAGCTGACCCGGCCCATCAGGTCGGCGGCCAGGTCCTGGCCGAGCAGGCTGATCGTGTCGGCGGTGGAACTGCCCAGCGAGGTCGGGAACTGCGGAACCTGCTCGCTCATACGCCCTCTCCTGCGGTCAGCCAGGCCCTGATCTCGTCGCCGTGCTCGTCGAGCTCGGGCGGCGGCCGGTCGTACCTGGGCGGGGTCGCCGAGTAGGTGACCGGATGCCGGATGCCGTTCCTGGCCCGGTCGCCCTTCCCGGCCGAGATGACCGGGTCGAGGCCGATCTCGGCGGCGAACGCGACGCCCTGGTCGACGGTGTTGATCGGGCCGCACGGTACCCCGGCCGCGATCAGCGCGCCGAACCAGTCGGCCGCGGACCGCGCGGCCAGCCTGGCCACGAGCAGCTCACGCAACTCGGCCCGGTTGGCGGTGCGGTCCTCGTTGCGGGCGAACCGCGGGTCGCTGGCCAGCTCAGGCGCGCCGAGCACCTCGCACACCTTCCGGAACTGGGTGTCGTTGCCGGCGATCAGGATCAGCTCGCCGTCGGCGGTCGGCAGCGGCTCGTAGGGGAACAGGCTGGGATGCGCGTTGCCCATCCGGAACGGGACCACCCCGGCCGCGGCGTAGGCGCCGGTCTGGTTCACCATTCCGGACAGGGCCGAGGCCAGCAGGCTGGCCTGGACGTGCTGTCCCTCGCCGGTCACCGCCCGGTGGTTCAGGGCGGCCAGCACCGCGATGGTGGTGTGCAGCCCGGCCATCACGTCGAACACCGCGACCCCGGCCCGGTACGGCGGCCCGTCGGCATCGCCGGTGAGGCTCATCAGTCCGGACATGGCCTGCACCATCAGGTCGTAGCCGGGCAGGTGGGCGCCGCCGCCGGAGCCGAACCCGGTCACCGACGCGTAGATGATGGCCTCGTTCAGCGACCGCGCGCCCCGGTAATCGAGGCCGAATCTGGCCAGCCCGCCCGGCTTGAAGTTCTCGACCATGATGTCGGCCCGCCTGACGAGCTCGCGGGCCGCGGCCAGGTCGGCGTCCTGGCCCAGGTCGAGTGCCACCGACCGCTTGTTCCTGTTCACCGACAGGTAGTAGGTCGAGACGCCGTCGGCGGTGACCGGCGGCTGCCAGCGCCGGGTGTCGTCTCCGCCCGGGCTTTCCACCTTGATGACGTCGGCGCCCAGGTCGGCCAGCAGCATCGTGCAGTACGGGCCGGCCAGCACCCGGGAAAAGTCGGCGACCAGCAGCCCGGCCAGCGGGCCGGAGACGGGTTGGCTCATGACCGGCAGTATGCCTTGCGGCCGGCGGCCCGCCTTGACAGCACCACCAGAATCCGGCCACGCTTCCGCTCAGGCTGCAGAACGGAGCACATGATGACCGCGCCTTCCGCCCCCGGCCAGCCGCTGGTCTTCCGGCACGCGACCGTGCTCACGATGGACGACCGGCACCGGGTGGAGCACGACGCCGACGTGCTGATCTCGGGTGACCGGATCGCCGCGGTCGGCCAGCACCTGCCGGTGCCGGAGGGAACGGCCGAGATCGACGCGAGCGGCGGCATCGTCATGCCCGGCATGATCGACACGCACCGGCACATGTGGCAGACCGCGATGCGCGGCTACGGCGCCGACTGGACGCTGACTCAGTACTTCGTGTGGAACTACCTGCAGTGGGGGAAGTCGTTCCGTCCTCAGGACATTTACGCCGGGAACCTGCTGAGCGCGATCGAGGCGATCGACGCCGGGGTGACCACGACCGTCGACTGGTCGCACAACCTGCAGACGATCGAGCACGCCGAGGCCGCGACCGACGCCCTGGCGCAGGTGCCCGGCCGGTTCGTGCTGGCCTACGGCAACATCCAGGCCGCGCCGTGGGAGTGGACCGCCGCGCCTGAGTTCCGCGATTTCGTGTCCCGGCGGTTCGGGACCGGCGACGACATGCTCGGCTTCCAGATCGCGTTCGACGTCCCCCCGGCCGGCCCCGAGTTCCCCGAGAAGGCGGCGTTCGAGGTGGCCAGGGAGCTGAACGTGCCGGTGACCACGCACGCCGGGGTGTGGAAGGTGACCGGCGACGAGGGCATCAGGCTGATGCACGAGCACGGCTTCATGACCGAGCGGAACGTCTACGTGCACGCGGCCACCCTGTCGGCCGACTCTTACCACCGGATCGCCGCGACCGGAGGGTCGGCGTCGCTGTCGACCGAGAGCGAGCAGAGCGCCGGCCAGGGGTATCCGCCGACCTGGAAGCTGCGCGAGCACGGCATACCGGTGTCGCTGTCGATGGACACCAGCGTCTGGTGGAGTGCGGACCTGTTCTCGGCCATGCGGGCCACGCTCAGCGCCGACCGGGCCCGCGAGCACCTGGAAGCGCACGCCAGGGACGAGACCGTGACCCATCACAAGCTGCGGGCCGAGCAGGTCGTCGACTGGGCCACCCGCGGCGGGGCGCAGGCGCTCGGCCTCGACGCGCTGACCGGCAGCATCGAGCCGGGCAAGAAGGCCGACCTGGTGCTGATCAAGAACGACCACTCGCCGGTCATGTTCCCGCTGCTGAATCCGTACGGGCATGTGGTCTTCCAGGCCCAGCGGGGCGACGTGCACACCGTGGTGATCAACGGCCGGGTCGTGAAGTACGACCACCGGCTGACCGGCACCGACCTGGCCGCCGCCCGCCGGGCGATCGAGCAGACGGTGACCTACCTGCAGGGCGAACTGGGTCCCGAGGCGTGGCACGAGGGCATGCACCCGGAGATCCCGCAGACCCGCGTCCTGGACAACCCCTACACGTACACGTATACGGAGGAGTGAGGACCAGGGCGAACGGAGACCGCCATGCACCCGCCTGCACCGCCGCCGTGGGACGTCGAGACCGATGTGGTCGTCGTCGGGTTCGGCGCGGCCGGGGCCTGCGCGGCCCTCGAGGCCGCGGCGGCCGGGGCCCGGGTCGTGCTGATCGACCGGTTCACCGGCGGCGGTTCGACCGCGCTGTCCGGCGGGATCGTGTACGCCGGCGGGGGCACCCTGCAGCAGCTGGAGGCCGGGGTGTCCGACACCCCCGAGGCGATGTTCGGTTACCTGCGGCACGAAGTCGGCGACGCCGTCTCGGAGGCGACCCTGCGAGACTTCTGCGACACCAGCGCCCAGATGCTGGCCTGGCTGGCCAGCCAGGGGGTGCGGTTCGAAGGCAGCCTGTGCCCGGACAAGACGTCGTATCCGAGCAACCGGTATTTCCTCTATTACTCAGGTAGCGAGCTGTCCTTCGCCGATGCCGCGCCGCCAGCGCCGCGGGGGCACCGCGCGGTCGGACGTGGTACTTCGGGGCGGGTGCTGTTCGCCGCGCTGGCCGGCGCGGTGCGTTCGGCCGGGATCACCGTGCTGCCCCAGACCACCGCGACCGAGCTGGTCACCGGGCCGGACGGGCGGGTGACCGGCGTCACCTGCCGCAGCCTGGGGTCCGCGCCGGCCTGGGCCCGGGTCGCCCACCGGACCGGCCACCGGCTCGGCAAGAAGGCGTTCCTGTACGGCGGGAGCGCCGGCCGTAAGCTGCACGGCCCGGTCGCCTGGCTGGAACGCCGCTGGGCCCGGCCGCTGCACATCGCGGCGCGCGACGGCGTGGTTCTGGCCGCGGGCGGGTTCGTGGCCAACCGAGAGATGCTGCGCGAGCACGCTCCCGCCTACCGGGGCGGCCTCGCGCTCGGCACGGTCGCCGACGACGGCAGCGGCATCCGGCTCGGCCTGCAGGCCGGCGGGGCCGCCCGCTTCCTCGACCGGGTGTCCTGCTGGCGGTTCATCACCCCCCCGGCCGCCTTCCTGCGCGGGGTGCTGGTCGACCGGGCGGGCCGGCGGGTCATCGACGAGTCCCGCTACGGAGCAGCCATCGGCGAGGCCATGATCCGTGACCACGACCGGCGGGCCTGGCTGGTGGTGGACCGCGACATCGTCGCCCGCTCCTGGCGCCAGCTGGCCCGTGAGGTGCAGTGGTTCCAGGTCGTGCAGGCGGTCTACCTGCTGGCCAGGGCCCGGGTCAGTGCCCCGACGGTGGCCGGCGCGGCGGCCAAGGCCGGCCTGGACGAAGCTGGCGTGGCGGCCACGGTCGCGGCCTATAACGAGGCGGTGCGGGACGGCCGGCCCGATCCGGCCCGCAAGCCGGACGAGGCGAGGGCCGGACTGCTGCGCCCGCCGTTCTCGCTGATCGACTTGTCGATCCGGCCGCGGCCCGCTTACCCGGCCCCGATGCTGACGCTCGGCGGGCTCACCGTGTCCGAGCAGACCGGCCAGGTGCTGCGGGCCGACGGGTCGGCGGTGCCTGGCCTGTACGCGGCCGGGCGCAGCGCGGTCGGGCTGTGCTCGAACTCGTACGTCAGCGGGCTGTCGCTGGCCGACTGCGTGTATTCAGGCCGCCGGGCCGGCCGCGCGGTGGCCGGCGACAGGCGCGCGCCGGCCGCGCGGGCCGGTCACCAGAACTGAGAGGTCGCGGCCGAGTTGTTCGACACCGAGCCGGTCAGTTCTGGCTGCTCGAAAACCGACTTGATCGCGACCCGGCCTGGTCCCTGCAGGGTCAGCCAGATGGACTTGGCCTGCCACCGGGCCGAGCTGAACCAGTACTGCCCGCGCGGGTACTCGAAGTGCAGGAACATCCGCACCGACGGGTCTTTCCAGATCAGCCCGCCCGGCTGGACCAGGATCCGCTCGCCATGGCCGAGGTCGCGCACGAACGTGTTGCCCGGGGCGTGCAGCAGCAGCAGGCCCGGCGTGCCGTGCGCGATGAAGCGGTCGATGTTGCGGCCGACCGGGTAGTGCCATTCGGTGTCGTCGCCGCTGCCGGTCGTGTACCAGACGTTGGAGTTGTGCCACTCGAAGCCGATGTTGCCGGTGGCTACCAGGAACTGGTGTTCCACGACGTCGACACCTTGGTTCGGCTCGAGCGGTATGGCCAGCACCTCGCCCGGGTGATCGGCACTGAACGCGATGAATCCGGGCCCTTGGGCTCGCATCATGATCAGCGGCATGCCGGCCATCACCCGGTTCCAGCCGCCCTTGAGCTTCATCGACTCCATCCGCACCCGTGCCTCGGTGTGCAGCAGCACATGGTGCGAGAAGTACACCCAGTCGTCGTCGTGCAGCTGCATCTCGGCGACCGGGACGTAGGTGCCGCTGATCTGGCAGGTGGACCGGTTGAACCGGATCCTGGCCATGTCGCGGATCGGCGGCTGCTTGCTCCAGCCCGAGTTGGAGACCCGGAGCCGGATGTCGACTGGTGCACCGCACCGCGGGCAGGTCGGGTTGCCGTCGTCGTTGTTGGTCATCCGGCAGTACGGGCAGGTGTACGTGGGCGGGCCGTAGCTGGTCATCCCGTTACTCCGAGCCGTGGTGGACGTACATGGACTGGATGCCGACCCGGCCGGGGCCGGTCATCTCGGCCAGGTACATGCCGCGGCGCATCATCCCGGTCTTGATGTCCATCTGCACCGTGTTCATCTGGACGGTGGAGTCCTTGTACAAGAACCCGCCCGGCTCGATCAGCATCTTCTCGCCGGGCGCGAGCGTCTTCTGGAACACGTTGCCGTATCCGTGCAGCAGCAGCAGCCCCGGGTAGTTCTGGGTGATGAACCGGTCCATGTACATGCCGCTGCCGCCGTGCAGCAGGTTGGTCAGGCCCTTGATCCGCACGAATGAGTAGTTGATCGAGTGCGTGCCGATCAGGAACGCGTGCTCGCGGACGTCCATCTCCATGCCCGGATGCAGCGGCAGCACGACGATCTCGCCGGTCGCGTCCCTGGAGAACGCGATCCGGCCGGGGCCCTGGGCGACGCTCAGGATGTGCGGCATGCCGCCCATGGTGCGCTTCATGCCGCCGCCGGTGTTCATCGCCATCATCGGAACCTGCGGTTCCTTCCACAGCATCACGTGATGCTCGAAGAAGACCGCGTCGCCCGGCGCCAGGGCGATCTCGGCGACCGGCACGACCTCGCCCTCCACCTGGCAGGTGGAATTGGAGAACTGGAACTCGGTCATGTCCCGCAGCCGCGGTGCCTCGCTCCAGCCCGAGTCGGACACCATGTTCTTCTTGTCCAGCGGCGCACCGCAGGTGAAGCAGCTAGTCCTGGCGGTCTCGTTCTGCGCCTTGCACCACTGGCACTCGATCCGATCCATCAGCGCGAGCCTTTCTGACGCAACGTTGCGGGACACACCGGGAATACGGGACGGGATCGTAGCGGACAGCGCCTGAGCGTCGCAGCCCGTTACGGGACGTCGCCGCCGGTTACCTGGCGGCGATCGTCACAACGCAGGCCGTCAGCCGGCCGGCGTCCCGCACTCCGCGCAGAACTTGGAGGTAGCGCTCATCTCGGCGTTGCAGTTGGTGCAGTGCTTGGCCATCGGGTTGCCGCAGGAGTCGCAGAACTTCGCGCCGGCCCGCACGTCGGCCTGGCAGTTGCCGCACTGGACGGTCCCGGCCGGGGCGGTGGGCTGCACCTGCTGCGTCGGCGGGTGCTGCGGAGCCTGCTGGGTCTCCTCCTGCGACGCTTGCTGCTGCTGGGGCGGGGCCTGCTGGGGCTGGGGCTGGCCTTGCGGCTGGCCGTAGCCGGCGCCGCCGCCGGCGAAGCCCGGGGCCGGCGGGGGCGGGTAGGCCGGCGCCTGCTGGGGCTGGCCCATCATCTGGCCCATGCCCAGGCCCGCGCCGAGGAACATCGGGCCGACCGCGCCGCCGCCCTGGGCCATGCCCTGGCCGGCGCCCTGCATCATTTCGGCCTGGGCCGCCTGCATGAACCCGCCGGCCAGGCGGCTGTAGGCCGTGTCGCCGGCCAGCTTCTTCAGCCGCGCGTTGTCGTCGTCGTCCAGGTTGATGTCGAGGTTGCCGAGCCTGGTGATCGCGATGCCGTAGTCGACCAGCTCGGAGTTCGCCGCGTCGCGGGCGCCGGCCTCGATCTCCGGGCTGTGCATCGACAGGCCGAGGATCTGCCAGGCGCCGGACATGAGCTGGCGGGTCACGGTCGTGCGGGTCGCCTTGAGCAGCTGCTGGGTGACCCAGCCGGTCACGGCCTCGTTATTGGTCACGTCCACGGTGCCGACCAGGTTGAGGATCAGCCGGGACGGGTCGATCACTCGCATCGCGTACTCGCCGAACGACCGCAATGTCACGATCAGCCCGGTCTGCGGGTCCTGCACCTCGTCCAGGCGCCCGCCGAAACGGCAGTTCGGGAACTCGCGGGCTCCGACGAAGAAGATCTCGGCCTTGAACGCGTTGCTGTTGGACGCCCAGTCCACGAACATGCCGAGAAACGGCAGCTCGGCCGCGTCCAGGGTGTGCTGGCCGGGGCCGAGGATGCCCATGACCCGGCCCTGGCTGATGAACACCGCGGCGGCGTCGGGCTCGACGATGGCACGGGAGAACTTGCGGATGTTGTGGTCGGGCCACTTAAAGACGATCTGGCCCTTCGAGGTGTCCGGTGCCGCGATGAATTCACGGCGCGCCTCGTTGAGAATGCCCATCGGGTCGCTCCCCTGCCCCTGGTACAGCCCTCGCCATCGGCAACGGACGCTACTCGGCGGTTCCTACGTCGGCGGGGCGATCGATGCGTTCCAGGTAGAGAATGACATATGCGCGAGGCAGCGGCAACGCGGTCGGTCCGGGTGGCCTTTGCCGCGGGCCATCCGCCGATGCCGTGCAACAACCCGGCCCCGGCGATCGTAGATGCAGTGTGAATATTCCGGCGTCGCGGCCCGCTGCGACCGCGGCGGCTGACGCCGCCTTCGAGGAGTTCGTACGCGGTCGTTCTGCGTATTTCTTCCGGCTCGCCCTGGTTCTGACGGCCTGGAACCGCGCCGCGGCCGAAGACGTGCTGCAGATCGCGCTCGAACGGACATTCCGGCACCGCCGAACGCTCTTCCGGGCTGACTCCGCCCTCCGGCCCGATCCAGCGTTCCAGCCCGGCTCGGCCGAGCCGTATGTACGCCGGATCATCGTGAACGCGGCCACCGACTGGCGCCGCACCCTCACCCGCCGGCGCGAGCAGCCACTGGATGCGGCGGCGGGGGTGACGGCCCGAGACCAGGCCGGGCTGGTCGCCGACCGCGACGCCCTCGTGCGGGCGCTGGCCGCGCTGCCGCCGAAGCAGCGAGCCGTGCTGGTGCTGCGGTACTGGGAGGATCTGCCCGACCCGGTCATCGCGGCCGCACTGAACTGCAGCCAGGCGACGGTGCGGAGTCAGGCCTCGCGGGCATTGGCCCGGCTCCGCGAACTGGACGACGGAACATTGGCCGGCACTCCCCTAGCCGACCTGCCACCCGCGGGCGCGCCGCACGGAGGTAAACGCCATGACTGACCTGGGCGAGCGCATCAGGGACGCGGTCGATGCGTCGGTGCGTGACAACGATCCCCCGCCCTGCCTGCTGACCGCCGTGCAGTCCAGGTACCGCCGCGGCCGGAAGGTCCGGGCCGTCATCGGAGCAGCCGCGGCCATGGCTGCGATCGCGGGGGCGGTCGCCCTGGCCGTCCGGCCGTGGCAGGCGGCCGGCGGGCCGGTGACGGGGCGGCATCACGGGCACGCAGTGCTGTTCCCGGGCGGCGGCCGAATGCTGCTCGAAAGCGGCGCTCGGCTGCGCTGGCTCTATCCGGACGGACGCGTCACCTGGATTCCCGGCCGTTTCGATAGGGCCAGCGTGACCGGTGCCGAGATCCTGGCCTGGCGGTACCGCGGGGCCCGGGCTGGCTACTACACGATGACCCAGAGCGGCCGGCACCAGCGACGAGTGCTGCCTATGACCTGGAACCGCCAGGTCAGCGTGATCCAGGCCGCGCTGTCCCCTGACTTGTCGTTGCTGGCCTACGTCCGCCAGGACATCGCGTCGGCTCAGTCAGTCACGGACACGCTGTGGATCAAGGACCTGGCCACGGGCCGGAGCGAGAATGCCGGCCAGATCGCGCCAGCCGGATTCGCCTGGACCGGCTCGCGCACGCTGGCTGCCACCTCACCCAGCGGCCACGCGCTGATGCTGGTCAACGCGGAGACCGGAGCCCGCGGCGTGTTCCTGACTGTCTCGGACCCAGCGCTCATCCGCGCCTATGAGCGAGCACAGCCAGGGGCGGGGCCGCCGCACTACATCAGGGCCGACGGTGCGCCCGGCACGGGCTGGGCGGGGCGCCTGGCCGTCTGGCTCGCCGCGCCCCGGCATCAGTCGGCAACGGCCTTCATGCGCGACAGTTCGCCGGATCGCCCGGCCGAGCTGGTGCTGACCGGTCGCCAGCCGATCGCCGCCTACGTGCCGCCGGCCCCTTCGCAGCTCGGCCTGATCTGGGGACCTGACGGACTCTTCGCGCTGCAAACCGGCCGCGGCGACCTCCCCGGCAGCTGGCATGCCTACATCGGGGTAATCGCCGGACGCGGTATCCACACGCAGTCACCGCTGTCCGCCCGGATCTCCGGGGGGCAGAACGGCGTGGTGTTCAGCCCGGGCGGCACGGTGCTGGCGCTGAACGACGGCGGCATGGAGACACTCATCGCGGTTCCGCGGCCCGCTTGTCAGGTCGCGGGCAGTTCGCGATGCCTGAAGTTCCGGCCCATGGTCTTGCCGAGGACAGGGACCGTCCAGGCCTGGCTTCCGGAGTTGCGGAACTAACCGGCCGGGAACAGGGCGCGGCGGAGGGCGTCGTCGCGGCCTCAAGATTGCGGTGCCTTGGAGCCGGATCGGGGCATCAGGCGGATGACGGGCAGCTTCCGGTCGGTTTTCTGCTGGAACCGGGCGAACTGCGGCGAGGTAGCGACGATCTGCTGCCAGGCTTCCGCGCGCTCAGCTGCGTGGAGTTGCCCGGCGGTCACCGCGACCTTGCGGCCTTCGACCTCGATCTGGACTTGGTCGGGGTGGGCGGCCAGGTTGTAGTACCACGCCGGGTTGGAGGCGGTGCCACCCGCCGACGCGACGATCAGCCAGCTGCCGTCCTTGCCGGGGAAGCAGGCAACCCGGTGTGTGCGCTCGATCCCGCTCTTGCGGCCGATGGTGGTCAGGATCAGGGCGTCACAGCCCATGAGCTTGCGATAGACCTTGCGGCCGATCCGCGTGCCCCCCAGCTTGTCAGTCCGCTTGTCAAGCCGCCGTCCGAACCGCCCGGACGGGCGAATGCCGCGGGTTCCGGCGGGTGTATCGAAGCCCGCGCTCACCTTGGTGACCATCGCGCTCGCCCCCATTCGGACTGCGGGGTCATCCCCATCCCGCATCATCGTCAACGTAACAGAAGCCGCGACAGCAGCGCGGTGCCGAAGGTCCCGCTAATGGTCCCGCGTGGCCGGCCGTACGCTGAGCAGGTGGGCAGGACCTGGGATCCCGGTGCTCCCGGAGTGCTGGCGCTGCCATCAGGACGGCTCGTGCGCGGCCGCGGGCTGCGCCAGCCAGATCCCGTCGGGCCGGATCCCGAATTCGGTCTCTACCTGCTCGGGAAGCCGCCACCGCCGATGCCGTGGCCGTTCCGGTGGATCAGGTGGCCGGACTTCCGGCTGCCCGCCGATCCGGCGAGCCTGCGCGACGCGCTGGCCGAGGCACTGGACCGGGCCGCCCGCGAGCGCGTCGAACTCGCGTGCGCCGGCGGCCGGGGCCGGACCGGCACGGCGCTGGCCTGCCTGGCGGTGCTCGACGGTGTCCCGGCCGCCGAAGCGGTCGCGTTCGTTCGCGCCGGATATCACCGGGACGCCGTCGAAACACCTGGTCAGCGACGCTTTGTCAGCCGGTTCCCAGGCGGCCCTTCGAGCTAGGAGGGCGTGACGAAGCCCGCCGCGATGGTAGCCTCGGGCGCTTGATGAGGTACTCACGACGGGTTCTGGTCGCCGCGGCCGGGTCAGCGATCGCGCTGATCGTGGTGGCGGGAGTGGTGTTCGCGCTCGCCGCTCACCAGCCCCGGGCGAAGCCGCAGCCTAGGTCCCGCACCACCTCGGCCGCACCCTCGCCCACCCCGACGCACACCAAGAAACCGCCTCTGACCTCGCCGTTCACCGGCATGCGGATCAAATACCTGCGGCGGACCCTGATCTTCAAGATCGACAACGTGCCGCAGGCGAGGCCGCCGACCGGGCTCGGCAAGGCCGACATCGTCTACCTGCTCCCCGTCGAGGGCGGGCTGAGCCGCATCATGGCCGTGTTCTCCTCGCACATCCCGCCGGTAGTAGGCCCGGTCAGGAGTTCGAGAGAAGAAGACATCAAACTGCTGCGGCAGTTCGGCAAGCCGGCCTTCGCGTTTTCTGGCGCCCAGCCTGCGCTCTTGCCGGTCGTAGAGCACGCCAGGATCGCCGACCTGTACGCGGGGAAGGTCGGTGGCTATTACCGCGACTATTCCAGAGTCGAGCCCTACAACCTGTACGCGAACACCAGGACGTTGCTCCGCGAGGCGCCGCACGCCAGCCTGGCTCGTGACATCGGGTTCCGGTTCGGCGCGGCACCACCGGGTGGTCGCAAGATGCACGTCTACCGGGTCGGGTACCAGTCCGCCCGTTTCGTCTTCTGGTGGTCGCCGAAACAGCACCGCTACCTGGTGTCGATGGACGGGACGCTCGCCCACGGCGCCAACGGCCGCGCGCTCGGCGGGAGGACCGTGGTGATCCAGTACACCAAGGTCCGGACGTCGGTGTTCCGCGAGCTCGGGATCCGGCCGCCGTACGCGGTCACGGTCGGTCACGGCCGGGCGGTCGTGCTGCGCAACGGGCGGGCCTATCAGGTGCACTGGTCGCGGCCGGACAAGAACGGCGGGACCACGTTCACGCTGCCGAACGGGCACCGGATGCCGTTCGCCCGCGGTCAGGTCTGGGTCATCTACGGCCTGGCCCCCGGCTCGACCGGCTGAGCCGTCCCGGTCGCGGGCCTGGCCGCGTCGCCGGCCGCTTCCTCTGGCGCCCGCTGCCGCCCGGCCCGCAGGCCGGCGAACGCGATCACCGCGGCCGCGGCCATCACCCCGGCCATCACGTAGAAGATGTCCTGCGACGCGTGCGCGAAGTCGAGCCGCACGAAGTGCGGGATCGACGACACCGAGCCGCCGTGGGACTGGCTGATGTGCCCGGCCAGGGCGGCGGCCCGGCTGCGCGGCAGTCCCTGGCCGACGAGCGACGTGGTCAGGTGCGAGCGCATCTGGGTAACCAGGATCGTGCCCAGGATCGCGATGCCGAGGCTGGCCGCGTAGTTCCGGACCGTCTGGGTGATGCCGGTGGCCTCCCCGTAGGTGGTGCTGGTCGCCCGGTTCACCGCGTCGGTGCTGGCCGGGCCGAGCATCAGGCCCATCCCGCCGCCCGCCATGATGATGTACCAGGTCTGGGCGGACAGGCTGAGCCCTGTCATGTCGGACGCCCACAGCCACAGCCCGACCGCGGCGAGCACGCAGCCCACGACGACCGGCCGTTTCGCCCCGATCTTGTCCAGCATCCGGCCGCCGAGCTGCGCGCCGACGAAGTACCCGATGAAGAAGTACAGCAGAACGATGCCCGCTTCCTGGGCCTGCTCGCCCAGCGAGATCTGGGCGTACTGGGAGGCGAAGAAGAAGATCGGGATGAACGCCATCGACGAGACGAACAGCACCATGTTCTCGACTGTGAACGGCTGGCTGCGGAAGATGCCGACGTCGATCAGCGGATGGTCGCGGCCGCGCTCGTAGCGGTAGAACACGACCAGCAGGATCAGGCCGGCCGCGATGCACAGGCCGATCGCCGGATTGGTCCAGCCCCAGGCCGCGGATTGCTGGAAGCCGAACACCGAGAGCCCGACCCCGGCCACGATGAGGGCCAGCCCGCGGTAGTCCATCGGGGCGAGCCGGTGCGTGGTCTGCGGCCGGGACACGGCGATCAGGATCAGCGCGATGATCGCGATCGGGATGTTGACCCAGAAGATCGCCCGCCAGGTCCATTCGGTCAGGTAGCCGCCCAGGATCGGCCCGACCGCGGTCAGGCCGCCCGCGATGCCGAAGAACAGGGCTAGCGCCTTGCCGCGAGAGTGCAGCGGGAACGTCTGCACGACGATACCGAGCGCGGCCGGGAACATGATCGCGCCGCCGGCGCCCTGGATGGCGCGGAACACGATCAGCCAGGTCTGGGCTAGCCCTCCGGTCGGCGTGAGCCCGCACAGCAGCGACGCCGCGGCGAAGATGATCACCCCGAGCGTGACCATCTTGCGGTGCCCGTAGGTGTCGGCCAGCCGGCCGCCGTAGGCGAACAGCGCGGCCATCGCGAGCAGGTAGACGTTCACCGCCCACTGGGCACCGGTCGTGGTCAGGCTGAGCTCGCGCTGGATCCGCGGGACGGCGATCGAGATGATCGTCTGGTCGATGAACGTCATCGAGACCGCGAAGATCATCGCGGCGAGGACAAGGTTCCGCGATCGAGGCGCCGATGCGGCTGCGACTGTCATGGCGGCTCCTTCGTACGGTGGGGCACGTTCAGGAATCGCGGTTGACGAGTAGGTACCTAAGCGGACTCTGCCTGGCCTTACCCGCCCTGCGACCGGCCCGAACGCGCCGGCGGGGGCGGCGGCTGGGCGGCCGCGGTGCTGGCTGGCGGTCCCGGGCCGCCGCCGAGCAGGTCGCGCAGCCGGTCATGGCGGCGCTGGTAATCCGGGCCGAACCGGCGCTCGGCCCGCTCCAGCTTGGCCCCCGCGTACCGCCGCCGGGCCCAGGCCGAACCCGGCTTGGCCAGCCGGACCGCGCCGGCCAGGGCGAGCAGGGGCACCACGACCCCGATGACGCCGGTGGCGAGCTTGCCTTTGATGATGCACAGGATGGCCAGGACTAGCTGGATGGCGACGGCCAGCGCGTAGCCGATCAGCTCGGCGATGTCGTGACCGGCCACGGTGCCGACCGGCGAGGCCTGGACGAGCAGGATCACGCCGAGCGCGCTGGCGACCAGGATGGCGTCGATCGACTTGCGGCCGGCCTCGTGCCAGTACACGTCGTTCAGGGTGAGCCAGAGTGCGAACTCGTCCAGGGTCAGCGCGGCGCCCGCCCCGAACGCCGCGGCCAGTATCTCTTCCCAGGGCGATCGCGGGCTGTAGCGGAACTCCAGCAGGCCGCTGGACAGGATCAGCAGGATGCCCCAGACCTGGTGATGGATGTGCACCCCGCCGATATAGATATCGCCGAAACCGCGGCCTTTGCCGGATTCGCTGGCCTCGTCGGCGGGACCGGCGGGACCGGCGGGATTCGCGGCATCGGCCGCCTTCCGGCGGATCCGCCGCGTGATCGCCCGCGTGACCGCGAACGTGACGAGGAACGCGATCAGCATCCAGACCGCGGGCGCCCGCCCGGTCTCCACAAGAACGCGCTGGTACCAGCCCATATCGGCGCCCCCCGCCGGTCCGGCTCCCCCAGCCGGCCCTAGGCGGTGAGCCTACGCCGGAAAAGCTGTGGCGAAACTCCCCGCCGTGGCACTCACCCGGGCAGCGGACGTGATCGGCGGTCGCGGTGAAGGACCCGGTCCCGACGGTCGTGGTCGGCCCCTGGTAGCTGCCGTCCGGGCTGTTCAGGTTGGCCCCGACGGTGACGGTCGGGCGCCGCGGCGGCGTCGGCGCGCAGCTGGCGCCAGTAGTCCGCTAGGTCCATAAGGCCGACCTCCTGCCGCCGAGCGTACGCCCGGGCGGGCTCAGCGCACAGGGAACGCGACGTCGAACACTTCGTCGTCCGGACCTGCGGCCATGAAGTCGGTCCAGTAGGTCTCCCGCGGCGCGGCCGCGACCTGCAGGTTCTGCTCGCCGGCCCAGTGTTCGACGGCAGCGTAGGCCTCGCCGATCCGGCCCGACGTCACGATGTTCTTCGGCAGCCGCACGTACGCCTCGCGGTGCGCCGGGATCGTCCGAGCGGACGCCCCGTCCGGGTCGGCGGCCTGCGGCCGCAGGGGCGTGCACACCTCGACCAGGACCGGCCCTTCGTTGGGGTTCCCCTCGTAGATCACGATGAACACCGGCTCCCCGGCGACGTGGTCGCGCAGCAGCCACGGCTGTTCGCCCGTCTCGGCCCTGGCCGCGCCTGCGGTCTCGTGCACCCGGCTCATCGCTCCCGGCAGCCAGCCGCCGAGGGCGGCCTGGTCGACGGTTGCCTGCTCGGTGACCACGCGCTGCTCGGGAACATCGCGCAACCGCACATCCATGGCTCGGCTCCTCAGGATCGACAGACCTAAACCGGCGTTCCCGGTCGAGTCAACCACGCCCGCCCCCCGCCCGGGCCGGTACAGTCCTGTGCGACCGGATATTGCCGACCGGATGTGAGGCTGTCATGAGTCCGTCGCGGCGCCTGCTCGCGCCCTTGCGTCCTGCCGCCCGCGTCCTGACCGGATCGACCTACGTGCTGCTCGGCTACGACGCGCTGCGCGAGCCCGGCGGCCGGGTCGACCTGGCCAGCCCGGTCCTGACCAAGATCCGGTCCACGGTGCCGCTCCCCGAGGACGACGAACTCCTGGTCAGGGCCAACGCGGCCGTGCAGGTGGCCGCGGGCGCCTTGCTCGCGCTCGGCCGGGTCCAGCGGCTGTCCGCGCTGGCCCTGGCCGCGTCGCTGGTCCCGACGACGCTGGCCGGGCACCCGTACTGGACGATCGATGACCCGGTCCAGCGCAAGCTGCAGCGGATCCAGTTCCACAAGAACATGGCCATGATCGGCGGCCTGCTGTTCGCCGTCCTCGATCCGCAGTAGCCGTGGGCTAGCCGCGGGCCGGCGCTCGAGCCGGACGGCGGCTAGCCGGGCGCAGGGCCCAGGAAGCCAGCGTCAACGCCGCGAGGACGGCCAGGAGCGGGACCTCAGCCCGGTCGTAACCGGTCGTCAGATGCGACGCGATCGCTCCCGTGTAGACGAAGGTCGTGCCCGCGTAGGCCCACTCCTTCAGCACCGGCCGGCCCGGCACCAGCAGGACCACCGCGCCGAGCACCTTCCAGATGCCCAGGACCACGAGGAAATAGGTGGGGTAGCCCAGGTGCGTGACCAGGTCACGCACGTACGGCAGGCGGGCGATGTCCCAGGCGCCGCCGAGTGCGAGCTCGAATGTCACGGCCGCGGTAGCCAGCCAGTACGCAGCCGGCCGCCAGCGCGGGACTCGGCTGGCCGTGGTCGTGGCTGCGGGCCGCGTTGTCATGCTCATGGCTTCTCCCTGCTGGCGATGGCCGGTCACATCGGCCGGCCCTGGCGGTTCATGGTCGTGAACCGCCACGACAGGAGAATGTGACCGATGGACAAGAACTGGCTCGCCGCGCGCTTCGAGAAGCAGCGGCCGCGGCTACGGGCCATCGCCTACCGGATGCTCGGCTCCCTCACCGAGGCCGACGACGCGGTACAGGAGTCCTGGGTGCGGCTGAGCCGGACCGACGCTGGCGAGCTGGAGAGCCTGGACGGATGGCTGACCACCGTGGTGTCCCGTGAGTGCCTGAGGATCCTGCGGACCCGCCGCACCCGCCGGGAGGAGCCGCTAGGAGACCTTGTCTCTGAAGAGCCCGCGGCCGGCCCGGGGCCGGGTGATCCTGAGGCCGAGGCGCTGCTGGCCGACTCGCTCGGACCGGCGCTGCGTGTGGTGCTCGACGCGCTCGGACCGCCCGAGCGGCTGGCTTTCGTCCTGCATGACGTCTTCGCCGTGCCGTTCGATCAGGTAGCGGTCATCTTGGACCGCTCGCCCGCTGCCGCCAGACAACTCGCCAGCCGGGCCCGCCGGCGGGTGCAAGGTTCACCGGTGCCGGACCAGGCCGACCAGCCTCGTCAGCGGCGGATTGTCGACGCATTCCTGACTGCCCTCCGAGCCGGTGACTTCGGTGACCTGGTCGCAGTGCTCGACCCGGAGGTGGTGCTCCTCGATGACAGCGTGCTGCCGCACGGGTCGGTGCCCGTTAAACAAGGCGCTCCCGAGGTGGCCAGGTACGCCCTGCGCTATACCGTCAGTGCCCGTTTCGTGCGGCCCGCGCTGGTCAAGGGCGTGCCCGGCCTGGTCATCGCGGTCCGGAGCCGGGTCCTAGGCGCTCTCGCCTTCGCGATCAACGACGATCAGGTCACGGCGATCGAGATGGTGGCACACCCGGCCGGCCACGTGCGCGAATACGGCTAAGCCGGTCCGTGACCGGCCGGGCCGGGTTCTACGCAGAACTCGTTGCCTTCCGGGTCCTGCATGACAGTCAGGTCGGGGTCGCGCCGTGGCCGATGCTAGCGTCGGCGCGCATGAAGACGGCGAGCGAGAACGGATATCCGCGGCTGCTGCACACGGTGCTGGACACCGTCGACGTGCGGCGGCTGGCTGAGTTCTACCGGGAACTGCTCGGGCTGGTCTACCGGCCGGGCGACGAGCCGCCGGCCGGCGGGGCCGCGGACACCGCGGACTGGCTGGTGCTGACCGACGCGGCGGGGACCCGCAAGCTGGCGTTCCAGCTTGTTGACGAACAGGCCAGGACGACCTG
>DASWAH010000058.1:0-12992 GCA_036391235.1 Streptosporangiaceae bacterium
ACCCGACGGCAGGCAGACGTCGGGCGGCGGGTAGACCGCGCTGCAGCCGCGGTTCCTGCTCTGCTCGGCCGTCTTGATGAAGCCGTTCATCCGGCCGTGGTTGATGTCGATCCGAGCGTCACTCTCGCTGTGCCCGCCGCCGCCGTTGACCAGGCTGGGGTCGTGGTACGGCCGGTCGCAGCGATGCCGCCGGGGATCGGGCACGCACACCGTGAAATGCCCGTTCTTCGCCGGGATCCCGTCCGCTCCCGGGTAGGTGCCGAAGAACGAGTCGAACGACCGGTTCTCCTGCATGATGATCACGACATGCCGGATCTTGTGGATGCCGGTCTCGGACACGGTCCGCGGGCGCCCCGGCGGATCGTGAGGGGCGTGCCCGCCGGCGCTGATGCCGAGCCCGATCCCGGCCCCGGCGACCGCCACCGCCAGCACCACGACCGGCAGCCACCACCGCGGTGACCCGCGACTCAGCCTCCTGGCGTTGGCTCGCACCGGCAAATCTTAGCGATCGGCCGGCCGGACCTGGTCAGGTCCGGCGGCCGGCCGGCCCGGCGATGGCCGGCCCTCGGGCAGCCAGCCCTGGGCCGCCCCGATCTCGCGCAGCCGCGCCCTGGTCGCCTCGTCACACAGCGCGCCGGCCAGGCCGGCCTGGTACGCCTGGGCCGGCGTGGCCCCGATCCTGGCCGCGACCGCGTGCTCGGCCCCGAGGTCGGTGCCGAACATCGCCGGGTCGTCGGTGTTGATCGTGCAGGTAACCCCGGCCGCCAGCAACGCGGGCAGCGGGTGCTCGGCCAGGCTGGCCACGACCCCCGTACGCAGGTTGGACGTCGGGCAGACGTCGAGCACGATGCCGCGGCCAGCCAGTTCCGCCAGCACGCCCTGGTCGCCGGCGGCCCGGATGCCGTGCCTGATCCGGTCGGCCCCGAGTACCTCGACCGCCGCCAGGACCGAGGCGGCATCATCGGCCTCGCCGGCGTGCGGCACCGATCCCAGTCCTGCCTCTTTAACGAGCCGGAACTCCCCTTCGTACAACTGCGGCGGGTAATCGCTTTCCGGCCCGCCGAGGCCGACCCCGACGATGCCGCGGCCGGCGTTCGCGATCGCGTGCCTGACCGTCTGCCTGGCCGCGTCCTGCGGAAATCCGCGCACGATGTCCGGCGTGAGCCTGACCAGGACCCCGTGCTCCTCCCAGGCCTGCTGGGCGCCGTCGCAGTAGCCCGCGAACACCTCCTCGTACGACACGCCCCTGGTAGCCGGCTCGGACGGGGAGAAGATCCCTTCCAGGTAGACCGCGCCGTGGCTGGCCGCCTCGGCCGCGTAATCGGTCACGACCTGGCGGAAGTCCCGCTCGGTCCGCAGCGCCCCGGTCGTCATCCACCACACCTGCAGGAAATGCGGGAAGTCGCGGAACCGGTAGACCTGTTCCAGTCCGGCCACCGTCGTCGCGGGCAGGCCGACGCCATTGCGCCGGGCGATCTCCAGCAGCGTGGCGGGCCGGACCGTGCCCTCGAGGTGCACGTGCAGTTCTATCTTCGGAAACGTCACGAGGTCATCCTGGCATCAGGACGCAACCGCAGCGCCGTCCGCTGCGTCCGATCAGCATGACCAGTACCCCAGGCGCCGCTGGCGCCCGTGCCGGCCGGCTCCGGCTGCGCACCCTCCTCATCGCCGGGGCCGCCTCCTGCGGCACCGGCCTGCTGCTCGCCGCCTGCTCGGCCGGCTCGGGCGGCGGCACGTCCTCAGGCTCCGTCCGGCTCCCGTCCGAACACGGGGCTGTCGGCGCTCCAGCCCAGGCGCCCGGGACGGCCGGGAACGGCGCCGCCAGGTCGGCCTACGGCACGGCCGGCGGAACCTCGTCGGCGCGTACCCTCGTCACGCTGTCGACCCAGGACATCATCCGCACCGCCTACCTGACCGTCCGCGTGCCCAAGAACACCACCGTGACCGGCCAGGCCAACATCGCCTCCGGGCTGGTGACAGCGACCGGCGGCTACGTGTCCGGCGAGGAGGACCTGCTGCCTCCCGGCGGCGGCACCCCCCAGGTCACGCTCCAGCTCAAGATCCCCTCGGCCCAGTACGGCACCGTCCTGCCGAAGCTGGTCGGGCTGGGCAAGCAACTGTCGCTCAGCCAGCATGCCACCGATGTCACCCAGCAAGTCGCCGACGTCGGCAGCCGGGTCGCCTCGGCCCAGGCCGCCATCCGCCAGTTGCGCCTGCTGCTGACCAAGGCCGGATCGGTCGGCGCGCTGCTGGCCGTGCAAGACGAGATCAACGCCCAGGAGTCCAACCTGGAGGCGCTGCTGGCCCAGCAGCGCGCGCTCGCCCACGAGACTAGTTACGCGACCGTCACGCTAGTGCTGATCGGCCACCGCCACCACGTCGTCGTGCATCACCCCAAGAAGTCGCACGTCCCGGGCTTCCTGAGCGGGCTGAAGGCCGGCTGGCACGCCCTCGCGGTGGCTGTCGGGTGGCTGCTGACCGCGCTCGGCTCGCTGCTGCCGTTCCTGATCCCGGCCGCGGTCCTGGCCGCGATCGCCGTCGCGGCCCGGCGGCTGCGCCGCCGCAGGCGGCCTCCGGCGGCCGAGCCGCCCGCGGCCCCGGCGGCCTGAGGAGTGCCTTCCGGGTCGGCCGGCTAGCCGGCCGACCCGGAAGGCACCGAGTGGACCAGATCGGTCAGCCGGGCCAGCATGTCGGGGTCGGTGTCGGGCAGGACTCCGTGCCCCAGGTTGAAGAGGTGGCTCTCGGCCGTGCGGCCGCGGCGCAGCACCGCCCTGGCCCGCTCCTCGACCACCGGCCACGGAGCCAGCAGCACCGCCGGGTCCAGGTTGCCCTGCAGCGCCTTGCCCGGCGCGACCCGGTGCACGGCCTCGTCGAGCGGCACCCGCCAGTCCACCCCGACCACGTCGGCCCCGGCCTCGCCGAGCAGGCCGAGGAGCTCGCCGGTGGCGACCCCGAAGTGAATCCGCGGCACACCGGAGCCGGCCAGCGCCGCGAAGATCCGGCGGCTGTGCGGGAGCACGGCCTGCCGGTAGTCCTCGGGGCTGAGCGTCCCGGCCCAGGAGTCGAATAGCTGGACGGCCGAGACGCCCGCCTGCACCTGCACGGTCAGGAACGTGATCGTGATGTCGGCCAGCCGCTCGAGCAGGGCGTGCCACAGGTCGGGACGGCCGTACATCAGCGACCTGGTCCGGTCGAACGTCTTCGAGGGGCCGCCGTCGATCAGGTAGCACGCGAGCGTGAACGGTCCGCCGGCGAACCCGATCAATGGCGTGCCGCCGAGCTCGGCGGTGAGCTGGCCGACCGCCTCGGCCACGTACCCGACGTCGCCGGGCTCCAGCTCGCGCAGCCTGGCCACGTCCTCAGGCTCGCGGAACGGCTTGCCGACGACCGGCCCGCTGCCTGGCCGGATGTCGATATCCAGGCCGACCGCCCGTAGCGGCACGACGATGTCGCTGAACAGGATGGCCGCGTCGACCCCGTAGCGGCGGACCGGCTGGAGGGTGATCTCGGTGATCAGGTCGGGGGTGGAGCACGCGTCCAGCATCGCGATGCCGGCCCTGGTCGCCCGGTACTCGGGCAGCGCCCGGCCGGCCTGGCGCATGTACCACACAGGGATGCTGGCCACCGGCTGACGGCGGCAGGCCCTGACGAACGCGGAGTCGGCGGTCGCAGTGTTCACGCCTGGCATCGTTTCACACCCACGTCCGGCCCGCGGCGGCCCGCTGGCCCTGCTGGCGGCGGATTTGCCAGCGAAACGCCCAGATGACACGCCGCCAGAGATCCACGGCATGGCCCGGAGCCCGTGCCAGCATCGAGTCGGGGGCCAGCGAGGTGAGGGAGCGGCAGATGACCGATAACGTGCGAGATTGTCCCTGCTGCGGCTCAGCGCGCGAGTTCTCCGAGATCCACGGCGGCCCGGCCGGGTGCCCAGACAGCGGCGACGGATGCTGCCCGGAATGGTTCTGCACAGCCTGCGGCGCGGCCATGCTGGTCGGCCTGGCCCCGGCGGGCTGGCCGTTGCGGGCGCCCGCACCTTCCGCGCCTGCAACCGCCGACGACGCTGCGTGAATGATGCCGTGCCGCCACCGCCCCGCACGCTGAGACCGGCTGCCATGGCCGCCGGCCGGCCCCCTGACGAGCGTCCTCCAGCCGCCGACCCGGTCTTCCGGCAGGCGGTGGCCGAGCTCGAGACGGCCGTGCGGGAGCTGCGCGCGCTCCGGCCGGAGCTCGGCTTCGAGGGCGAGCCGCCACCGCGGCGGCTGGCTCCGCACGCCGCGGCCGTGGCCGCGGCGGTAGACGACGGCGGGCAGGAGATCGGTTCCGGGCGCTTCGTCCTGCTCTATGACCCCGAGGGACAGGACGGCTGGGACGGGCCGTTCCGCGTCATCGCCTACGTGCGGGCCGACCTGGACCCGGACATCGCCGCCGACCCGCTGATCGGCCAGGTCGGCTGGAGCTGGCTGACCGAGGCCCTGGCCGACAGGTCGGCGGCTTACGCGGCGTCAAGCGGTACGGTGACCAGAGTGGTAACCGAAGGTTTCGGCTCCAAGCAGGAAGATCCGGTGACAACGGAGTTCGAGATGCGGGCGTCCTGGTCGCCCGTGACCGCCGACGGCGAACGCTACGAACTCGACCGCCATCTGGCCGCCTGGGCCGACACGCTCTGCAGTGCGGCCGGGCTGCCGCCGCTGCCCCCGGGCGTCACGCACTTCAGGTCCCCGTCGGCCCGCGGCCAGGACCGGCCGCCGCAGGGCAGGCGCCGCCCGTGAGCGTTCCGCTGCTGGAGCCCAGGGAGGGCCTTCCTCCCCTGGTCGTCACGGCCGACGGCCTGGCCGAGGCGACCGGCCGGCTCGCGGCGGGCAGCGGGCCAGTGGCGGTCGACGCCGAACGGGCGTCCGGCTTCCGGTACGGTCACCGGGCGTTCCTGGTCCAGCTGCGCCGGGACGGCGCGGGCACGGTACTGATCGACCCGGTCGCCTGCCAGGATCTGTCCGGCCTGGACGACGCGCTGGCCGGCACCGAGGCGGTCTTGCACGCGGCCAGCCAGGACCTGCCCTGCCTGGCCGATCTCGGGTACCGGCCGCGCAGCTTGTTCGATACCGAGCTGGCCGGGCGGCTGCTCGGCTACCCCCGGGTCGGCCTGGGCACCCTGGTCGAGGAGGTGCTCGGGCTGACCTTGGAGAAGTCCCATTCGGCGGCCGACTGGTCGACCAGGCCGCTGCCGACCGAGTGGCTGCGCTACGCCGCCCTGGACGTCGAGGTCCTGATCGAGCTGCGGGACGCGCTGGCGGCCCAGCTCGCCGAGCAGGGCAAGACGGCCTGGGCCGAGCAGGAATTCACCGCGGTGCTGGCGGCCAAGCCCGCTCCCCCGCGAGCCGACCCGTGGCGGCGCACGTCGGGGATCCACCGGGTCCGCAGCCGCCGGAACCTGGCCGTGGTGAGGGAACTGTGGCTGGAGCGGGACCAGATCGCCCAGCGGCGCGACATCTCGCCGACCAGGATCCTGCCCGACACGGCGATCGTCGAGGCGGCCAGGGCCGTCCCGAACAGCCTGACCGAGCTGACCAAGCTGCCCGGGTTCACCGGCCGGGGGGCCCGGCGGTACGGCCAGGACTGGCTGCGGGCCATCCGCCGGGCCAAGTCGCTGCCGGACTCCGGCCTGCCCGAGTCCTCGGCCCCGCCCGGCGACGGGCCGCCGCCCGCGCACCGCTGGGCCGAGCGCGATCCGGTCGCGGCCAAGCGGCTGTCCACGGCCAGGACGGCGGTGGCCGCGCTGGCCGACGCGAGCCATCTGCCGGCCGAGAACCTGCTCGCCCCGGACGCCGTACGCCGGCTGTCATGGCAGCCGCCCGACCCGCTCACGCCAGAGTCGGTCGCGGACGAGCTGCGCCGTTACGGCGCCCGGCCCTGGCAGGTCGAGCTGACCGCGGTGCCGCTGGCCATGGCCCTGCTCAGGCTGGAGGAGAAGGGCGAGGTCTAAGCCCCGTGGTAGCTAAGCCCCGTGGTAGCTAAGCACTGCGGCGCAGCCGCAGGTCGCAGGCCCGCCAGGATCCGGCCCGGCCTGTCCCGGCGCACGGCAGGGCCACGCTGACCGGCGGGTAGTCGGGGAACACGTTCATCAGGATTTCGCAGTCACAACAGCCGCCCCGGCGCTCCAATTGGCCGAGCAGCGCGCCGGGCTTGGCCGCCCGCACGTCCCGCCATCTGATCGTCCAGCGGTAGGTGCCGTCGCAGCCGAACTCGGTGATCATCCGCAACAGGTAACAGCGCAGGCATTCGTCCCGGCCGGGCGCGGTTAACCGCTCGGCCAGGTCGGCGATCTCGCTCTCGACCGCGCGGCTGATGTCCTCGGCCATGTCGTCCTCCCGATCCTCGGTGAAGCCGTTAACCGGTTTCTACCGCGGACCTCCGACAGTCCCGCCCGGCGTGCCTGCGGCGCCCCGGAGCACCAGGCCGCTACGAGCCGGGCCGGTGCCGCTCGGCCGCCGCCAGCTCGTGCCCGGCCAGGTGCGCGACGACGAACTCGGCCTTGCCCAGCGGCTCGGCCGGCGGTTCCGTGCCGACCGCCGCGAACACGGCGCTGATCAGCGCGGGCATGTTCTCCCGGTGCGCGCAGATGATGCCCGGTTCCCCGGACAGGGCCATGCGCGCCACCAGCCGCGTCGCCCGGGCGGCCCGCGCTCCGGCCACCTCGTGACCGGCCCCGGCCTCGACCAGCAGGGCGTCCTCGGCATGCACCGGCACCCCGGCCGCCGCCGCGTACGGCCGTACCGTGGCCAGGCAGCGCTCGGCCGGCGAGCTGACCACCCGGGCCGGGCCGTAACAGGCCAGCATCCCGGCCAGGGCCCGCGCCTGCGCGATCCCGGTGGCGGCCAGCGGCCTGACCAGGTCGGTCCCGGCCGCGGCGGCGCGCCGGCCGGCGGGGTCCTGGTGCTCCTTGCGGCCGGCCTCGGCGTGGCGCAGCAAGATCACCGGCACCGTGTCGGCCCGGCCGGCCAGGAAACCGGCCAGCACGGCACCGTCCCTGGGGTAACTCAGCACCTTGGCCGCTTCGCTGGCCGGATGCCAGCACACCTGGTCGACTTCGTGGTTCGGCACGAACGGGGCGGCCGCGGTACAGTGCCCGGCCCAGTAGCTGACCCGCTTGACCGCACCGCCCGCCTGGTATTCCTGGGCGGGCAGCGGCCGGCCGAGCACCACCCGCAGCCCGGATTCCTCCTCGACCTCCCGGACCGCGGTCAGCAGCAGATGCTCACCCGGCTCCTGCTTGCCCTTGGGGAAGGTCCAGTCGTCGTACCGGTCCCGGTGCACCAGCGCCACCTCGGGCTCGCCCGGTCCGGTCCGCCAGGGCACGGCTCCGGCGGCCCGGACGACGACGCCGTCCCCCCTGGCCACGCGTGAATGCTCGGAACCGGTCAGCGCGGCCGGCCAGGGCTGCCGGGCCGCGTCCGGCGGCCGGCCGGGCCGACATCGGCGTCGGACGGGCGGTTCTGCCGGAACCTGATCAGGTGCTCCTGCAGGTCGATCAGGGGGGCCCCGGCGTCGTCCAGGTGATGCCGGGCCCAGGTGCCGTCGGGGCCGAGCCACCAGGACGCGACCGACGGGTCCATGGCCAGGTCGACCAGGCTCCGCAACTCGGTCTTGTGCGCCCGGTCGGTAACCCTGACCAGCAACTCGACCCGCCGGTCGAGATTGCGGTGCATCAGGTCGGCGCTGCCCATCCAGACCTCGCTGGCCGGGCCGCCGCCGTCTTCGTAGCCGAACGCGTAGATCCGCGAGTGCTCGAGGAAACGCCCGACGATGCTGCGCACCCTGATGTTGTCCGACAGCCCGGGCACTCCCGGCCGCAGCGAGCAGATGCCGCGCACCCACAGGTCGATCGGGACGCCGGCCATGGACGCCTGGTACAGCGCGTCGATGATCGCCTCGTCGATGATCGCGTTGCACTTCATCCGGATCCTGGCCGGCTGGCCTTGCCTGGCCAGCGCGACTTGCTCGTCGATCTGCTTGATCAGTCCCGATCTGAGCCCGGCCGGCGCGACCAGCAGCCGGTGGTACTGGGCCGGGCGGCTGTACCCGGTCAGGTGGTTGAACAGGTCCGTGACGTCCTCGCCGACCTGCGGATCGGACGTCAGCAGCCCGTAGTCCTCGTACAGCCGGGCGGTCTTCGGGTGGTAGTTGCCGGTCCCGATGTGGCAGAAGCGGCGCAGCGAGCCGTCCGCCTCCTCCCGCACCACCAGCACCATCTTGCAGTGCGTCTTCAGGCCGACGAACCCGTAGACGACGTGACAGCCCGCCTCCTCCAGCTTGCGGGCCCAGGCGATGTTGGCTTCCTCGTCGCCCCTGGCTTTGATCTCGACCACGACCACGACCTGCTTGCCGGCCTCGGCCGCGTCGATCAGCGCGTCCACGATCTCCGAGTCACCGCTGGTGCGGTACAGCGTGTGCTTGATCGCCAGTACCCGGGGGTCGGCCGCGGCCGACACCACCAGGCGCTGCACGCTGGCGGTGAACGAGTCATACGGCAGGTGCACGAGCACGTCCCGCTCGGACAGGGTGGAGAAGACGCTCCGGTCGGCCGGCAGGGCGCCCTCGGCGGGCACGAACGCCGGGTACTTCAGTTTCCGCAGGTCCAGATCGGCGATCGACGACAGACCGGACAGGTCGAGCGGTCCGGGCAGCCGGTACACCGCCCGGTGGTCGACGTCGAGCTCGGTGACCAGCTTGTCCAGCACGTCGGAGGAGATGGACTCCTCCACCTCGAGCCGCACGGCCGGCTCGAACCGGCGGCGCATCAGCTCCCGCTCCAGCGACTGCAGGAGGTTCTCGGTGACGTCCTCGTCAATCTCCAGGTCGCGGATGCGGGTGACCCGGAAGGCGTGGTGCTCGATGACCTCGAGCCCGGCGAACAGCTCGTTCAGGTGTGCCGCGATCACATCCTCGAGCGGCACGAACCGGCTCGCCGAGACGGTCAGGAACCGCGGCAGCAGCGGCGGCACCTTGACCCGCGCGAAGAGCGTGAGCCCGGACCGCGGGTCGGCCACCATGACGGCCAGGCTGAGCGACAGCCCGGAGATGAACGGGAACGGGTGCGCCGGGTCCACCGCCAGCGGCGTCAGCACCGGGTAGATCCGCTCCCTGAACAACTTGGTGAGCTGCTCCTGCTCTTCGGGCAGCAACTCCTTCCAGCGCAGGATCTCGATGCCGGCATCGGCCAGGTCGGGCCGCAGCCGGTCGGTGAAGTCCCTGGCGTGCCGGTCAGCCAGCTCGCGGGCCAGGTCCAGGGTGTTCTCCAGGATCTGGTCGGGCGCCTTGCCGCTCACGCTCTCCACCGGCAGGCCGGTGGCCATCCGGCGGATCCGGCCCGCCACCCGCACCATGAAGAACTCGTCCAGCGCGCTGGCGAAGATCGACTGGAACCTGACCCGTTCCAGCAACGGAACGCGGGGGTCCTCGGCCAGCTCCAGCACTCGCTGAGCGAACCGCAGCCAGCTCTCCTCCCGGTCCAGGTACCGATCGGGAGGCAGCTCGGGCAGGTCGCCGAGCCGGTCCGCGGGCAGCGTCTTGTCCTGGCCCGCGCCGGCCAGCAAGGCGGCGGCCCGCTCCAGGCTGTCCCGGCCAGGGGCGTCCCGCAACCCGATGTCGAACCCGGGAGAACCAGGATCGGCGGCGTCCTGCTCGCGAGGGCCGGCGGCCGGCTGGTCGTGGTCCGTCCCGGCGGCGGGCACCGCCGCCCCGTCCCGCCCGGCGGCCCGGCCACGGGCTCGCGCGTCCGCGCGCTGGTGGGCCGCGGCTCGCTTGGCCGCCGTCGCCCGGTCGCTCTCGGCCCGTTCTCGCGTGGTCATTCTGCGGGCTTTTGCCCCGTCTGTCCGGCCATTCCGGCCCGCCCGGCCACCCGCGCTGTCCTGACCGCCGCCCGGCGGCCCGCCCTGACCCGAGTCCATGTTTCTATACTCCCCTAGCCAACAGTGATCCAATACCCCGGCATACCGGTCAACCTGAGCATCAGGGAACGGAGAACGCGATGCGTATCGGGACGTCTCTCGTCGAGTCACCGGATCCTCAGGCGCTCGGCGCGCTGCGCGACCAGCTGCTGCTGGCCGCCGAGGACGGATTTGCTTCGGCCTGGATGGCCAACATCTTCGGTCTCGACGCGCTGACCGCGCTCGCGGTAGCCGGGCAGGGCGTGCCGGGGATCGAGATAGGCACGGCCGTCGTGCCGACCTACCCGCGGCATCCGGCCGTGCTGGCCCAGCAGGCCCTCACGACGGCGCTCGCGCTGGAAGGCCGGCTCGCGCTCGGCATCGGCCTGTCGCACAAGATCGTGATCGAGGACATGTACGGGTACGGGTTCGACGCTCCGGCCAGTCACATGAGCGAGTATCTGTCGGTACTGCTGCCCCTGCTGGGCGGAGAGAACGTCAGGTTCGAGGGCACCAGGCTGAAGGCCAGCATCGGCCTGACCGCGCCGCGAAGCGGTGAGGTACCGGTGCTGCTGGCCGCACTGGCACCCCGGATGCTGAAGCTGGCCGGGCAGCGGACGGCGGGCACGATCTTGTGGATGACCGGCCCGGCCACCGTGCGCGACTACATCGCGCCCACGATCATCGCGGCCGCCGAGGAGGCGGGCAGGCCCGCACCCCGGATCGTGTGCATCCTGCCGGTCTGCGTGACCGACGATCCCGACGCGGCCAGGGCCAGGGCGGCCAAGGTCTTCGAGATCTACGGCCAGCTGCCGTCGTACCGGGCCATGCTCGACCGGGAAGGGGCCCAGGGGCCCGCAGACGTAGCCATCGTCGGCAGCGAGGACACCGTGGCCGCGCAGATCACCGCGCTCGCCGACTGCGGCGTCACCGACTTCGTGGCCGGCGAGTTCGCCACTGGGCCCGACCGCGTCCGCACCAGGAACCTGCTGAAATCCCTGATCGCGGCTAGCGGCGGCTGACCGCCGCCGGGCCGCTCAGTCGCGGTCCAGCCCGGCGGCGCGGTGGATGTGCGCCCGGCTGGCCAGCTTGACCCGGGTGCCGCGGCCGAGCTCAGCGGCGAGATCCTTCTCGGCCGTCTCGATCCGCAGCCAGTCCTGGTACCCGACCGGCCGGATGCCCCGCGCGTCCAGCAGGGCCGCGAACCGCTCCGACCACGGACGCCCGGCGTCGGTCGCGGGCTCCTGGACCTGGGTCCGCTCGGCGATGTCACCGGCGGGCACGGTCTCGGGCAGCGGCAGCAGGCCGGGCCTGGGCAGCTGCACGTCGTCCGGGCCAGGACCGCCGGCCAGGTCGGCCAGCAGGCCGCGCACGGTCTGCGCCGCGTCGGACTTGTTCGTGCCGATCACGCCGGTCGGGCCGCGCTTCAGCCAGCCGGCCACGTACTCCCCGGGCAACGGCTGGCCGTCCGGGCCGAGTACCCGTCCTTCGGCGTTCGGCACCGTGTACGAGCGCTCGTCGAACGGCACGCCGGGTAGCGGCACGCTCTGGTACCCGACGCTGCGCAGCACCATCTGCACGTCGAGCCGCTCGTAAGTCCCCGTGCCGCTCAGCCGCCCTTCGGCGTCCAGCCTGGTGCGCTCGACGGTCAGGCCCTCGACCCGGTCGGCTCCGTGGATCTCGGCCGGGCTGAGCCAGAACCGCAGTCTCAGCCGCCTGCCCGCGCCGGCCGGAACCCGGGCCGCCCAGTCGCTGATCACCGTGTAGTTGCCGCGCACGTGCCGCTCGGAGACCGCGAGCCGCGCGCTCTCCCCGCTCGCGTCGAACGCGTCCAGGTCGGCCTCGCCCTCGCCTACCTGGACCTCGACCCCGGCCAGCTCGCCGAGCTCGCGCAGCTCCTTGGTGGTGAACTTGGCCTGAGCCGGGCCGCGCCGGCCGATCACGTGCACCTCACGCACCTTGCTCGCAGCCAGCGCGTCAAGCACCGGCTGCGACACGTCGGTCTCGCGCAGCTCCTCAGGGTCGCGGACCAGGATCCTGGCCACGTCCACGGCGACGTTGCCGACGCCGATCACCGCGACCGACTCGGCATCCAGCGTGAACCGGTCGGGGTCCATATCGGGATGCCCGCAGTACCAGTTCACGAAGTCGGTGGCGGCGTAGCTTCCCGGCACGTCCTCGCCGGGGATGCCCAGCCGCCGGTCCCGCATCGCCCCGGTCGCGTACACCACTGCGTCGTAGCAGGACAGCAGGTCTTCCCTGGTCACGTCGTCACCCAGGTGCACGCCGCCGACGAACCGCACCCCGTCGTGCTCGAGCACGCCGCGCAGGTAATCGGCGATCGACTTGATCGACTTGTGGTCGGGCGCGACCCCGTACCGGACCAGGCCGTACGGAGTTGGCAGCCGGTCCAGCACGTCGACCAGGACGGTCACCGGCGGATCGAGCGCGGCCCCCTGCTTGATCAGGGCCTCGGCGGTGTACAAGCCCGCCGGTCCCGAGCCGACGACGGCGACGTTGAGGGTCTTCATGGACGCGATTCTGCACCTTCCGGGCCGGCCGGCGGGCGCGGACACTCAGACCCCGCCAGCCCAGTCAGACCCGCCCAGCCCTGGTGCCAGGATAGTCCCGGCCGCGGACTATGACGTTCGTCCAGCCCTTTCGGCACTTCCGCTTTGCTCCGCGTCGCGGCAGCCTGGCAAGCGGAGGTGGGAGCAATGACAACCAGTCAGTCGCCGCCAACCCGTCAGATGAAGATCTCCGGCATCATTACCTCCAAGCGGATGGCATGGATTGCCCTGGCCGCGGCTATCGGTTATGCGATTGCCGGGTTTGCCATCGGCGGCGATGGGATTCTGCTTGTCATCTTGTGTATGCCGCCACTGCTACTTCTCGGCGGAGTGCTCCTCATGCGCTGGCAAGCTGCAGCTTGGATCGGGGCCGTGCTCGGCTTGGCCATATCCTTGTTCGGCCTCCTGATCGGGCCGATCGCGGGCGGCATCCTGGCCGTCATCGGGCTGGCCGCGTTCGTGTCCGAGCTACCGCGCCTGCGGCACCCGCACGAGCCCA
>DASWAH010000059.1:0-6060 GCA_036391235.1 Streptosporangiaceae bacterium
GGCGACCAGCACCCCGGGCTCGCCCTGCTGCTCCCCTGGGCGCAGTACCGGCGGTACGACTGGAACCACGGCGAGGCCGTCTACGACCCCTGGCCCCGCCTGCTGACCAGGACCATGATCTGGAACGACGCCCTCAGGGTCGGCCGCATGACCGTCGCCGCCGAGAGCGAGCGGGCCAGGCAGCTGACCCCGCTTATCGAGTCGGGCCGCCCGCTGACCCCGGCTCTGCGCGCACTCCGCGTCCGGTACGTGGTCGTGGACGCAGGCTCCTTGTTGCGCCCCGGCCGTCCGGCTGCCCGGCTGCCCGCCCTGGCTCGCTTGCCGGGCGCCCGGGTGGTCCTGGCCAGCCGCGACCTCGTGGTCTTCCGGCTGCCGCCGCCACTCCGCACCTGATCCGCGCCAGCCCGTGACAACGCGCGGGGTGCGCCACGAGACGGATTGGCCCAGGTCCCGATTGCCGGGGAGTTACTATTTCATATCGTTCTGGCGGGACAGGCGGAACATCCCTAAGCTAAGGGGCCAAGCCGTCCGGATCCCGTGCGGAACCGGCAAGGAGGAACCTGGTGTCTCGAATCGCGCTGCTGGTGATTTCGGTCGTGGCCGGCGCCGCGCTAGCGTTCGCCGTGTCGTTCACGGTGTCGAGCGTGCTGGCGAGCGCCAACTCAAGCCCGGTGAACCAGCAGCTGTACAACTACGGCACGAAGTAGCCCCCCCGGCCGCGCCGCGCCCGGATCTCGTCTCAGCGAGACATCGAGGCAAAGCAGTCCAGTATTCGCGCGACGTCCTCCTCGTTGTTGAAGGCGTGCAGGTCGAGCCGGATGAAGTTCAGCTCGGGCAGCGTCGCTATCCGGTGCTTCCGCAGTTCCGAGACCGCCAGGGCGAGGTCGGGCACGGGCACCGAGCAGACGCCGGCCCGGCGGCCCGGTTCCGGTGGAGTAACCGGCTCGAATCCGAGCCGGTCGAGCCCGGCCAGCAAGTCGCCGGTCAGATCCAGGATCCGTTCCGCGATCCGGTCGATCCCCGCCGTGTTCAGTAGCTGAAGCGCTGCCTGCGACCCGGCCAGCGGGATGAAGCTGGGCATGCCAAAGCGGATCCCGGCGCCCCCGTACTGCGGCCGGAACTCGGTCAGGTCGACCGGGAAGTCACGGACCGCCGCCCACCCCGAGATCGGGCTCTGCTCGTCCAGCCAGCCGGTCCCGGTCACCAGATAGCCGGTGCCCGGCGGTCCGAGCAGCCATTTGTAGCCAGGAAACCCGATGAAGTCGAGGTCATCCGCGTACCGCCCGAGCGGCACGGCGCCGGCCGATTGCGCGGCATCGACGAGCACCGCCCAGCTCGCCTTCTTTCTGTGCTCGCCCAGCGCCCGCAGGTCGAGCGCGGCGCCCGAGCGCCAGGCCACGTGCGTCGCCACGACAGCGATGGTGTCCTCGTCGGCCCTGGCGACCAGCGCCTCGACGGGGTCCTCGTGGGCGGCCGGGTCGGCCCAGCGAACGGTCAGCGCCGGATGCAGCTTGCTCGCGCTCAGCCAGTGGTAGCTGCTGGCCGGATGACATTCCCAGTGCAGCACGACGTTGGCCCGCGGCGCACCGGCCCGCTGCCAGCGGGCCAGGACCATGGCCGTAGCCAGGGACATAGCACTCGACGTGCTCTCGGTGACAACGACGCGGTCGATCACGCAACCGAAGAGCGCCGCCACCTCGCGGCGGGCACCGTCGAACACGCCCCATTCGCGCTCGGCCAGCGTGACCGGGCTGGCATCCCACTCGCTGAGCACGCGGTCGATGGCCGCCCGGACACTGGTCGCGACCGGGACCTGGCCGCCGGACCAGGCGAACACATGGTCCCGCAGGTAGGGGAACTCCGCGCGCAGGTCCTGCCACCAGCGCGTGTCCGTAGCCTCTGCTCCAGCCACTGCTCCTCCTCCGGCGATGTGCACTCTTGACGCCGTTACCGGCCTGGTACACCATGCTCATTTAAGCGCCTTTGCTCACTTGAGCGGAAGAGGTCAATGAAGTGCCGGTTTCTGATGGCCAGCGACTCATGCTCAAGGTCTGTCACCAGGCCTACCGGCGCCACCTCTCGCACACTGAGATCGCAGCGAACCTGGGGATCAGCCGGTTCCAGGTCGCCCGCCTGCTGCGGGCCGCGCTCGATGCCGGCTACGTGAGCGTGCACATTCTCGAGCCCGAGCGCTGGCACTCCGAGCTCGAAGCCCAGCTCGAGGAGCGGCTCGGCCTCAAAGCCGTGATCGTGGTCGACGGCATGGAAGTCGACGACGCCGAACTGCAATCGCGGGTCGCCGATGCCGCGGGCCGCTTCCTGCTCGAGCAGCAGCTGGATGGCGCGGTGATCGGCATCTCGCTGGGCGTAACGGTCCAGCGGCTGGTAGCCCAGCTTCCGGCCCGCATCCCGGCCAAGGCCGAGGTCGTCCAGCTGATCGGCGGCCGGGGCCGGATCGCCTCCGAAGTGTCCTCGATCACCCTGGCGATCGACCTGGCCCGGCGGTTCGGGACCGAGCCGCACCTGCTGTTCGCCCCGGCTGTCGTTGACTCGGCCCAGAGGCAAGCCTTGCTGGCCCACGACGACCTGCGCGGAACGTTCGACAAGTTCGGAGAGCTGGATATCGCAGTCCTGGGGATCGGCTCGCTGACCGATCCGGCCACCTCGAGGCTCCGTTACGGCGGCATCATCGACGACGACCTGCACCGCGAGCTGGTCGAGCGCGGCGCGGTGGCCGACGTCCTGTCCTATGTCCTCACGGATTCCGGCGAGGTGCTCCGCTCGGGGCTGGAGGATCACGCCATCTCCATCGATCTGGACGACCTGCGGCGCACGCCCTACCGGATCGGTGTTGCCAGCGGCTGGCGGAAGAGCAGGGCGGTCCGCGCTGCCATTGCCTCCGGCCTGGTCAACATCCTCATCACCGACAGCCAGGTTGCCCAGTCGATGCTGACTCAGGAGCGCTAGCGGAATGCTGAACTTTTACGACACCTCAACCGAGCCGACGCAGGCGATGCTCGACGCGATGGCGGGTGCCGAGGTGGGCGACGACGTCTACCACACCGACCCGACGGTCAACGAGCTCGAGCGGCTCGGGGCGTCGATCCTCGGTCACGAGGACGCCATCTTCATGCCGACCGGCACCATGTCCAACCTCAGCGCCGTCCTGGCGGCGGCCGGGCGAGGCACGGAACTCATCGCCGAAGCCGACTCGCACATCGTCTACTACGAGGCCGGCGGCCTAGCCGCCGTCGCCGCGGTCATGCCGCGGACGATTGTCACCGACGATGGCGTGCTGATCGCCGAACGGGTCGAGCCCTACCTGCGCAAGCCCGATAACCACTACCCGCAGACGGCCATGGTGTGCATTGAGAACACCCACAACCGGGCCGGCGGAACGGTGACCGACGTCCCGACGATGGCCGGGTTGCGCGCCCTCTGCGACGAGCACGGGCTGCATCTGCACGTCGACGGGGCCCGCATCTTCAACGCCGCCGTATCGCTGGGCGTCCGGCCGGCCGACCTGGCCGGGCCAGCCGACTCCGTCTCCGTCTGCCTGAGCAAGGGGCTCAGCGCTCCGGTCGGTGGCCTGCTGGCCGGCCGCACGGAGTTCGTGGCCAGGGCCAGGCGGGCCCGCAAGCTGCTGGGCGGGTCGATGCGCCAGGCCGGCGTGATCGCGGCCGCCGGCATCGTGGCCCTGCAGACCGGGATCGACCGGCTGGCCGAGGACCACCGGCGGGCTCAACGGATCGCCGACGGGCTGGCGTCCGTGAGCGGGATCCGGGTGCTGACGCCAGACCCGGTCACCAACTTCGTTCTCATCGACGTGGCGCCGTCGGGGCACACGGCCGACCAGGTCGTCGCGGGCCTGGAGCGGCACGGGGTCAACGCGTCGTCACGGCCGCCGACCACGATCCGGTTCGTCACCCACCGCCAGGTCGGCGATGACGATGTCGCCGCCCTGATCAAGATTCTCACTGATGTCGTCGGAGAACGATCGACGTGAGCAGACCCGCGGCCGCGACCGTGCTGGGCATCGACCTCGGAACGCGGGGCGTCCGAGCCGGGCTGTACACGCTGGACGGCACCTTGCTGGAAGGCCGCGAGCGGCCCGTGCAGACCTGGCACCCGCGGCCTGGCTGGGCCGAGCAGTCGCCGCCCGAGGTCCTCGCCGCCCTGCACCTGGCCGTGTCGGAGGTGGTCGCGGGCCACGCTGCCCCCGTCGCGCTCTCGGTCGCCTCGACCGCGGTGACGGCGGTCGCGGTCGATGGCGCCGACTGCCCGGCCGGGCGCTCGCTGCTGTGGATGGACACCAGAGCATCGGCCGAAGCTGACGAGATAACCAGGACCGGGCATCCGGCGCTCTGCTACACCGGCGGCCAGGTATCGCCAGAATGGATGCTGCCCAAGGCCCTCTGGCTGGCCAGGCACGACCCGGGCCGGTTCGCGGCAGCCCGGAGGATCGTCGACGTCCACGACTGGGTGATCTTCCAGCTGACTGGCCGGTGGAGCCTGGCCGCGGCCACCATCGCCGCCGAGTGGTGCTACGACCCGCTCGCCGACGGATGGTCAGCTGAACTGCTCGACCGCTTCGCCATCACCGGCCTGCTGGCCGGCTGGGACGTACCGCGGCTCCCGGCCGGGCACCCGGCCGGGCGGCTCACGGCCGCCGCGGCCGCGCAGACCGGGCTCGTCCAGGGCATCCCGGTCGTCCAGGGACTGATGGACAGCTACGCGGCCGCTCTGGCGGCCAATCTGTACGAACCTGGCCGGCTGGCGATCTCGATCGGGACCTCCTCGTCCTACCTGGCGCTGGCCGGCCGGTCCGTCTCCGACCCCCGGTTGCTCGGGCCGGTTCCCGAGGCGTTCGGGCCCGGGAGCATCGTCCAGCAGGGCGGCCAGACCTCCGCCGGTGCCGTGGTCGAGTGGTTCTCCCGTCAGCTCGCAGCAGGCGTGCCGTTGCCCGAACTCGACGCGGAGGCCGCCGCCATCGATCCTGGCGCAGACGGCCTGTGGGCGCTGGATACCTGGCAGGGCTGCCGCACTCCGCACCGGGACGCCGCGGCCCGCGGCATGTGGGGCGGTCTCACCCTCGCCCATACTCGCGGGCACTTGTTCCGGGCAGCCTTGGAGGCCGTCGCCTTCGGTGGCCGCACGGTCCTGGAGACACTCGAGGAAGCGGGCGCGGTGACCCGCGAGCTCGCGGTGACGGGCGGTGCCGCCCGCAGCGACTTGTGGATGCAGATGCACGCCGACGTAATTGGCCGCCCGCTCGTCCGGCTGGCAGCGGCGCAGCCGGTCACGCTGGGTGCCGCCATCTGCGCCGCGGTCGGCGCGGGCGCATACCCCGACCTGCCCGCCGCCTGCGCCGCCATGACGTCCGTGCGTCCTGGCTGGCTGCCGGATCCCGGCCGACGCCAGGCCTACGAGGCTCTGTACGCCGGGTACCGGCGCCGGCTGACCGCAGTCAGCGCACTGAACGGCAGGAATCTCAGCACCCACGAGCAAGGCGCGGCTGCACAGCGTGCCGGACAGGACAGCCGATGACCGGCAAGACGACCTGGTGGTTCCCCGACGGCGACCTGCCCGAGCCGGTGCCGGGCGACCGATTCGTCAGCCACGAGTCCCTGATGGTCCTCAACCCGAACGAGGTGGCCGCCACCATCTCGCTCGTCTTTTACTGGGAAGACCATCCGCCCACCAGGGTTGACGGTCTGGTCGTCGAAGCGGAGCGGGTGCGCTGCATCCGTATCGACCAGCTCGCTGGCGTCACGATCCCGTATCGCACTCAGTACGCAATCAAGCTCGAGAGTGACACCGGCGTGTTCGTCTCCTATGGCCGGCTCGACACCGCGCAGCCCAATTTCGCTCTCGTCGGCTTGATGGGAGCCGGGGAGTGACCGGGGCCAGGTTCAGCGGCAAGGTCGTCGTCGTCACGGGAGCGGGCAGCGGCATCGGCGCCGCGGCGGCCGACCGGTTCCGGTCCGAGGGCGCCAGCGTGGTCTACGCGGACATCGACGCCGGCCGGCTTGCCAGGGTCGGTGAGTCGGAGGCCGTGCT
>DASWAH010000060.1:0-7931 GCA_036391235.1 Streptosporangiaceae bacterium
GGCACGGCCGGGACGCAGAGCACGGGGATCAGCCCGGGCAGGGGTTCCAGCCGCAGCCAACGGACCGAATCGCCCGCTCGCGAGGCAGACCACGCGATCGTCAGCCCTCCGGCCAGGCAGGCCGCCGCGTTGTCGGCGTGACCCTCGAAACCGGCCGCCAGGGCGAGAACGGCCTCGTCGCACAGCGCGGTCCCGCGCTCCCCGGCCAGGGCCCGGGCGGCCAGCAGGCCGGCCACCACCCCGGCCGCCGACGAGCCGAGCCCGAACCCGTGCGGGATCGCGTTCGTGCAGCGCAACGCCAGGCCGGGCGGCTGGCCGCCGAGCGCGTCGAACGCCTGCCGCATCGCCCGCACGACCAGGTGGCGCTCCCCCATGCTGGCGGTATGCGCGCCGAAGCCGCTCACCTCGATCCGCAGGCCGGACGCGATGACCTGGGCCTCGACCTCGTCATACAGGCCGAGCGCGAGACCGAGCGCGTCGAAGCCAGGACCCAGGTTCGCACTCGTCGCCGGCGTGCGCACGACCACCGGCGCCGCCCACGACCCCGCCGGCGGCGCGCCGGCCGCCCCGGGCGCCCCGGGCGACCCGGTCACGACAGGCCGAGCGCGGCCGCTACCGCCTCGGCGTCCACCGCGACCGTTCCCGGTTCCGGCAGGCCGGACATCGCGGTGGCCGGGTCCTTCAGCCCGGTTCCGGTGATCGTGCAGACCACCACCGAGCCCGGCTCGACCTCGCCGTCCTTGCAGGCCTGCAGCAGCCCGGCCACGCCGGCCGCCGACGCGGGCTCGCCGAACACGCCCTCGCGGGCGGCCAGCAGCCGGTAGGCGTCCAGGATCTGCTCGTCGGTCACGGCCGCGAACTTCCCGCCCGACTCGTCGCGGGCGGTCTCGGCCAGCCGCCACGACGCCGGGTTGCCGATCCTGATCGCCGATGCCACCGTCGACGGATGCAGCACCGGCTCCCCGCTGACCAGCGGCGCCGCCCCGGCGGCCTGGAACCCCAGCATCCGCGGCGCTCGTGAGGCCCGCCCGGAGGACCGGTACTCGCGGTACCCCATCCAGTAGGCGCTGATGTTGCCGGCGTTCCCGACCGGCAGGCAGTGCACGTCGGGTGCGTCGCCGAGCGCTTGCACGACCTCGAACGCCGCCGTCTTCTGGCCGGCCAGCCGGTCCGGGTTGACCGAGTTGACCACGGCGATCTCGGTGCCCGCGGCGAGCTTGCGCACCAGCTCCAGGCAGTCGTCGAAGTTGCCGTCGACCTGCAGCAGGCGGGCGCCGTAGACCAGGGCCTGGGCCAGCTTGCCGAGGGCGATCTTGCCGCGCGGCACGAGCACCACGCACTCCAGCCCGGCCCGGGCCGCGTAGGCGGCCGCACTCGCGCTGGTGTTGCCCGTCGACGCGCAGATCACGGTCCGCGCACCCCGCGCCGCGGCCATCGAGACGGCCACGGTCATGCCCCGGTCCTTGAAAGAACCGGTCGGGTTCATCCCCTCGATCTTCAGGTGCACCTCGCACCCCGTCAGCTCGGACAGGACCGGGGCGGGCAGCAGCGGGGTACCGCCCTCGCCCAGGCTGACCACCGACTCGGCCGCGATCTCCGGCAGGCTGGCGGCGAACTCGCCGATCACGCCCGGCCAGGGCCGCGCGCTCATTCGCCCTCCTGGCCTTCGACCCGCAGCACGCAGTCGACCGCCCGCACCGCGTCCATCGCGGCCAGATCGGCCATCGTGTCGGCCAGGGCCGACTCGCGGGCGGTGTGGGTGATGATGATCAGCGTGGCGTCCTCCCCTCGGCCCTCCTGGTGTACCGCCTTGATCGAAACGCCCCGGCGGGCGAAGCTCTCCGCGACCGGGGCCAGGACACCCGGCCGGTCGGCCACGTCGAGGTTCACGTAGTACCTGGTCAGCGCGTCGGTCATGGGCACGACGGGCAGGGCCGCATAGGTCGCCGGCTCCGGCCCGCGCAGGCCGGCCCGCAGGTTCCGGGCGACCGCGACGATGTCGCCGAGCACGGCGCTGGCCGTGGCCTGGCCGCCGGCCCCGGCTCCGTAGAACATCAGCCGCCCGGCCGCCTCGGCCTCGACGAACACCGCGTTGTAGGCCTCGTGCACCGCGGCCAGCGGGTGCACCCGCGGCAGCATCGCGGGGTGCACGCGCACCGACACTCCGCCGTCGCAGCGTTCGCAGATGGCGAGCAGCTTGATCACGAAGCCGAGCGACCGCGCGGTCGCGATGTCCGCCGCGGTGATCGTGTCGATGCCCTCGGTGTACACATCGGCCGATGTCACTTCCGTATGGAACGCCAGGCCTGCCAGGATCGCGGCCTTTGCCGCTGCGTCGTGCCCCTGAACATCTGCGGTCGGGTCCGCCTCGGCGTAACCGAGCCGCTGGGCTTCGGCGAGAACCGCGCCGAAGTCCTCGCCGGCCGCGTCCATCCGGTCCAGGATGAAGTTCGTCGTGCCGTTCACGATGCCCAGCACCCGCCGGACCGTGTCCCCGGCCAGCGACTCGCGCAACGCCCGGAGCAGCGGGATGGCCCCGGCCACCGATGCCTCGTAGTACAGGTCGGCGGCGTTCGCGCTGGCCGCCTTGTGCAGTGCGGCGCCGTCGGCGGCCAGCAGAGCCTTGTTCGCGGTGACCACCGACCGGCCCGAGTTCAGCGCGGCCAGCACCAGCGACCTGGCCGGCTCGATCCCGCCGATCAGCTCGACCACGAGGTCGACGTCGGGGCGGCCGATCAGGTCCGCGGCGTCGGCGGTGATCAGCGACCGGTCGATGCCCGCGATCCTGGCCAGCTCGGGCCGGCGCACTGCGATCCCGGCGATTTCCAGCGGGCCGCCCGCCCGCGCGGCCAAGTCGGCCGCCTGCTCGCCGAGCAGCCTGGCCACTTGCGAGCCGACCGCTCCGCAGCCCAGCAGCGCGATCCGCAGCGGAGCGCCTTTCTCCCTCGCCCGCACGGCCTGCCTCCCCCACGGCAGATGGTCGGTTAAGTCCTGCCGTGCCCGGCCTCCAGCCTATCGGCCGGCCGTGTCCGGTCACCCGGACAACGCAGGTCACCAGCGCGTATGAGTGTTTGCTGACCGCGAACAGCAGGCGGAAACAAGGAGTTCCGGCTCTCTGTTACACCGATGTAATCGGGAAACTCTTGTAATCAAGTAATTGACTCGCTGGAGGAAGAGCTCATGAGCGAGACGACGCAGACCCTGACACTGCCGGTGCTGCCGCTGGACGACGACGTGGTGCTGCCGACCATGGTGGTGCCGCTGGACGCCTCCGATTCCGAGGTGCGCGCGTCCATCGCCGCGGCCGGCGCGGCCGCTGAGGGCGACGAGCGGCCGCGGCTGCTGCTGGTGCCGCGGATCGACGGCAAGTACGCCCCGTTCGGCGCCCTCGGCGTGGTCGAGCAGGAGGGCAGGCTGCCCAACGGCAAGCCGGGCGCCGTGATCCGGGCGATGGCCAGGGTCAAGATCGGCGCCGGGACGGTCGGCCCGGGGGCCGCGCTCTGGGTGCACGGCACGGTCGTGCCCGAGCCCGCGGCCGGGCCCCGCGCGACCGAGCTCGCCCGCGAGTACCGCGGCCTGGCCGCCGCCATCCTGCAGAAGCGCGGTGCCTGGCAGGTCGTGGACGCGCTGTCGCGGATCACCGACCCGTCGGCGCTGGCCGACAGCGCCGGTTACGCCAGCTACCTGTCCGTGCAGCAGCGCTCGCAACTGCTGGAGACGGCCGACCCGGCCGAGCGGCTCGAGCTGCTCACCGGCTGGGCCCGCGACCAGCTGGCCGAGCTGGACGTGGCCGAGACGATCGGCAACGACGTCCGCGAGGGCATGGAGAAGCAGCAGCGCGAGTTCCTGCTCCGCCAGCAGCTGGCCGCGATCCGTAAGGAACTGGCCGCGCTGGACGGCAGCCCGGCCTCGGAGGAAGAGGACTACCGGGCTCGGATCGAGTCGGCCGACCTGCCGGAGAAGGTCCGCGAGGCGGCTCTGCGCGAGGCCGCCAAGCTGGAGCGCGGCGCCGACAACTCGCCCGAGGCGGGCTGGATCAGGACCTGGCTGGACACGATCCTGGACGTTCCCTGGAACACCAGGACGGGCGACGCCTACGACATCCCGGGCGCGCGGGCGGTGCTGGACGCCGACCACGCCGGGCTGGACGAGGTCAAGGACCGGATCATCGAGTACCTGGCCGTCCGCAAGCGGCTGGCCGCTCGCGGGCTGGCGGTGGCCGGAGGCCGTCGCAGCGGCGCCGTGCTGGCGCTGGCCGGACCACCCGGAGTCGGCAAGACCTCGCTCGGCGAGTCGGTCGCCCGGGCCATGGGCCGTAACTACGCCCGGGTCGCGCTCGGCGGCGTCCGAGACGAGGCCGAGATTCGCGGGCACCGGCGTACCTACGTGGGCGCGCTGCCCGGCCGGATCGTCCGCGCGATCCGCGAGGCCGGCTCGATGAACCCGGTGATCCTGCTGGACGAGATCGACAAGGTCGGCGCCGACTACCGCGGCGACCCGACCGCCGCCCTGCTCGAGGTGCTCGACCCGGCCCAGAACCATACGTTCCGCGACCACTACCTCGAGGTCGAGCTCGACCTGTCCGACGTGCTGTTCATCGCGACCGCCAACGTGGCCGAGATGATCGGTGAGCCGCTGCTCGACCGGATGGAACTGATCAGGCTGGACGGTTACACCGAGGACGAGAAGCTCACCATCGCCCGCGATCACCTGCTCCCCCGCCAGCTCGAGCGGGCCGGCATGAGCCCTGGTGACGTGGAGTTCGGCGACGACGCTCTGCGCCGGCTCGCGACGGAGTACACGCGGGAGGCCGGGGTGCGGAACCTGGAGCGGTCGATCGCCCGGGTGCTGCGCAAGATCGCCGCGCAGCAAGCCCAGGGTGACCCCGCGCCGGCCGCCGCCGAACCGGTCGCGGTCGAGCCGGACGCGGTCGAGCCGGTCGCCGTCGAGCCGGTGATCGTGGGCGCGGGCGACCTGACCGGGTATCTCGGCCAGCCGCGGTTCACGCCGGAGTCGGCCGAGCGCACGGCGGTGCCGGGCGTCGCGGCCGGCCTGGCCGTCACCGGGGCCGGCGGCGACCTGCTGTTCATCGAGGCGTCGCTGGCCGACGCGGCCAGCGGGAGCACCGGCGTCACGCTGACTGGCCAGCTCGGCGACGTGATGAAGGAGTCGGCCCAGATCGCGCTGTCCTACCTGCGCTCGAACGGTCCGGCCCTCGGGCTGCCGGTCAGCGAGCTGGCCGAGCGCGGCGTGCACCTGCACGTCCCGGCGGGCGCGGTGCCCAAGGACGGACCGAGCGCCGGCATCACGATGACCACGGCGCTGGCCTCACTGCTGTCCGGACGGCTGGTCAGGGCGGACGTGGCGATGACCGGCGAGGTCTCGCTGACCGGCCGGGTGCTGCCGATCGGCGGCCTCAAGCAGAAGCTGCTGGCCGCCCACCGGGCCGGGATTACGACCGTGCTGATCCCGGCGCGGAACGAGCCCGATCTGGACGACGTGCCGGAGAAGGTGCGTGAGGCGCTGTCGATCCACCCGGTGAGCGACGTCCGCGAGGTGCTCGAACTGGCCCTCGAGCCGGCCGCGGCCGCGGCCCGTGCCGGTGACCAGGACCGGCCCGCCGTGATCGCCGCCTGACGGCGTCGTCTCCCCTTGACCGGACTGCCCCGGCCGTGACCGGCCGGGGCAGTCCCGTCTCTCAGTTCACCCGGCGTTCGTAACCGTCCCAGTACGGCGCCCTGAGCTTGAACTTCTGCAGCTTGCCGGTCGCGGTCCGCGCCAGCGCCTCCCGGACCTCGATGGTCGTCGGGCACTTGAAGTGCGACAGCCGGGCCCGGCAGAACTCGATCAGCTCGGCCGAGGTGGTGTCCTCGTGCCCGGGCCGCAGCACGACCAGCGCCTTGACCGTCTCGCCCCACTTGGCGTCGGGCACCCCGATCACCGCCGCCTCGGCCACCGCGGGGTGCTGGTACAGGCAGTCCTCGACCTCGACCGAGCTGACGTTCTCGCCGCCCGAGATGATCACGTCTTTCTTGCGGTCCGAGATCACCAGGTACTCGCCGTCGTCGATGTGCCCCTCGTCGCCGGTGTGGAACCACCCGTCGACCAGCACCTTCCCCGACTCCTCGGGCTGCTGCCAGTACCCCTCGAAGACGTGGTTCGACCGGGCCAGCACCTCGCCTTCGCTGTCCGTCGCGACCTGCACGCCGACTGCCGGCACCCCGGCCCGAGACAGCAGCCGGGCCCGCTCGGCGCCCGGCAGGTCGTCCCACTCGGCCGGGCTCCGGTTGATGGTCAGCAGCGGCGCGGTCTCGGTCAGCCCGTAGATCTGGATGAACTCCCAGCCGAGCTCGGACTCGACCCGCTCGATCGTCTTGGACGGCGGTGGTGCCCCGGCCACGACGATCCGCACCCGGTCCCGGCCCGGCACGTCCTGCCCGGCCGCCCGCCGCGTACCCGCGGCGTCCAGCAGCGCGGCCACCACGGCGGGGGCGCCGCACATCAGCGTCACGCCGTGCTCGTCGATGCGGCGCAGCAACTCCTCGCCGTCGATCTTGCGCACGACGACCTGCGGCACTCCCATCGCGGTGACCGCGTACGGCATCCCCCACCCGTTGCAGTGGAACATCGGGAGCGTGTGCAGGTATACGTCCCGGTCGGTCACGGCGGTGTGCCAGCCGAACGTCGCCGCGTTCAGCCAGCAGTTGCGGTGCGTCAGCTGCACGCCCTTGGGCCGGGCGGTGGTTCCGCTGGTGTAATTGATGCTCGCGGTCGCGTCCTCGTCCGGCTCCCAGGCCGCGGGCATCGCGTCGTCCGATGCCTCGGCGAACAGCTGCTCGTCGTCCACGCCGTCGAGCACGATCCGGTGTCGCGCCTTGACGTCCCGCAGCGCCTCGTCCGACTCGGGGTCGACCAGCAGCACGGTCGCACCCGAGTGCTCGACGATGTAGCCCACTTCCTCGGCGTTCAGCCGGTAGTTGACCGGCACCAGCACCCGGCCGTATCCGCTCACCCCGTAGAACAGGATTCCGAAGCGGGCCGCGTTCGGGCTGACCACGGCGACCCGCTCGCCGTGCCCGACGCCCAGGTCGTCCAGCCTTATCGCGACGTTGCGGGCGCGCCGCTCCATCGACCGGTAGGTAATCGTGCCGAGCGACCCGGCCGTCCCCGGCTCGTCGATCAGCCCAGGCCGGTCGGGATAGACCAGGGCGGCCCGGCGCAGGAAGTCGGAAACGGTCAGCGGCACTTTCATGGTCAGCTCTCCCGCGTACTCAACGGCCCGTGGCCTGGGCATCCCAAGTCAGAGTCGATCTTGCGCCAGTCCGGCCACCCCAGGCAACCGCCCCGCGCCGCGAATCCGTCGGGCCCGGCCCGCTGCGCGACGCCCGCGGTGCGCTAACAACGGGCGCGAGGCCGCCGGCCTGCGCGGCAGCCGGCGTAGTACCTGGTTCGGCGCGGAATCCGTGCGGCGGACGCGCAGCCATCGCCGTCAGCCCGGCCCACCCCGCCCGTTTGGCCTCATCAGCCCCGCACAAACTTGACGTCAAATCAATTCGGAGACTAATCGCCGACTATGGGCAAAAGTCTCCGCGCAGATTTAGTCTCCGAACAAATCGGGCGTCGCCAGGTTACTTGCGGGGCGAGTGGTGCTGATGCGACGGGTGGAGCATTGCGCGCGGCGTCCTAGCCACGAGGCGACGGGGTGCGTGGCCGCCGAGGCGGGCATGGCGGCGGCAGCGGAGCGCACGAAACCGAACTCCGAAAGATCGGGGAAGATCACCACGCGTAGAGCAGGGCAATTTACCCCCGTCTTTCAGGGGTGGGCGGCCGCAGGACGGCCGGCGGGCTGGGTACGGGCGAGCGAGCGCGGCGGGCGGGTACGGGACAAATGGGGGCGGCTGGGCGTTCTTGGCAATGCAGCGGCAGAGGCT
>DASWAH010000061.1:0-10060 GCA_036391235.1 Streptosporangiaceae bacterium
GGCGAAGCCGGCCCGGCGCACGGCCCGATCAGCGAGCGGCTGGCCTCCCGGATCTGCGCCGGCCCGATGGACCCCGGTCTGGCCGGTGCCCTGCGAGCCGCCCTGGTCCTGCTGGCCGACCACGAGCTCGCCGCGTCCACGCTGGCCGCCCGGGTCGCCGCGTCGGTCAGGGCCGACCCCTACGCAGTCGTGGCGACCGGCCTGGGGGCGGTCGGAGGTTCGCTGCACGGCGGCGCGTCGTTCGGAGCCGAGATGATGCTCAGGTCGGCCGCCCAGCCGAGCGAGGCAGCCCGGGTCGTCGGCGAGCTGCTGCGCCGCGGTGAGCGGATCCCCGGCTTCGGTCACTATGTCTACACCGAGTACGACCCGCGGGCAGTTCTGCTTCTTGAACTTGTTCGTGCGGCTGCGCCAGGATCGCGGCGTCTGGCTGTGGCGCAGGCCGTGCTGGCCGAGGCGCGGCAGCGGGCCCTGCCCGCGCCTAACATCGACTTCGCGCTGGCGACGCTGGCCACGGTGGCGGGCATGATCCCCGGCGCGGGCGAGGCGATCTTCGCGGTGGCGCGGGCGTCCGGCTGGCTCGCGCACGCGCTGGAGGAATATGCCAGGCATGCGCCGATCCGTCCGCGCGCGGTCTACATAGGGCCAGCGGCAGCGCCCGGATAGGCTGTGCCAGCAGTGCTGCCAGCGACGAAGCCGGCCGCGCCGGCGGCCGCCGTCGCGGGGCCGCCATCAGGAAGGGAGGGCGAGGGTTGATCGACATCGCTCCGATCGAGACGCCGTCGCTCGGCGATCGCAGCTACCTGGCGACCGATGGTTCCGTGGCGATCGTGGTCGACCCGCAGCGGGACATCGACCGCGTCCTCGCGGCCGCCGCCGCCCGCGGCGTGACGATCACCCACGTCTTCGAGACCCACATTCACAACGACTACGTGACCGGGGGCTACGCGCTGGCCCAGGCGGTCGGGGCGGCTTATCACGTCTGCGCCGACGACACGGTGTCGTTCGAGCATGCCCCGGTCCGCGACGGCGACGTGATCGAGACCGGCGAGATGCAGGTCCTGGTCCTGGCGACGCCCGGGCACACGTTCAACCACCTGGCCTACGCGGTCCGGCACGCCGGGCGGGTCGTCGCCGTGTTCACCGGCGGATCGCTGCTCAACGGCTCGACCGGCCGGACCGACCTGCTCGGCCCGCAGCACCGGGAGGAGCTGGCCAGGGCCCAGCACGGCTCGGCCCGGCGGCTGGCCGCCGCGCTGCCGGCCGATGCGCTGGTCTGCCCGACGCACGGCTTCGGCAGCTTCTGCTCAGCCACCCCGACCTCGGGGACGGCGTCCACGATCGGCATGGAGCAGCTGGTCAATCCCGCGCTCACGCTGGATCTGGACGACTACGTGGAATCCACCCTGGCCGCCCTCGACGTGTACCCGGCGTACTACGCGCACATGGCCCCGGCCAACTCGGCCGGCCCGCTCGCCCCCGACCTGGCCGCGCCAAGGCGGGCCGACAGCGCCGAGCTGCGCCGCCGCATCGACGCGGGCGAGTGGGTGGTCGACCTGCGGTCCAGGGTCGCGTTCGCGGCCGGGCACGTGCCGGGAACGCTGCAGTTCGAGCTGGGCGACAACCTGGCTACCTACCTCGGCTGGCTGATCCCGTGGGGCATGCCGCTGACGCTGCTCGGCGCCACTGCCGAGGACGTCGCGGCGGCGCAGCGCGACCTGGTCAGGATCGGGATCGACCGGGTCCAGTCGGCGGCCACCGGGTCGCCGGAATCCTGGGCCGGAGGCGTGCCCCTGTCCAGTTACCCGGTCACCGACTTCGCCGGCCTGGCCGCGGCCAGGGGCGGCGCTGACGCGTTCGTGTTGCTGGACGTCCGGCGGCAGTCCGAATGGGACGCCGCCAGGATCGAGGGCGCGGTGCACATCCCGCTGCATGAGCTGCCACGGCGGCTCGGCGAGATCGGGCCAGGCCCGGTCTGGGTGCACTGCCAGTCCGGCTACCGCGCCTCGGTCGCCGCCGCGCTGCTCGACGCGGCCGGGCGGGACGTGGTGCTGGTCGATGACGACTTCGATGTCGCCCAGAAGCTGGCCCTGGCGACGGCGGGACCGGTTCCCGCGTACTGACCGGCGGTTCCTGGTCGGGCCTTCCGCCCCCCGGGAATCTCCTGGCCGCCGCGGGCATTGTTGCCAGCGACGGCGCGCCGACCGCCGTGCCGTGATCGCGATCCTGGAGAGCTGAGATGCCCGTTCGCCGCCTGAACCACGCCGTTCTGTACGTCCGCGACGTCGCCGCGTCGGTGGCGTTCTACCGCGAGGCGCTCGGCTTCGAGGTCCGCACGGAGATCCCCGGCCGGGCCGCGTTCCTGCGCGCGCCCGGTACGCAGAACGACCACGACCTCGGCTTGTTCGCGGTGCCCGACGGGGCGCTGCCGGAGGGGCATTACCTCGGCCTGTACCACCTGGCCTGGGAGGTCGGCACGCTGGCCGAGCTGTCGCAGATCCGGTCCCGGCTGACCGAGCTGGGCTCGCTGGTCGGCGCGAGCGACCACCGGGTGTCGAAGTCGCTGTACGCCAAGGACCCGAGCGGCATCGAGTTCGAGGTGATGTGGCGGGTGCCGGCCGAGGACTGGGAGCAGGAGACGTCGACCGGCGCGATGATCGCCCCGCTCGACCTCGAGGCTGAACTGGCCCGCTGGGGCGCCGACCACGTCACCGGCGCCGCCGCCGGCTCGGTCACCTGACGCTGGCGCTGGCGCGACCAGGCCCGCTGCGCGATCGCGCGGCATCCGCTCGCCCACGCTGGCGTGCCGCGCGATCGCGCGGCGTCTCGCCCGCCCGCGCGGCCTCCCGCTCGCAGGTCGGCCTTGATGCGCGAGGCGACCATGATCATCTCGACTTATCTACCCTTGACGACGCCCAAAACGGTCGAAAAGTAGCGTGATCATGGTCGCAAAGGTAGACGGTTCTGGCGACGCCTCGGCCGCCGGCTGCGGGTCGGGCTCGGCGCGGCCGGATTAGCTGGCGGGCTTGGTACGGACATCGATCGTGCCCTTGTAGGTGACGCCTTGCACGTGCACGACCGGAGCCCGCGGCGCCAGCCCGGTGCCCGCGACCGCGCTCGCCCCGTCGTCGGCAAGCGAGACGCCGGTACCGCCGAGTTCGACCCGCACGCCTGGCGGGACCAGAACCTGCGCCCGCGACTTGTAGCTGATCAGCACGATCGTGGTGACCGGCTCGGTGAGCCTGGCCGCTCGCAGGTCGAGCACGCCGCTGCCCTTGTAGACCAGCGAGTAGAACCGGCCAGGCACGGTCCACCGCCCGGCCCGGCTGATCGAGCTCTTGAACGCGATCGCGAACCGCCCGGGACTGACCTGGCGCGCGGTCCCGGCATCGGGCGCGAGGCCGGCCTCGGCACCGGCTACGGCGGGCAGGTCGGCGGTCAGCGCGTCCAGCTCTCCGGCGGTCCTGGCGGTCAGCGCCGCCCTGATCCGGTCATCGAACTCGCTGTCGGTCAGCCGGTGCTCGGCGAATGCCACTTGCAGGCGCTCGGTAACCGTGTCCCGCTCCGCGTTGGATGCCAGCATCGCAGTCGTTTCCTGCTCCCGTCGCTCGGGCAACGTCATCGGCGTCTCCTCTGCTCTCATCGCGATATATCTTAATAGCAATTCGATCGCGAGCAACCCCCGTCCGCATCCAGCGACTCAGCGTGGCTACACGACCCTTACCGTAAGGACACTGGATCTGAAGTGGGGAATATGAGCGGCGATTCGTCCGCATTTGTTCCCCACTTCGGATCCAGAGCCGGATGATCTTGTGATCGCCGGTAGCCGCGGTCGGGTCAGGCCACGGTTGCCGGGAGGTTGGGTGGTCGCGGGAGGGGTCACGCCGGGGTGGCGGCGCCGGGCGCGGGGCGGGCTAGGTCGGCGTAGAGCGCGGCGGTCTGGGCGGCGATGCTGGCCCAGCTGAACTCCTCGATGGCCCGCTGCCGCCCCCGTTGGCCCATCGAGGCGGCCCGGGCCTGGTCGGATGTCAACGCGGACAGGGCCCCGGCCAGCCGGGCGGGATCGTCCGGCGGCACGAGCAGCCCGGTTACGCCGTCGGCGACCACCTCCGGAATGCCGCCGACACGCGAACCGACGACCGCCGTGCCGCATGCCATCGCCTCCAGGTTGACGATGCCGAGCGGCTCGTACAGCGACGGGCATGCGAACACGGTCGCGTGGGACAGGATCTGGATCACTTCGGGCTTGGGCAGCATCTCGTTGATCCAGACCACGCCCGACCTGGTGGCCCGCAGAACTCCGGCCAGGCCGGTCACCTCGGCTTCAAGCTCGGGGGTGTCGGCCTGGCCGGCGCACAGCACCAGCTGCACGGCCGGGTCGAGCAGCTCGGCCGCCCGCAGCAAGACGGGCAGGCCTTTCTGCCTGGTCACCCGGCCGACGTAGACGACGGTCGGACGGGATCGGTCGATCCCGTGCTTGTCCAGGACGTCGGTGCCGGGATCGGGGGCGTACTCGGCGGTGTCGATCCCGTTGCGGATGACGCGAACCCGGCCGGGGTCGAGCGCGGGATAGGTCGCCAGCACGTCGGCGCGCATCCCGTCGGACACGGCGATCACGGCGGCGGCCGCCTCGACCGCCACGCGCTCGCAGAACGAGGACAGGGCGTAGCCGCCGCCGAGCTGTTCGGCCTTCCACGGCCGGAGCGGCTCGAGCGAGTGCATCGTCATCACGTGCGGGACCTGGTACAGCATCGCGGCCAGGTGCCCGGCCAGGTTGGCGTACCAGGTATGGGAGTGCACGACGTCGGCCGATCCGACCGCGGCCGTCATGGACAGGTCGGACGAGATGACGCCGAGCGCGGAGTTCGCGCCGGACAGCAGGTCCCATGGCTGGTGCGCGACGGCGTCCGGGCGGTCCGCACCCTGGCAGTGCACGGTCAGGTCGACCAGGCCGCGGAGCTCGCGGGCCAGGTACTCCACGTGGACGCCGGCCCCGCCGTAGACCTCGGGTGGGTACTCCCTGGTCAGCAAGGCAACAGCGACCCGCCCAGCCCCGGGCATCGTCACGGAGTGACCTTCTGGCCCTTGCCGACGACGGTTATCCCGCCCGCCGAGACGCCGAACCCGCGCTCGCGGTCATGCTCCTTGTCCACGCCGATCTGCACGCCCTCGGGAACCTCGACGTTCTTGTCCAGGATCGCGTCCTGGACGACGGCGTGCCGCCCGATCTTGGTGTTGTGCATGATGACCGCGCGCTCGACCCGGGACCAGGAGTTAACCCGGACGCCAGGGGAGAGCACCGACTGCACGACCAGCCCGCCGGAGACGACCACCCCGTTGCTGACCACGCTGTTGATCGCCCGGCCGATGCGGTCTCCGCTGTCGTGCACGAACTTGGCCGGCGGCTGGGACGGCACGTAGGTCAGGATCGGCCAGCGGTCGTTGTACAGGTTGAAGACCGGATGCACCGCGCACAGGTCCAGGTGCGCCTCGAAGTAGGAGTCCAGCGTCCCGACGTCACGCCAGTACCCGGCGTCCCGCTCCTCGGCCCCCGGCACCTCGTTGTCCAGGAAGTTGTAAGCCTGCGCGAGGCCCTGCTTGACCAGCATCGGGATGATGTCGCCGCCCATGTCATGGCGGCTGCCGTCGTCGATCGCGTCGGCCCGCAGCGCCTCGATCAGCACGTCCGTGCTGAACACGTAGTTGCCCATCGACGCGTACGCCTTGGTCGGGTCGCCAGGCAGGCTAGGCGGATCGGCCGGCTTCTCCAGGAACGCCTCGACGGTCCGGCCGTCGCTGGCGGTCTGGATGACGCCGAAGCTGGACGCCTCCTCGCGGTCGACCGGGATCGCGGCGACCGTGACCCCGGCACCGCCGTCGATGTGCTGGCGGACCATCTGGGTTATGTCCATCCGGTACACGTGGTCGGCGCCGAAGACCGCGACGATGTCGGGGTTGTCGTCGTAGATCAGGTTCAGCGACTGGTAGATCGCGTCGGCCGAGCCGGTGTACCAGTGCGGGCCGAGCCGTTGCTGGGCCGGGACCGGGGTCACGTAGTTGCCGAGCAGGTTGCTCAGCCGCCAGGTCGTGGTGATGTGCCGGTCCAGGCTGTGGCTCTTGTACTGAGTCAGCACGCAGATCCGGCGGATGCCTCCGTTGACCAGGTTAGACAGGGCGAAATCGATGAGCCGGTACAGGCCGCCGAACGGGACGGCGGGTTTGGCACGGTCGGCGGTCAGGGGAGCGAGCCGCTTGCCGGCTCCGCCCGCGAGAACGATTGCCAGTACTTGCGGCTCAGCCATCCGGTGCTCCCGTCGAACGCGGACGTCACAAATACCCTGCCCGCATCACACTGCCCCTTACCGGGCGCTGGGTCCAGAGATGGCGGGAAGTGTCACCCTGATCTTCGACTGGTCATGCCCGGTCTGTTCCCAGTCGTCCATGAACACGGCGTCCAGCCCGTTCTTGGCGGCCAGGTCGATCAGCGTCTGGGTCCGGTAATAGAAGTCCTCCCGCAGCACCTGGTGCTCAGCGCCCTCGGTCTTGTCGAAGGTGAAGTCGAAGAACCCGCCGGGCGCCAGTACCCGTCCGACGTGCGCGAAGCACTCGTCGATGACCTCGGCCGGCGAGTGCGAGAACACGCTGTGCGCGTGCACGAAGTCGAACGCGCCGCTGGGCAGGAAGTGCAGGCGCAGGTCCTTGACCAGCGTCAGGTGCGGAAGCTTGGCGGCCAGGTCGTACTCGGCGATGGTGTCCTGGGCGGCTAGCAGGATGTCCGGGGAGATGTCCAGCCCGTAGTAGCTGCCCGGCTCGAGGTAGTCGATAAACAGCCGCCCGGCCCGCAGGTTGCCGCAGCCGATCTCGAGCATGCGCATGTCCGGCTTGAGGCCGTGACTGGTCGCGTAGTCGAACTGCAACTGCCCGATCTTCAGCCACGCGTCGTGCGACGGGCTGCCGCCGACGGCGGCCTCGCGGCTGCGGGCCGCGTCCGATGCCATCACCGCGCGGTAGTAGCTCACGTGGTCCGGCGAGGTGCGCAGCAGGTAGGCGTCGCGGGTACGGCGGCGGACGTAGCCGGCGATCTTGCCGGGATTCCGCAGCGCGTAGCCGATCTTGAACGTCAGGCTGGAACGGTCCTTGGAATGCACTCCGACAGCGTAGAGCCTGCGGCGGTCAAGACGAGCCAGGAGTCCCGGTGAGCCGCTTGGAGGACTGCCTGACCGCGAACCGCACGGCCAGCAGGCGCGCGACCGCGACGCCCATTCCCGCGACAATCGTCCAGGCCAGCGCCTCACCGAGGCTGACGTCCGGGTCCTCGGCCTTGTCCGGGGGAGCCTCGCCGCGCACCTTCGTCCAGATGAAGGTCAGAGCCTTGCGCGTGACGAACGCGGCCGCCACCCCGGCCAGCGTCGTGACCGCCTTGGTGCCGTAGTCACCGCCTTTGTCAGGCATGGACGTCCTTTCCCGTGCGCGTGATCGGATCCGGCCGAGCAGGCCGCTGGCTCGCCGCCATCATCCCACGGCACCGGGAGCCGGCTGCGCCGCGTCCCCTCCGCCGGCGTGGCCGGACCGGCAGTCAGCCCCGGCCCCGGCTCTGGCCTGCTCGATCGCCGCCGCGAGCTCGTCCGGGCGGCGGGTCGCGAGCAGCCAGTAAGGCTGGCTGGCCGGCCGGCCGGTCACCTCGACGTACACCGCCCTGGGCAGCCAGGGCCGCACCAGCAGGACGGCGGCAGGATCGGCCCGCGGGCCGCGCAGGGCGGCGGTCTGGGCCCGGTCCAGCGGGCTGGCCCCGGCGACCTGGCTGAGCGGCAGCCGGTGCCGGCCGGCCGCCAGAGCGTCCGGCCCGACCTCGATCCTGGCCGTACTCCAGGCTGCCAGGATGGCCGCGGCGATGGCCTCGAGCCCGGCATAGGTCACGGCCGCGATGGTCAGGCTGAAACCGGCCCAGAGCATGCTGCCGAGCAGCACCACGCACGCGGTGACCACCAGCCACCAGTGCAACGGCACGCCGAGTCGTTCGTGGTAGACGCGCATTGCTCCACCGTAGTTGGTTACATGGACCCCATGAGCGGGGACGGCGGCTCGGTGCAGGGCGCGGCGCGGGGGCGGGCGGCCCGGTGGCTGGGAGCACGGCTGCGCGCGGCCTGGTCGGCCGGAACGCAGCGGGGTGCCCACCGGGCCGGCCGGCTGACGGCTGGCGCCTCGAACGGCATGAGTCAGAACTCCCGGCCGCCCGACTCCCCGGCCGTCCCCTCATCTGATCCTCCCGGCCGTCCTGAGGCCGCTGCCGGGGCCGTTCACGGCCGTGCCGCCGAGGTCACCGCGTGGGCCGGGGCCGGTCACGGCCGTGACACGGGGCCCGGCCTGCCGCCGCCCGGTACGCACCTTCCGGCCAGTCCGGCGGGTCCGGCCGGCCTGGGCGGAGCCGCGGCCGGCGCGGTGCCGCCACTGCTGCGGAACGTGGCCGCCTGGTGCTGGCGGCTGCTGCTGGTCGCCGCCGTGCTGTACCTGGCGTTCAAGATCGCCGACGCGCTCCGCCTGTTTGTCATCCCGCTGATCGCCGCGCTGCTGCTGTGCGCCCTGCTGCAGCCGCTGACCGCGCTGCTGCGCCGGGCCGGCCTGCCGGCGCTGGCCGCGACCTGGTGCACCGTGCTGCTGACGATCGCGGTGCTGGGCGGCGTCGCGACACTGATCACTAACCGGGTGCAGGCCGACTACCCGACGCTGGCCCACGAGCTGCGGCGGACCGTGCACGAGGTGCAGGCCTACCTGTCAGGCCCGCCGTTCCGGTTCAGGGGCGTCCGGCTCGGCCAGCTGTCCAGCCGGGTGCTGTCCTACCTGGCCCAGCACAAGTCGGTGGTGACCGGGGCCGTCGTCACCGGGGGCCGGTACTTCATCGAGGTCCTGACCGGGTTCATCCTGACCTTCTTTATCACCTTCTTCCTGCTCAAGGACGGCAGGAAGATCTGGACCTGGCTGACCAGCGGGCTGCGGCCGGAGGCAAGGCGGCGCGGTCGCCTGGCCGGAGACGCCGCCTGGCAGGCGCTGGTGGCCTACGTCCGCGGGACCACGGTGGTCGCCGCCATCCACGCGGTGTTCATCGGCCTTGCCCTGTGGCTGATCGGCGTCCCGTTGGCGGTGCCGCTGACTATCCTGGTGTTCCTGGCCGCCTATATTCCGCTCGTCGGGATCCTGGTGGTGGGAGCGCTGGCCATCGTGATCACGCTGGCCACTAAGGGCTGGATCGCGGCCGTGATCCTGCTCGCCGTCTTCCTGGCCGAGAACCAGATCGAGTCGCACCTGCTGCAGCCGCTGGTGGTCGGGCGCATTGTCCGGCTGCACCCGCTCGCGATCATCGTCGTCCTGACGGTTGGCGGTATCGTGGCAGGAATTCCCGGTGCGATCGTGGCCGTGCCGACCGCGGCCGTGATCTCCTATGCCTGGCCCTACCTGCGCGGCGACCATGACGACAGTCAGCCGCAGCCCAGCGGGCGATGACGGCCAGAACCGGAGGCGACCCCCGATGACCGCGTCCCCAGAACGCGTGGAAGTGCTGATCAGGCGCATCGATCCCGGCCTGCCGGTGCCCGGGCGGGCGCACCCGGGCGATGCCGGGGTCGACCTGCACGCGGCCGCGGACGTCGACCTGGCTCCTGGCGAGCGGGCCGTGGTGCCGACCGGCATCGCGATCGCGCTGCCCGACGGCTATGCCGCGTTCGTGCACCCGCGTTCCGGGCTGGCCGCCCGGCATGGCGTCACGCTCGTCAACGCGCCGGGAACGATCGACGCGGGGTACCGTGGAGAGATCGCAGTGACGATGATCAACACTGACCAGCGCGCCGCGGCCCGCTTCAGGCGCGGCGACCGGATCGCTCAGCTCGTGATCCAGCGTGTCGAGCACGCGGTGTTCCGCGAGGTGACGAGCCTGCCCGGGTCAGCCAGGGGCGACGGCGGGTTCGGGTCCACCGGCGGTCACGCCGGCGCCTGACTAGGCACGCCAGACGATGTCGCTGCGACCCAGAGCAGGGCATACCGACACCACGTAGGGAGTACGGACGTGTTG
>DASWAH010000062.1:0-8016 GCA_036391235.1 Streptosporangiaceae bacterium
TCTGCTCGCCGAGCTCGGCGAGCTCGTGCGGGGTGACGAACAGGATCCGGTCGCCGAACTGGGCGGCCAGCTGCCATTCCTCGGGCTCGGCGGGGCGGGCCTCCAGCCAGCGCATCACCGACTCGAAATAGCGCTCGGTGATCATCGACCGGAAGAGGCCGGCCGCGGCCGCGAACTCGGGGGTGTCGTCCAGCTCGGGGATGTTCGTGAACTGGGCGGTCGCCTGCCAGGGGCGTTCCCGGCCCTGACCGCCCGGCGCCTCCTCGGCCAGCCCGTACTTGGCCAGCTGCCGGAGGTGGAACGAGGCGCTGGCCGAGCTCTCGCCGAGCAGCTCGCCGGCCTTGGTCGCGGTCAGCGGCCCCTGGGTCCGCAACAGCCCGATCAGCGCCATCCTGGTCGGGTGGGCCAGGGCCCGCAGGGCCTTGGGGTCGGTGATGCGCTTGACCGACCGGGGATCAGCGCGGCGCGGTCCGCTGCCGCCGCTGCCTTTGTCATCCATGAATGCAAAGGTACCTTTGCAAACAACTCTTTGCAAACACTTCTTTGGAACTCGGCGACGCAGGCCGGCCGCTCGGGCTCCAACTCAGGCCAACTGACCGCAACTGCACTTAGCGGGCGGAGTTTGTGGCGCTATCACGCTCAAACTCCACCCGCTAAGTGCAGTCCGCCTGGCGGCCGTGGTTCTTGGGTCACCCGCGTTCGGGGGCGCCGGCTTTCATCGGGTCCGGCCTCGTCGTGTCGACGGTGGATCCGACTGGGCCATGCTGAGCGCCGATTTGCCCGTTAAGTGGCGCCCAGCCGGATCCAACCACCCCGCCGCGGGCCGCGCTGTGGGCCGCTTGGCTGGTTACCGGAAAGAGCGGGCGGGGTTATCGCGCCATGGACCGGTCAAGTCCACCCAGCGATTCCGGTTGAGCCGGGAGCGGGTGCTGGCGAGTTTGATCGTGGGGCCGGGTGCTGGCCGGCCCGCGATGCTGCGGTTCGGCCGCTAGCGAGCGGTTGTTTCGACTTGTGGTGCATCGGGAAACGTAGTAACGTCACGCGTACTAGGGCGGCCAGCCGGCCGCCGGGCACCGGGGAGCAGCTCGTGGACTTCACAGAACCCGCGGTCCTGGTTCTGACCAGCCTGGCCGACGGGCCCAAGCACGGGTACGCGCTGGCCAAGGACATCGAGACGTTCGCCGGGATCAAGCTTGGCCCCGGCACCCTGTACGGGGCGCTGAGCCGGCTGGAGGAGCGCGGCTGGATCGAGGCGCTGCCCGCGCAGGACCGGCGGAGGCCGTATCAGATCACCGCGGCCGGGGCGGAGAGCCTGGCCGGGCACCTGGAGACGGCCAGCAAGGTGACCGCGACCGGCTTGCGCCGCCTCGAGCCGAGGCTGGCCCGCGCGCTGATCCGTGACCTCGGGCGAGCCGCGCGGCTCGGCCTGTCGGCCCGGCCCGGCCCCGCCGCCCGGCCCGGTCCGGCCGCCCGGCCCGGTCCGGCCGCCCGGCTTGGGCCTGCTGCCTGGACCACCAGGCTGGGGCTGGCCTTCGGGGAGTCACGATGAGCGGGCGGCGCGGTGCGGCCGCGGGTTCGCAGCCGCAGCCGCCGGCCCGGCCGCCGGCGCGGCCGGCGCTGGCCAGGCCGACGCTGGCCAGGCCGACGCTGGCCGGGCTGGCGCTGGCGGCGTACCCGCCGGACTGGCGCGACCGGTACGGCGACGAGCTCGGCCTGCTCGTCAGCGACCTGCGTGCGCACGGGCGGCGCCCCGTGCCGATGGCACTGGACCTCCTGCGCGGCGCCGCCGCCGCGTGGGTCGGATACAAGAAGGGTTCGGCGATGTCTGAGCGTTCGCGCAACGCGCTGATCACGGTGTTGTGGTGCTGGGCGGCCTACGGGGTCACGGCCGCGTTCTTCGGCAAGGACCTCGGCATCACGCCGAACCGCGCCGCGGCCTCGCAGCTCGCGGTCACGCACCCGGCCATTCCCGACGCCTACCACGTCCTGATCGGGGTGGGCGTGTCCGGGATCGCGGCCACGACCTTCGCCGCCGCCGCGTTCGCGTACGAGGCGGTCAGGTACGCCCGCGAGCAGCACCAGAACAAGACGTTCGCCCTGATGGCGGTCCCCGTACTGAGCGCCGCCGTCTGGCTGGCCGGCTGGCACTTCATCAGCAACGGGCACCCGACCGCGGGCCGGCTGAGCGTCGCCCTGACCTGGCTGCTGCTCGGCCTGGCCGGGCTGGCCGCCTCCATCCAGGCCGTCGTCAGGATCGTGCGCACGACCGAGTTCAGCCGGACCACCTGGCGGATCGGCGCGGCCGCCTCCGCCGCCGTCACCGCGGCGATGCTGACCGGCCTGGGCGCGGTGATCGTCTGGGGGATCGCCTACCGCACCGCGACCGCGCATCCGGGCGACGCGACCGGGTGGCTCGCGGTCACCGCGATCCTGGCCGCCAGCACCGCGCGAGCGGCGATGGCGCTGATCGGCTCCCGCCGGGCCTCGACGCCCGAGCCGGCCGCCGCCGCTATCTGAGCCTCCGGGTGGCGACGACCCTGCCCCGGTAACGGCCGCCCTGACCCGAGCCGCGCCCGCGTACCGGTTTCGTGCCGGTACGCGGGCTTGCGCCGTGTTACTGTGCGCGCACTTGGCCCTGCGGGCGAACTCCGCGGGCGGAACGGACGGGTTCACGGTGTCTGAGCAGTACGACTTCATCATCATCGGCGGCGGCTCGGCCGGGAGCGCGCTGGCGAACCGGCTCTCAGCCGATGCGGGTAACCGGGTCCTGGTCCTGGAGGCCGGCCGTCCCGACTATCCCTGGGACGTCTTCATTCATATGCCGGCCGCGCTGACGTTCCCGATCGGCAGCCGGTTCTACGACTGGAAGTACGAGTCGGAACCCGAGCCGTTCATGAACGGCCGCCGCATCTACCACGCCAGGGGCAAGGTACTGGGCGGGTCAAGCAGCATCAACGGCATGATCTTCCAGCGCGGCAACCCGATGGACTACGAGCGCTGGGCGGCGGATCCCGGCATGTCCAGCTGGGACTACGCGCACTGCCTGCCGTACTTCAAGAAGATGGAGACGTGCCTGGCCGGCGGCGACGAATTCCGCGGCACCGAGGGGCCGCTGATGCTCGAGCGCGGGCCGGCCACGAACCCGCTGTTCACCGCGTTCTTCGAGGCCGTCCAGCAGGCCGGTTACTCGCTCACCAGCGACGTGAACGGTTACCGGCAGGAGGGCTTCGCCCCCTTCGACCGCAACGTATACAAGGGCCGCCGGCTGTCGGCCGCCCGGGCCTACCTGCACCCGGTGATGGACCGGCCGAACCTGACCGTCAGGACCAGGACGCTGGTCACCAGGATCCTGTTCGACGGCACGCGCGCCACTGGCGTCGAGTACCGGTCCCGCACCATGAGCGGGAACTCCAGTCCGCAGCGGGTCTCGGCGGGCCAGGTCATCCTGTGCGGGGGCGCGATCAACTCGCCGCAGCTGCTGCAGCTTTCCGGCGCAGGCCCGGCCGGGCTGCTGCGCGAACACGGCATCGACGTGGTCTCCGACCTGCCCGGGGTCGGCGAGAACCTGCAAGACCACCTCGAGGTCTACGTCCAGTACGGGTGCAAGCAGCCGGTCAGCGTGGCGCCCGCGCTGAAGATGCGGAACCGGCCGATGGTCGGGGCGAAATGGCTGTTCGGCCGGACCGGGCCTGGCGCGACCAACCACTTCGAGGGCGGCGGGTTCGCCCGGTCGAACGAGGACGTCGCCTACCCGAACCTGATGTTCCACTTCCTGCCGATCGCGATCCGCTACGACGGCTCGTCGCCCGCGGGCGGGCACGGCTACCAGGTGCACATCGGCCCGATGTACTCGGACGCGCGCGGGTCGGTGCGGATCGTGTCGGCCGATCCGCAGGTCCACCCGGCGCTGCGGTTCAACTACCTGTCGACCGAGACCGACCGCCGCGAATGGGTCGAGGCCATCGGGGTGGCCAGGAAGATCCTGAGCCAGCCCGCCCTTGACCCGTACAACGACGGTGAGCTGTCGCCCGGGCCGTCGGTCAGCACGCCCGAGCAGATCCTGGACTGGGTCCGGCGCGACGGCGAGACCGCCCTGCACCCGTCCTGCACCTGCGCGATGGGCACCGGCGGGCAGTCGGTGACCGACCCGTCCAGCCTGGCCGTGCACGGCACGGAAGGACTGCGGGTGGTCGACGCATCGGTGATGCCGTACGTCACCAACGGCAACATCTACGCGCCGGTGATGATGGTCGCCGAGAAGGCCGCCGACCTGATCCTCGGCAATGAGCCGCTGCCACCCGAGCCGGCCGAGTTCTACCGGCACACTCCCGCGTCCGTCCCCCCGGAGCCGGAGTCTTAGGGCAGCTCGACGAGCACCTTCCCCACCGCGCCGTGCTCAACCGCGTCCTGGGCCGCGGCGACGTCCTCGAGCCCGAACCTGTGCACCGGCAGTTCGGTCAGTGCGCCGCTGGTGAGGGCGGCGGTGATGTCGCGGGCGGCGGTCTCGAGGGCCTCGGGCGGGACACCGTACAGCAGCACGAACCGCAGTACGACGTTGGCGGTCATGCAGGCCCGAACCGGCAGCGCGGGGTCGTCGGGCTCGGCCGCGTAGGTCACGATCGTCTGGCCGGGGCTGAGCACGGCCAGGTCCAGCGCCAGGTTCGCGCCCAGGGCGACCTCGATGATCCGGCCGACCGGGCCGAACGCCCTGATCTGGTCGGCGGCCGACTGATCGCGGTAGTTCACGACCAGGTCGGCGCCGGCCTTGGCGGCCAGCTCGGCCTTCTCCGGGCCGCTGACCGTCGTGATCGCCCGCGCGCCGGCGAATTTGGCCAGCTCGATAGCGAAGTGCCCGACCGCGCCCGCGCCCCCGGCGACCAGGACGGTCGTGCCGTCGACGGGCCCGTCGGCGAGCAGGCAGCGGTGCGCGGTGACGGCGGGCACGCCCAGGCTGGCGCCCAGCTCGGCCGATACGCCGTCGGGCAGCGGCACGGCCCTGGCCGAGGGGACCACGCACCACTGGGCGCACGTGCCCCAGCGGCTGCCGGCCGCGGCCATCCAGGTCCAGACCCGCTGGCCGATCCTGGACGGGTCGACCCCGTCGCCGGCCGCGTCGATGACGCCCGCCCCGTCGTGGTGCGGGATCTGGAATCCCTCCAGCGGCCGCGGGGTCGCGCCGCTGCGCGACTTCCAGTCGGTCGGATTGACGCCCGAGTACTGCATCCGCACCCGGACCTCGCCGGGCCCGGGCTCCGGCCGGTCGACGTCGGTGACCCGCAGCACCTCGTGGCTGCCGCCGTAGCTCTCGTAGAGCGCCGCTCGCATCCCGCCGGGCTCCTGTCTGGCCGGGAGGCTGTCCTGCCGGCCCGCTCGCCTGATTGCCGTCATCGTATGCCCGGCGCTTCTGCCCCGGCCGGCGCGACCTAGTCTCCGGCCGTACAGCAGACTAGGCCGGTGACCACGCATGCACCCCAGTACGACCCGCGCGACCCCCGCGGCCTGCGATCCGATGCCCCGTTGCTGGACGGGTGGCTGACCTACACCGCGCAGGCCGAGGCCGGGCAGCTCACGCCGATGGCGGTGCCCGGCCACAAGCAGCGTCAGGACCTGACCGGCGCGGTGATCGCCGGGGACGCGCCGCTGTACGGCGGGGTCGACTCGATCAAGCACGCCGACGTCCCGCTGGCCGACGCCGAGCGCCGGGCGGCCGAGCTCTGGGGGGCCGACTGGTGCCGGTTCTCGGTGGCCGGCTCGACCCACGGCAACCAGGCCCTCGCGCTGGCCGTCGGCGGCGACGGCCGCGAGATCATCGTCACCCGCATCCTGCACCGCTCGCTGCTGCTCGGGCTGATGCTGGCCGGGCTGCGCCCGGTCTGGGTGCGGCCGGACATCGACCTCAAGACCGGGCTGCCGACCGCCGTGCCCGTCAGCGCGGTCCGGGCCGCGCTGCGCGAGCACCCCGATGCCTGCGCCGTCTTCCTCGGCGATCCTTCGTACGTCGGCACCACCGGCGACCTGGCCGGGCACGCCGACGCCGCGCACGAGGCCGGGGTCCCGCTGCTGGTCGACCAGGCCTGGGCGGCCCACTTCGGGTTCCATCCCGGGCTGCCGCCGCACTCGCTCGCGGCCGGCGCCGACGGCGTGGTGACCAGCGCTCACAAGGCGCTTCCGGCTTACTCGCAGGCGGCGATCGTGATGGCCAGGACGGAGCGGCTGGCGGCCGGCCGGCTGAACCGGGCGTTCGAGGCGACCCACACGACCAGCCCGGCCGGGTCGATCGTGGCCAGCATCGACGCGTCCAGGGCCCTGCTGGCCAGGGACGGCTACGAGCTGTGCGGCCGGCTGATCCGGTGTGTCGCCCGGGCCAGGGCCGAGCTGGCCGAGGTGCCGGGGGTCGAGGTGCTCGAGGGCCCCGGCGTCGAGCCGACCAAGCTGGTGGTGCTGCTGGCCGGAACCGGGGCGAACGGCTACGCGGTCGAGAACGACCTGATCGCCGCGGGTATGCCGGTGGAGAGCGCGGACCGGGACACGGTGATCCCGATCCCGACCCTGGCTGACGACGAGGAGCGCATCGAGACGTTCCTCGACGTGCTGACCGCCTCGATCGAACGGCACCGGGGCGCTCCCCGGTCGGCATCGGCCGCGGCCTCGTGGACCGTGGTACCCGAGACGGTGCTGTCGCCGCGGGAGGCGTTCTTCGCGGCCAACGAAACCGTGTCCGCCGGGCACGCGGCCGGCCGGATCAGCGCCGAGCTGATCGCTCCCTACCCGCCGGGGGTGCCGGTGCTGGCGCCGGGCGAGCTGATCACGGCCGAGGCAATCGAGTCGCTGCGCGAGGTGCAGGCCGACGGCGGCCGGATCGCCTACGCGGCTGACCCGACCTTGCAGACGTTCCAGGTCATCGCCCGCTAGCCCACGTAGCCGCTTACAGGCCGTCGAGGTCTGCCCCGGCCGGGTGTTCGAGCGTAAATCTGTGCTTGATCAGTACCGACCGGCCAGGATCGAGTGCTACCGTCCAGATCAGCTCGCCGAGGTCGGTCTGCTCGTCGGGAGCCGGGCTGGCCTCGCGCAGCCGGACCTTGATGTCGCCGTCGGCGGCGACCGGGATGTGGTCGTGCACCGTGACCAGGGCCGGCCCGGCCCGGTGGTTGCTCACGGTGGTCTCGTAGCCGATGTCGACCGTCCTGGTCCCGCCGAGGACGGCCTTGCTGGCCGCCCGGCGGACCAGTTTGCGCTCGATCCTGATCTGCTCGTCCACGCCGAGCTGGAGCTCGAACTCCTGGCCGGGCGCGATCGTGTCCAGCGCGGTCGACCCGGCGAACTGGTTGTCGCGGAAGATCCTGGCCGGCCCGGGCAGCAGCAGGAGCGGCGAGGTGTTGGTCACCGTGGCCCGCAGGTAGGCCTCGGCCGCCAGCACCGGCACGGCCAGGTAGTCGAGCTCGGCGGCCAGGTCGAGACGGGCGATCGTCGTCTTGTGCGGTGCGTCGTCGGCCGGCACGGCGATCGGCCTGGGTATCCGGTAGGTCTGGCCGGCCCCTGACTCGCCGGCCTCGGCCGTCAGCGGCGGGGACGGCGCTGCCAGCGCCGCCATCCGCACCGCCACGCCCTCGGGCACCGGCCCGCCGCCGGCCGCCGCGGCCTGGGCCTGCAGGGCCGGGATGACCCGGCGGCGCCCGACGTACCAGGGCCGCAGCTCGGGCAGCTCGTCGAAGCGGCCGCGCCGGGTGGTCGCCAGGACCAGCTCGACCTCGGGCCAGTCCTCGCCCGTGCTCTGGGTGACCTCGCCGAGATAGCTGGCCGTGAGCTGCTCGCCGGCCAGCGCGAGGTCGTACAACGGCCGCCAGGACGCGCCGCTGACGTGGTAGCTGACCTCGACCTCGGCGGTCACCGGGCCGGCCGCTTCGATGACCGCGGTTACTTCGGTGAACTCGGCCCCCCTGGGCTGTTTCTGAGCGGCCGCGAGCCGCTGCTCGGCCGCCGCCAGCTCGCGCTCGGCGTCGCGCTGGCGGGCCCGGA
>DASWAH010000063.1:0-4512 GCA_036391235.1 Streptosporangiaceae bacterium
CAGCTTCTGGTACGCGGCCGAGGCACCGAAATGCTCGAGGCTGATGGTCTCCCCGGCATCGCCGACGATGCCGCGCCAGCCGAGGCCGATCCCGGCCTCGACACTGACCCGGGCCCGCACCGCCGGCGGCAGCACCTCGTCGCGGTAGGCCTGGTCCTGGGCATCGAACCACTCCACGCACGGCATCGACACCACCCTGGCCGCGATCTTGTCCTGCCACAGCGCCTCGCGGGCGTCGAGCGCGATGTGCACCTCGCTGCCGGTGGCTATGAGGATCACGTCGGGCTCGCCTTCTGGCGCCTCCGCGAGCACGTACCCGCCCTTCGCCGTTCCATCCGCGCTCGCCACGGCCGACCGGTCAAGCACCGGGACCTTCTGCCGGGTCAGGCAGAGCCCGGCGGGCCGGTCGGTGTGCTCGAGAATGGTCCGCCAGGCGACCGTCGTCTCGTTCGCGTCGGCCGGCCGCACCACGTCGAGGCCGGGGATCGCCCGCAGTGCCCACAGCTGCTCGACCGGCTGGTGGGTCGGCCCGTCCTCGCCGAGCCCGATCGAGTCATGGGTCCACACGAACGTGACCGGGATCTCCATCAGCGCGGCCATCCGCACGGCCGGCCGCATGTAGTCGCTGAACACCAGGAAGGTGCCGCCGTAAGGCCTGGTCAGGCCGTGCAGGGTGATCCCGTTCAGGATCCCGCCCATGCCGAACTCGCGGATACCGAAGTGCAGGGTGCGGCCGTACGGGTCACCGGGGAACATCTTGGTCTGGTGCTCGACCGGGATGAACGACGGCGCCCCGGTCATCGTGGTGTCGTTGCTGCCCGCGAGGTCGGCCGACCCGCCCCACAGCTCGGGCAGCACCGGGGCCAGCGCGTTCAGCACCTTGCCGGACGCCGACCTAGTCGCGACCGGCCCGTCGGCCGGCGCGAATTCCGGCAGCGCGTCGGCCCAGCCGCCCGGGAGGGCCCGGTCGGCCAGCCGGTCGAGCAGCGCCCGCCGCGACGGCATCTCTTCCGCCCAGCGGGCGAACGACTCCTCCCAGGCCGCCCTGGCCGCCTTGCCGCGGTCGGCCACCTCGCGAGCCCTGGCCACCGCCTCGTCCTCAACCGGGAACTTCACGTCGGGGTCGAAGCTGAGGATCTTCTTGGTCGCGGCGACCTCGTCGGCCCCGAGGGCCGACCCGTGCGCCTCCCCGGTGTTCTGCTTGTTCGGGGCCGGCCAGCCGATGATCGTGGACAGCGCGATGATCGACGGCGCGCCGGTCTCCTCGCGGGCGGCGATCAGGGCGTCGTTCAGGGCCTGCACGTCCTCGTGATAGCCGTCCGGCTTCCGCCAGACCACCCGCTGGGTGTGCCAGCCATAGGCCGCGTAGCGGGCGAGCACGTCCTCGGACTTGGCGATGTTGGTGTCGTCCTCGATCGAGATCGAGTTGTCGTCGTACACCATGATCAGGTTGCCGAGCTTCTGGTGCCCGGCCAGCGAGGACACCTCGTGGCTGATGCCCTCCTCGATGTCCCCGTCCGAGCAGAACACGTAGATGTGGTGGTCGAACGGGCTCTGCCCGGCCGGCGCGTCGGCATCGAGCAGGCCGCGCTCGCGCCGGGCCGCCATGGCCATCCCGACCGCGTTGGCCAGGCCCTGGCCCAGCGGACCGGTCGTGGTCTCGACCCCGGGCGTCAGGCCGTGCTCGGGGTGGCCGGGCGTGCGGCTGCCCCAGGTCCGCAGGGCCTTGAGGTCGTCCAGCGTGAGCCCGTAGCCGGACAGGTACAGCTGGATATACAAGGTGAGGCTGGAATGGCCGCACGACAGCACGAAACGGTCGCGGCCCAGCCAGCCCGGATCGGCCGGGTCGTGCCGCAAGATCCGCTGGAACAGCAGGTACGCGGCCGGCGCGAGGCTCATCGCGGTGCCCGGGTGCCCGGAGCCGGCCTGCTCGACCGCGTCCATGGCCAGCACGCGGATGAGGTCAACAGCCCGCTTGTCGGCCGCCGTCCACTCCAGTTCCCGGCTCGTCTGACTGCTCAAAGTTGACCCTCCCGGTCCTTCGTTCCCTCAGCATCGACCCTATCGGCGGCGTGTCCCAAGGACGAACGGTACTTACCCCGATCTGGCCGTTCATGAATGCCCCCAAACGTCACTTATCTCCGCCGCGAACACGGCCAGACCGGGGGAGGACTCGCCCGAGAACACCGGCACCTGACGACTGTCGGACGTGGGTGGCAGGTTTCGGGTATGACGATTCCACGGACTGCCCGGTTGGGCGGATTAGTCACGGCCGCGGAACTGCGGAACGCCGGCCTGGCGAAGCACGAGGTGCAGGGGCTGGTCCTACGGGGCGAGCTAATGGTCGTCCGGCGGGGGTGCTACGCAAGGCCAGAGCAGGTCAGGGCTTTGCCGGGATCCGGCGCCGTCCGGGACCGGACCGTCCAGATCGCGGCGGCGGTGGCCGCAGCGGGCCCGGGCGCGGTCGCCAGTCACGCCGACGCCGCCCTGCTGCACGGACTGGACCTGCTGGAGCGCCCGCCGGCCGACCTGATCGTGGTAACCCGGCCAAAGGGACATGACCGGCTCAGGAGCTGCCCTGACGGTACTCCCTCAGTGCGGATCCGGATCGCGCCGCTGGTGGCCCATCAGGTCACGGTGCGCGGCGGCGTACCGGTTACCAGCGTTGCGCGAACCGTGGCCGATCTGGCCAGGTCGTCAGCATTCCGCTCCGGCGTAGTCATCGCCGACTCGGCCCTGCATGTCAGGAAGACCACCGTGACTGAGCTGGACCGGGTCGTGACGAGCTGCGCCCGCTGGCCGGGAGCGGCCCGGGCCAGAGAGGTGATCAGGTTCGCCGACGGGCGGTCGGAGTCGCCCTTCGAGACGATCTCCAGGGTCGCGTTCCGCGACGGCGGCCTGCCGCCACCGGATCTGCAAGTCTGGGTCGGCGGCGACGGCGGCCCGGTCGGCCGGGTCGACTTCCTGTGGCGGGAGTTCCGCACGATTGCCGAAGCCGACGGGGCCTTCAAGTACGCCGACCCCGACCGCGCCCGTCAGCAGCTGCGCCGTGACGCCGACCTGCGCGAGGCTGGCTTCGAGGTGGTGCACTTCTCCTGGGCTGAGCTGACGGCCTCGCCAGCCCAGGTCGTGCGGGCCATCAGGGTGGCCTTCGCCCGCGGGCGAGCGCCCGGACCAGCCGGGGCAGAACCGGCTGGGCTCCGGCTGGCCGGATAACTGAGCGAGGTCGCGGGTCGCTAGGCGGACGCGAGCGCGGCGGACTCGGCGGGCTCGGTCATCATGACCGGCCCGCGGTCGCGGATCGCGAAGTTCAGGCGCAGGATCGCGATCCAGATCAGGGCGGTGTTGGTGACGTGCACCCAGACCAGCCCGGCGGGCAGGCCGCTGAAGTACTGGGCGTAGCCGATCACGCCCTGCAGGGCGACCAGGCCCAGCACGATCCAGCCCAGCCTGACTGCCTGGGGCGGATTCTCGCTCAGGTGCATCACCAGCACGAGCACCACCGCGAGGGTGCCGAGCACCCAGCCGATGTCGGCGTGCAGCTGCGTGACCTGGGTCAGTCCGAGGAAGTGGTAGCGCGGCACGTTGCCCGCGCCCGCCAGCGGCCCGGTCCCGGTCACCAGCGTGCCGGCGATCATCATCAGCGAGGCGACCGCGACCAGCGCCTTGGTGACCAGCCTGACCACCGGCTGAACCAGCGGCGTGGCCGGGCCCCGGCCCTCCCGGCAGCGCACGTACAAGGCGACCGCGGCCGCTATCACCGGCAGGGTCGCCAGGTAGTGCAGCGACACCCAGAACGGGTTCAGCTTGGTGAGCACCACGATGCCGCCGATGACAGCTTGGGCGACGATGCCGGCCGGCTGCGCCGCGGCCAGCCAGACCAGGTCGCGCCGCCTGCCGCCGGAGTCGCGGAACCGCCAGGCCGCGATGAACACGGCCACGACGACTACGAAGATCGCCGCGGTCAGCATCCGGTTCCCGAACTCCACCCAGCGGTGGATCAGCGGGTCGCCCGAGTCGCCGCCGGCCACCAGGCTCCCGGCCGTGCAGTCCGGCCAGTGCGTGCAGCCCAGCCCCGACTGGCTCAGCCGGACCGCCGCTCCGGTCGGGATGATCAACGCCGACGCGATCAGGCCGGCCAGCGTGATCCGCCGCATCGCCAGGGGAGTAGGGCTGAGCAGTGGCGCGAGAGACCGCCTGACCAGCGAAGGCTGGCCGGGCGGCGCGACGGAGGCAGGCTGACCGGGCACGCACCTATGGTATGGCGACCGGCCGGGATATGCCCCCTTCCCGGCCGCCTAGGGGCATTAGGCCTGCGGCGCCGCGGCGTCGCGGCCGGCCCCCAGGGCCGCCCCGGCGCAGGCGGCGATCACGCACGCGACCGCGATCCACTGCGGCACGCTCAGCGACTGGCTCAGCATGACCACGCCGACCAGTGCGGCCACGGCCGGCTCCAGGCTCATCCAGATGCCGAATACCCGGGGCGGTACCCGGCGCAGCGTCTCCAGCTCG
>DASWAH010000064.1:0-10049 GCA_036391235.1 Streptosporangiaceae bacterium
ACGAGGCCGACCGGGATCGTCGCCGCGATGATCATCCAGGCCAGCTTCTGGTCGGGCGTCCTGAGATCGCGATCCCTGATCGAGGAGAAGAAGCCGCCGATGATCCTGACCCAGTCCCGCCAGAAGTAGGTGGTGATCCCGATCGCGGTCGCCACATGCAAGCCGACGACGAACGCCAGGTAGGGGGACTCTGGCTTGGAGACGTTGAGATCCTTGGCCCAGTTGCCGCCGATGATGGCCGGGATCAGCACGTTGTGCCCGAGGCTGGACACCGGGAACAGCTCGGTGGTGCCCTGTATCAGCCCGACGATGATCGCCTCGGCAAAGGTCAGGTGGTTCATGACAGCCTCTCGCTACCCGGGCGGACGGCCCGCCGCCAGCAAGGATATTCACCTCATACCGCCGGCGCGGCCCGCTCGCGGCACCGATGAGTGATCGTGATCCGCAGCCGCCGCCGACGGCAGCACGGCTGGTCCTTGCCAGTACTGGCAGAGTAGGGGAAGGGCGCACACGGCCGCGAGCGACGGCTGTCAGCTTTACGAGACATTAGGAAGAAAGCCCGTTCGTTCGTTTCCGGCCCGGGTAGTCAGCAGGGCTGACGCACCCCTAACGGAGGACGCACGAGATGCTGAACCTGGCCAGCGCGAGCCATGTGGTCGCGCTTAATCCGCTGAGCTCGACGTCGCTGCTCGCCAGCCTGGGCGCGCTGGGCGTGTTCCTGGCGCTGTTCGCCGAGACCGGACTGCTGATCGGGTTCTTCCTGCCCGGTGACTCCCTGCTGTTCACGGCCGGCCTGCTCTGCGCGAGCACCGCGACCCACAAGGCGCACCTGTCCTTGCCGCTGGTGCTGCTGGCGGCCGCCGGCGGTGCGCTGCTCGGGGCGCAGACCGGGTTCATCATCGGGCGTAAGGGCGGCCGGGCCTGGCTGCAGCGCACGAACCGGCGCTTCCTGCACCGCGGGGCCGAGCGGTCAGAGGAGTTGCTCGGCCGGTACGGCTACGGCAAGGCGATCGTGCTGGCCCGGTTCATCCCGGTGGTCAGGACAATCCTGAACCCCATGGTCGGTGCCCTGGACGTGCCGGTGCGGACCTTCACGGTGTGGCAGGTCGTGGGCGGCCTGATCTGGTCGCTGGGCGTCACGCTGGCCGGCTATGCGCTCGGCTCCACGATCGGCAACGTCGACAAGTACTTGCTCCCGATCATCGCCCTGATCGTGATCATCTCGCTGCTGCCGCTGGTCATCGAGTTCTTCAGGAACCGCAAGCGGGGCGGGACCGGCGGCGCGCCGAGCAGCGACTGGACCGCGGAGAACGGCCAGGCGGCGGCGAACGGCGGGGCGCCGGCCGGCTCCCAGGTCGCCGGCGAGAACGGCGCCCCAGTTGGCCACGGCGGCCGCCACCGGGCTGACGAGAACCAGCGGCCGGCTCCATATGCGAGCCCGACCGGTGAGTGGCCCGCCAGCCGCTAGACCGGCCGTAGACAGCGACGTCACTCCAGGCTCAGGACTGCTTGCCGGGGACCTTCGGGGTGTCGTGCGGCTTGCGGCGGGTGATCTTGCTGCCCAGCCAGACCAGCGGGTCGTACTTGCGGCCGACCACGCGCTCTTTCAGCGGGATCAGTGCGTTGTCGGTGATGTGGATGTTCTCCGGGCACACCTCGGTGCAGCACTTGGTGATGTTGCACAGGCCGAGCCCGAAGTCGTCCTGGGCGATCTCGCGCCGGTCGGCTACGTCGGCGGGGTGCATCTCGAGCTCGGCGATCCGCATCAGGAACCGCGGGCCCGCGTAGGCCGGCATGTTCTCCTCGTGGTCGCGGATCACGTGGCAGACGTTCTGGCACAAGTAGCACTCGATGCACTTGCGGAACTCCTGCGAGCGCTGCACGTCGACCTGCTGCATCCGGAACTCGCCCAGCCCGACCGACGGGTCGGGAGTGAACGCCGGGATCTGCCGCGCCTTCTCGTAGTTGAACGAGACATCGGTGACCAGGTCCCGGATGACCGGGAAGGTGCGCATCGGCGTGATCGTCAGCGTCTCGTCCGGCTCGAACGTCGACATCCGGGTCATGCAGGCCAGCCGGGGCCGTCCGTTGATCTCCATCGAGCAGGAGCCGCACTTACCGGCCTTGCAGTTCCACCGGATGGCCAGGTCGTTGGCCTGGGTGGCCTGCAGCCGGTGCAGGACGTCGAGGACGACCTCGCCCTCGTTCACCTCGACGGTGTAGTCGGCGAGGGAGCCCTGGCCAGCGTCGCCGCGCCACACCCGCAGCGTTGCCTTGTAACCCATTACTGCGTCTCCTCCTGGGCCGCGGCACCGGCGCCGCCGGCGCCGACGCCGACGAGCTCACCGTCGGTGAGGTACTTCTTCAGTTCGGTCTTCTCGAACAGCGAGAGCAGGTCGTCCCGCATGGGCACGATCGGCTGGTGTTTCAGCACGACCTTGTCGCCGTCCAGGCTGCAGACCAGGTTGACCTGCCGCCAGGTCGGCGACATCTCCGGGTAGTCCTCGCGGGTATGGCCACCCCGCGACTCCTGCCGCTCCAGCGCGGACTGGGCGATGCAGTCCGAGACCAGCAGCATGTTGCGCAAGTCGAGGGCCAGGTGCCAGCCCGGGTTGTAGGGCCGCTCGCCAGCCGCGCTGACCTGGGCGGCCCGCGAACGCAGCTTGTCCAGCTCGCCGAGGGCGCTGGTCAGCTCGGCCTCGTTCCTGATCAGGCCGACCTGGTCGGTCATCAGGTTCTGCAGCACGGCGTGCACCTCATAGGGGTTCTCGCCGCCGGCGCGCTCCAGCGGGGCCAGCGCCTCGGCCTCGGCCGCGACGAGGTCAGCCTGGCTGACCGCGGGCGGCGCGGCCGCCACCGAGTCCACGTACTCGGCCGCGCTAAGCCCGGCCCGGCGGCCGAACACCAGCAGGTCGGACAGCGAGTTACCGCCGAGCCGGTTCGAGCCGTGCATGCCGCCGGAGACCTCGCCCGCGGCGAACAGGCCGGGCACCGACGCGGCCTGGGTGTCCGGGTCGACCTCGACCCCGCCCATCACGTAGTGGCAGGTCGGGCCGATCTCCATCGGCTCCTTGGTGATGTCCACGTCGGCCAGTTCCTTGAACTGGTGATACATGGACGGCAGCCGCTGCAGGATGTAGTCGGCCGGGCGGCGTGAGGCGATGTCCAGGAACACCCCGCCGTGCTCGGTACCCCGGCCCGCCTTGACCTCGGAGTTGATCGACCGCGCGACCTCGTCCCGCGGCAGCAGCTCAGGCGGTCGCCGGTTGTTGTCCGGGTCGGTGTACCAGCGGTCGGCCTCTTCCTCGGTCTCGGCGTACTGGGCCCGGAACACGTCGGGCACGTAGTTGAACATGAACCGCTTGCCCTCGGAGTTGCGCAGCACCCCGCCGTCGCCGCGGACCGACTCGGTGACCAGGATGCCCTTGACCGACGGCGGCCAGACCATGCCGGTCGGGTGCAGCTGCACGAACTCCATGTTCAGCAGGCTCGCCCCGGCCAGCAGCGCGAGCGCGTGCCCGTCACCGGTGTACTCCCAGGAGTTCGAGGTGACCTTGTAGGACTTGCCGATGCCGCCGGTGGCCAGCACCACCGCGGGCGCCTCGAACAGCACGAACTTGCCGGTCTCGCGGACGTAGCCGAACGCCCCGGCGATCCGGCCGCCGTCCTTCAGCAGCCGGGTGACCGTCGTCTCGGCAAACACCCGGATCATGGCCTGCGGGTCACCGTGCTCGTAGGCGTCCTGCTGCTGCAGGGCGACGACCTTCTGCTGCAGCGTGCGGATCATTTCCAGGCCGGTGCGGTCACCGACGTGGGCCAGCCGCGGGTACTCATGGCCGCCGAAGTTCCGCTGGCTGATCTTGCCTTCCTTGGTCCGGTCGAACACCGCGCCCCAGGCCTCGAGCTCCCAGACCCGCTCCGGCGCTTCCTTGGCGTGCAGCTCCGCCATCCGCCAGTTATTAAGGAACTTCCCGCCTCGCATGGTGTCGCGGAAATGGACTTGCCAGTTGTCGCGGGGGTTGACGTTGCCCATGGCGGCGGCGCAGCCGCCCTCGGCCATGACGGTATGGGCCTTGCCGAACAGCGACTTGGAGATGATCGCGGTCCGCTTGCCCGCCAGCCGGGCCTCGATCGCGGCCCGCAGCCCGGAACCGCCGGCGCCGATCACTACGACGTCGTAAGGAAGTCTCTCGATGTCAGTCATGACAGATCCGGCACCTCTGCCTTGAAGTTAGAAGAACCGCGGGTCGGCGAAGACGCCTGCGGCCACCAGTCGGATATACAGGTCAGTCAGCAGGACCACGGTGAGCGAGATCCAGGCCAGTTCCATGTGCCTGGTGTTCAGTCTCGAAACCAGTGTCCACGCCTTATACCTGACCGGGTGCTTAGAGAAGTGCTTCAGGCGCCCGCCGGTGACATGCCGGCACGCGTGGCAGGACAGCGAGTACAGCCACAGCAGCGTCGCGTTCACGATCAGGACCAGCGTGCCCAGGCCCATGTGACCCCACTGGCCGGAGTGGTTGCGGAAGGCCAGCACCGCGTCGGCGGTCAGGATCACGTTGAAGATCAGGGCGATGTAGAAGAAGTACCTGTGCAGGTTCTGCAGGATCAGCGGCAGGCGGGTCTCGCCGGTGTACTTGGCGTGCGGCTCGCGCACCGCGCAGGCGGTCGGCGCCTGCCAGAACGCCCGGTAGTACGCCTTGCGGTAGTAGTAGCAAGTGAGCCGGAAGCCCATCGGGCCGCCGATGATGATGATCGCCGGGGTCAGCGCGCTCAGCCAGGGGATCCAGTGGAAGCCGGACCCGGCCGCGCAGGTCGTGGCCAGGCAGGGCGAGTACAGCGGCGAGATATAGGGCGCCCAGTAGTAGTCCGCGTTGACCAGGGACGCCCAGGTCAGGTAGATCACCACGATGGTCAGGAAGGCGGCCGTGATCGCCGGCTGGCGCCGCCACTGGTCCTGACGCAGCGTCTTCGCCGCGATCTGGGCCCGAGTTTTGGCAGGGGCCTGGGTTACCTGCGTCATCGACGCCTCCGCACTGAGACAGATGCCGATCGGCCCGGTGTCGTTACCGGCCGACACGGGGGCACCGCTCGCACGCGCGTCTCATCCGTCGTCCCGGCGGGGCGGGTGACGCTGCGCTGCCCGCGTTGCCCACTGAACCTTAGTCCAACGGTAATCTTCTCGCCGGCCTGGGTGTAGTTTCCGGCGGTGTGACGCTCGCTACATGCGGGCCCGGCCTGGGCCAGGCGGCCAGTCAGGTCCTGGCGGGCAGGCCGAGCGCGTCGCGCAGGAAGTCGACCTGGAGCAGCAGGAGGTTCTCGGCGACCTGTTCCTGCGAGGCCATGTGGGTCACCCCGGACAACGGCAGCACCTGATGCGGCCGCCCGGCGGCCAGCAGGGCCGAGGACAGCCGCAGCGTATGGGCGACCACCACGTTGTCGTCAGCCAGGCCGTGGATGATCATCAGCGGCCGCGACAGCTTGGCCGCATCCCCGAACAGCGATGACCGCTCGTAGGCGGCCGCGTCCTGGTCAGGGTGACCGAGGTAGCGCTCGGTGTAGTGCGTGTCGTACAGCCGCCAGTCGGTGACCGGCGCGCCCGCGACCGCCGCGTGAAAGACGTCAGGGCGGCGGAGCACGGCCAGCGCCGCCAGGTAGCCGCCGAACGACCAGCCCCTGATGCCGACCTTGCCCAGGTCCAGGTCGCCGCAGGCCTGGGCCGCGGCCGTGAGCGCGTCGGCCTGATCCTGCAGCACGGGCTCGGCCAGGTCGCCGGCGACCGCGCGGTCCCAGTCCGGGCCGCGACCGGGAGTGCCCCGGCCGTCGGCGACCACGACGGCGAAGCCCTGGTCGGCGAACCACTGGGAGGTCAGGAACGCGTCGGCCGCGGCCAGGACACGCTGGGCGTGCGGACCACCATAGGGGTCCATCAGGACCGGGAGCCTGGCCGATCCTGGTTCGTGCCAGGACGGCAGCAGCAGCGCGGTGCTGATCCGCCGTGGCCCGGCCTGCAGGAACTGGATGCGCAGCGGCGGCAGCGCGGGCCGCTCGGCCAGCGAGCCGATCGCCGCGACCTGGCCGCCGTCGCGGCGCACGATCACGGTCTGGCCGGGATCGTCCATCGTCCGGCTGGCCAGCACGGTGGTGCGGCCGGCCTGTACCCCGCTATGCACCCCAGGTTCGGCGCAGACCTCGGTCAGCCCGTCCGGCCCGTACCGCCAGAGTCCGATCTGAGCCGGGTCGTCCCGCGAGCCGGACATCAGCACGCTGTCGCCGCCGGCCGCCAGCACGGCCCGTACCTGCAGCGACGGCGGCGTGACGGGCTGAGCGGTGCCGGTCGTCAGCTCCTGCGCGGTGGCCAGCAGGAGGCGGCGGGCACCCTCGCGGTCGGCGGTCCAGGCGATCCGGCCGTCGGCCAGGGTGGCCGGGACCCCGGGCACGATGTCGAGCCAGCACGCGTCGGAGTCCTCTCGCAGCACGGTGGTGGCGCCGGTGGCCGGGTCGATCCGCAGCAGCCGCATCCGGCGCTGGTCCCTGGACAGCGCGACGACCAGCGGGGCGGCGGCGTCCCAGGTCGCGGTGGCCAGGTATTCGAATCCGCCGTCGTCCCAGGGCACCGCGACCGTGCTCCCGTCCAGGCGGACGATCAGCAGGCTGACTCTGGCGTTCGGCGTACCCGCCGCCGGGTAGGCGATCTTGGCCGGCGGCTGGGCCGGATTGGCCGGGTCGGCGATGTACCAGCGCTGCACGGGCGAGTTGTCGACCCGGGCGACCAGCAGCGCGGAACCATCGGGGGCCCACCAGTAGCCGCGCATCCGGCCCATTTCCTCGGCCGCGACGAACTCGGCGAGCCCGTAGCTGATGTCGCCGGAGGCGACGGCGTCCTGGCCGTCGCGGGACGGCCCGAGCAGCTCGTCGTCCGCGCCGGTAGCGAGGTCAGCGATGCGCAGCGCGCCATGGCAGACGTAGGCGACCATCCGGCCCGCCGGATCGGGCCGCGGGTCGATGGCCGGCGATGCGGCGGTGACCCGGCGCGGCCCGTCGCCGTCTGGCGTGAGCGAGGCCGTGAACACCTGGCCGGCGATGGCGAACGCGGCCATCGTGAAACCGGCGTCGGTCGCGAACTCGACCACGCCGCCGGCCTGCTCGCGCGAGCGCTCCCGGCGGGCTCGCTCCTCGGCCGGCTCGTCCGCTCCGGCCCCGATCGCGGCCGGGTCGACGACCAGGCGCTCGGCGGCGGCCGGATCGTCCTGGCCCTCGGCCAGGTCCAGCGCCCACAGGCAGGTGACCGGGTCGCTGCCGCCCTTGCTGCGCAGGAACGCGACCATGCGGCCGTCCGGCGCGATCTGAAACGAGCGGGGAGCGCCGAGACTGAAGCGCCTGGTGCGAGCCTGCTGGCGCGGGAATGAGTCGGTCATGGGTAGATCCTGCCAGGTCCCGGATCGGCCTGGACCTGGCGCTATCCTCGCCGCATGGACACCACCCCTGACCGGCGGCTGATGCTCGTGCACGCGCACCCTGACGACGAGTCGATCGGGACCGGCGCCACCATGGCGATGTACGCCGCTCAGGGAGCGGAGGTCACGCTGGTCACCTGCACGCTCGGTGAGCTCGGCGAGATCATCCCGCCCGACCTGGCCGATCTGGCCTGGGACAAGGAGAACCGGCTCGGCCAGCACAGGATCGGCGAGCTAGCCGCGGCCTGCGCCGCGCTCGGGGTTACTGACCATCGCTTCCTCGGCGGCCCTGGCCGTTATCACGACTCGGGGATGATGGGCGAGCCCTCCAACGACTGGGACGGCGCCTTCTGGCAGGCCGACGTGGACGAGGCGGCCGGGGTGCTGCTGGAGATCATCGAGCAGGTCCGCCCGCAGGTACTGGTGACCTACGACGCGAACGGCTTCTACGGTCATCCCGACCACATCCAGGCCCACCGGGTGGCTTGGCGCGCGTTCGAGCGGGCCGATGGCCTGGTGCCGAAGTTCTACGCCACCGCGATGCCGAGGTCGGTGCTGGCCGAAGGAGTCCGAGTGATGCGGGAGGCCAGCGCGGACGGCGGGGAGCAGGCCGGCGGCGAGTTCCTGGCCGTCGACTCCGAGGACGAACTGCCGTTCGGCGTGCCCGACGAGCAGGTGACCACCGAGATCGACGCCCGGGACTACCTGGACGCCAAGCTCGCCGCGATGCGCGCGCACGCTAGCCAGATCGCGGTGGACAGCCCGTTCTTCGCTTTGTCGGACCGGGTCGGCCAGCGAGCGTTCGGTGTCGAGTACTACACCCTGCTAGCCGGGCCGCGCGGGCCGGGCAACGGTCCCTACGACCGGGAGTCCGATCTCTTCGCGGGGATTGGCTAACCTGCCCTCGTGAACCGCGGCCTGGCGTCCGCCACCTACCTCGCGCTGTTCCTGTTCGGAGCCGCGCAGGGGCTGCTCGGCGCGTTCTTCTACAACTCCGGGCCGCCGCCCCTGGCCTCGCTCGGCTTCGACGCCGCCATCTTGGCGACCTGCCTGTTCGGGGCGTGGGGAACGCAGAGCGGCACCGGCGGGTTCGCCCCCGCGCTTGGCTGGTTCCTGGCCGCGTTCGTGATGGCCAGCGGAACGCACGCGGGCAGCGTGATCATTACCGCCAGCGGCGGCGGCGAGTGGTTCCTGTTCGGCGGGGCGGCCTGCGCCCTGATCGGGGCGCTGGCCGGCTTCACGCTGTGGTCCGGGCACCGCGCAGCCGGGCCTCCGCGCCCGCGCTAGCCGGCGGCCGGGGCGGGCGGAGTCAGCCGGCCGCCGGGGTGGTGGCATCGAACGGGGCGGCGCCAGCCGGGCTGTAGGCCGGGCGGGCCCGCGGGGCCGGCGGCGCCGGGGCGGGCGTGACCAGCATCAGCGACCAGGTCAGCAGCAGGCCAAGCACGAACGCGCAGAAAATCCAGAACGCCGGGGTCAGGCCGGCGCTGATCGTCAGGCCGATCCTGGCTGCCTGGGACGGCGTGATGCCGAACTGCAGCGGCGAGACTGTTCCGCGGATCTGGACGATCGCCGAGATCGCCTGGGCGACCATGGGCACGGCCGCCCCGGCCAGCAGGGCCGCGCCGAACCTGACCGGCCGCCACAGCGTGGCGACCAGCACGACCGCGACCAGCGCGACCATCACGATGACGTCCCCGGCGATCACGGAACCAGGGTTCGCGAACGCATAACCCTCGGTGATCGACTGGCTCACGCCGGACGGGGTGCGGAGCGTGAACCGGTCCCAGGACGGCGCGAACGCGACCGCGGCACCGATCGCGGCGGCCAGACCGAGCACGAGGTGCACGATCGCATCCGAGCCGTGCGGCCGTCCGGGCGCTCCGGCGCCGCCGCGAACCAGTGCGGCGACCGCACCGGCCGAGCAGGCGGCCCAGCCGATCAAGCTGAGAATCAAGCCGGCGCCGACCTGGCTCGCGCCGCCCGAGGCGGCCGTCCCGACGTCGGCGATGAACAGGCCCAGCGTCACCGCACTGGTGCCCGCGGCCAGCAGTGCCCCGGCGCGCTGCCGGGTGCCGCCGAGGACGATCAGGACGGCGGCCGCGGCCCAGGCGGCCAGGTAGAACAGGTGCGGTACGTACTCGGTGGCCGATGAGGTCAGGCTCGAACTGCCGAAATAGCCGGGGAACAGCCCGGCGATGCCCAGCATCACCCCCAGGGTGAGCAGGCCGGCCGCAATCATCGTCCGCGGGCCACTTCCGGCCAGCACTGCGCGCGGTCCGGTGCGGCCGGGCGGCGGGGCGGAGGTTGTCGCTGCGAGGCCCGCCGCGGCAGCCTGGCCGGCCGGGCCCGGATCGGCGGTCTGCGGCACCTCGGTGATCGAGCGGCGCGACTCGATGTCGGTGAACCGGGCCCAGGCGTCCTGCCAGCCCGCCTCGGTCTCTGGCCACCACTCGATCGGCTGCAGATGGCCGGCGCCCGCAGGCCAGATCGCATAGCAGCCGGGCCCGCGCCCGATCTCGTACCTGGCGCCCCGGTGGGAGATGATCACGTCCTCGTGCACTGTCATGCCTTCCGGTGGTCAGCGTCGGCGGC
>DASWAH010000065.1:0-4538 GCA_036391235.1 Streptosporangiaceae bacterium
CGCCCGGTGATCATGGAGGTCTGAGGGCAGGAAGGCCCTCGGCGAGGGCCTGAATCAGCCGGGTGAGGGTGGGTGCGAACGGCGGGCAGGCCCGCGCCAGCTCTGGCTCCTGCTGATAAAGGGTCCGCAGCACCTCAGGCGGGTGCGTCACCGGCCAGAGCATCCCGGCGAACGTAGCCGCCGCGGCCGCCAGCTCGAACCCCTCCTGCTCGCTGACCGTCCAGCTCGCCGCGATCCTCCCCCCCGTCGCGACCAGCGCGCCGACCGCGGCCCGCTTGTACGCACGGGCAGCTTCCAGCCCGGCGTGCCGTTCGAGCGTCGTCGCCAGCACGCTCTGCAGGTCGCAGAACACCGGCCGCTCGACCAGCGACCCAGCTAGCGCCTCCGCCAGCGCGGCGCTCCCCGGCAGCCCGCCTTCCCCCGAGGCGGGCCCGGATGCCGCAGCGAGCCGGCCGGCTACGTCGCGCTCCCACTCCTGCCACTGCTGGGCCGCTCGGCTCGTGGTACCACGCGACCAAGTTCGCGGTCGAAGGGCTGAGCGACTCGCTGAGGCTAGAGCTGAAGCCGTTCGGCATCGACGTGATCGTGGTCGAGCCGGGTGCGATCAGGACCGAGTGGGCCGACATCGCGGCCGCCAAGCTCGAGGAGACCTCGGGCTCAACCGCCTACGCCGATCAGGCCAGGCGGGTCGGCTCAGTCCTGCGCTCGATGGGCACGAACCCTAAGCGCGCCACCGATCCGGCCGTCGTGGGTGCGGTGATCGCCCGGGCGGCGGACAGCCCGCGGCCGCGCACCAGGTACGTCACCGGGTTCGGGGCCAGGCCGCTGCTCGCCGCCAGAAGGCTGCTCCCCGACCGCGCCTTCGACCAGGTCATGCTGACCGCCTACCGCACCGCCAGCTGAGCGCCGCCCGCCGAGCGAGCGACCCCCCGGAGCGGCTCCTGAGCGGACCTGTGGGGGCCGGCGGTCAGCTGGCGAAGACGTTGCGGGGGCGGCGCACGGACTGCAGCAGGCCGACGGCGATCATGTCGGCGAACATGGCCGAGCCGCCATAGGACACGAACGGCAGCGGCAGGCCGGTCACGGGCATGATGCCGACCGTCATCCCGATATTGACGAACGCCTGGACGGCGAACCAGATGGCGATCCCGGACGCGACCAGCATGCCGAACTGGTCCTCGGCCTTGGTCGCGATCCGCAGGGCGCAGATCAGCAGCAGCGTCAGCAGCCCGATCACCAGCATCGACCCGGCAAAGCCGAGTTCGTTCCCGATCACCGCGAAGATGAAGTCGGTGTGCTGCTCGGGCACGAAGTTACCGGCGATCATCTGGCTGTGGAACAGCCCGGTGCCGTGCAGCCCGCCTGAGCCGATCGCGATCTTGGACTGGGCGGCGCTGTAGCCGGTCCCCCGCGGATCCGCGGACGGGTTAATGAACGAGGTCAGCCTGCTGATCTGGTAGGCCTTGAGCAGGTGCAGCTTAGCCACGGCGGTGATGCCGAGCGCGGCCGCCGCGATCATGCCGATCAGCCACCGCAGCCGGACGCCGGACAGCGCGATCAGCCCGGCGACCAGCAGGACCAGGACGATCATCACGCCGAGGTCGGGTTCGGCCGCGACGAGCAGGATGGGCACGGCGCCGAGGCCGAGCGTCCTGGCGATGGCCTTCGCGCCCGGCCTGGCATCGGCCGACCGGGACTGGGCCTGGGGCTGGGACAGCAGCATCGCGCTGATCACGATCACCGACAGCTTGGCGAACTCGCTCGGCTCGATCTGGAAGCCCGCACCGATCGAGATCCACGACTTGGCCCCGTTGACGATCGTGCCGAGCGGGGTCAGCACGGCCAGCAGGCCGAGGCAGGACAACCCGTACACGACCGGGGCCAGCAGCCTGAGCTGACGCGCGTCCAGCGACCCCACGACCAGCATCAGGATCAGCCCGAGGGCGATGTTGAGCAGCTGCTTGAGCAGGAACCCGTGCGGGTTCGCCCCCTGGGCCAGCAGCATCGGCTGGGTCGCCGACCAGATCATGACCGTGCCGAGCAGGGTGAGCGCGAGCACGCTGGCCAGCAGCAGCCAGTCGGCCTGGCGCAATGGCGAGTCCCGCCCGGCCGCCTTGGCCGCGAACCGCCGCAGGGCCATCGAGGCCGGGCCCGGCCTGGATCGTGACTGCCCGCTGACCCAGCTCACCGGTGCGCCTTCCGGCTCCGCGGCGACGGAGCAGGCGACGGGCCGTCGGCCGCCACCAGCTGGCCGGCCTGGTTCAGGTGCGGCAACCCGGGCAGCACGCCGCCGGGCAGCGCCGCCTTGTGCCCTTCCAGCCCGTAGATGCCGTCCCAGATCTGCCGGACCGCCGGGCCGGAGACCTCGGCGCCGTAACCGGAGTTCGGGATCATCATGACCACGACGTACTTGGGATGGTCGCACGGCGCGAAGGAGGCGAAGACCGAGGTCGACTGGGTGCCGCTGACCTGGGCAGTACCGGTCTTGCCAGCCACGCAGACCTTTCCGAGCGGGAACCCGCCGAACGCGCCGGCCGCGGTCCCGCTGGTGACCACGCCCGCCAGGGCGTGCCTGATGTAGGCGAGCACGGACTTCTTCACCGGCAGGTGCCCGGTGACCGGCGGGGTGATGCGGCGCACGACCTTGCCCGACGGGCTGATCAGGGCCTCTCCGACGCGCGGGCTGTACACCGTGCCGCCGTTGGCCAGGGCCGCGTACGCGCGGGCGAGCTGGAGCGGCGTGACGGACACGTAGCCCTGGCCGATCGCGGCGATCACCGACTGCCCGGCTGTCCACACGTTGCCGAACCGGCAGTCGTCCCACTCGATTTGCTGGATATAGGAGCCGTTCTGCCTGCCGTACTTGCACCAGTTCTGGCCGCGGTGGGCGTTGTCTTTCCACAGGTAGTACAGCCAGGCCCTGGTCGGCACGCTGCCCGAGCTCTCGCCGGGGATGTCGATCCCGGTCGGGCGGCCGAACCCCCAGGCCAGCTCCATCTTCTGCATCTCCTGAACGGGCGCGCTGGGCGAGCGCACGTCGTTCGCCTTCGGGTGGTCCTTCAGGTAGATCTGGTACGCGAGCTCGTAGAAGACCGTGTCGCAGGACTGCACGAGCGCCGTGTAGAAGCTCATCGCGCCGAGCGACGGGTTCCCGTCGTTGGCATAGGATCGGCCGCCGATGTTCACCGCGGCCGGGCACTGGTAGCTGCCGTAGATCGAGTAGCCGGCCGCGACCGCCGCCGCCACCGAGGTCACCTTCCAGGTAGAACCAGGCGCGTATTGCCCTTGGGTCGGGCGGTCCAGGATCGGTTCGCCCCCGCTTCTGCCGAAGAGATGCTTGAACTCCCGGCCGGAGATACCGCCGGTCCAGACGCTGGGGTTGTACGTGGGGTAACTGGCCAGGGCGAGGACCCGGCCGGTAGTGGTCATGACCACCGCCGCGCCACCCTTGCTGACCGCGTTGCCGGCCAGCTGGCTGTGCTGGATGGCGCCGGCCAGGGCCCGCTCCGCGTCCTCCTGGACTGCCGAGTTGATGCTGGTGACCAGGTAGTCCCCCGGCTGGGACTTGATCGTGCGCACCGTCCCGGTGACCTGGCCGGCCGCGTTCACGGCCAGCTGGGTGTCGCCCGGCACGCCCCGCAGCGCCTTGTCGTACTGCAGCTCGAGCCCGGCCTGGCCGACCAGGTCGACGCTGGAGAAGCCGGTGACTGGCAGGCCCTGCGCCTTGAGCTCGGCCGCGGTGATCGGCTGCAGGTAGCCGATCGTCTGCGCGAGGGAGGTGGAGATCGGCTGGCGGTAGTGGGTGACCTGCTGGACCGCGGCGGTGACGCCGCGATACTGGCGCTGGTTCTCCATCACCTGCAGGCCGATCGTGACCGGCACGTTCTCCGCGACCGGTATCGGCTGGTACGGCGAACCGGTCCAGCAGGGCTGGGAGACGCCGACGGTGCACAGGCGTACCTCGTCGAGCAGCTTGCGGTGCTTGATGTGCAGCAGGGCGCTGAGCCGCTGCAGAACGGCCGCGCCGCCGTCCTTCTGCTGCCACAGGACCGGCATCTTCACCGAGATGACGAGTTCGGAGTGGCTGTCCACGATCGGCGCGCCCTGGTCGTCGACGATCGGACCGCGCACGGACGGCTGCACCACCTCCCTGACGCGCTCGGCGGCGGCCTGGGCGGCGTACGAGCCACGGGTCCTGACCTGCAGGTAATAGACCCGGGCGGTCAGGCCGAGCAGGAGCGCGGCGACCACGACGTACAGGACGACCATGCGTGGCCGCGAGGCCGGCGTCATCGGCTGCTCCCCATCTTCGATCCGGCCGTCCGCGAGCTGGCGATCCGCCAGACCGTTGACCGGCCTCCGGCCCGGTGCAGCCAGGGCAGCAGCCGGTAGCCGCGCCGTCCGGCGGTGAACCTGGCGGCCTTGGCCCGGCGGGCCCGGGCGGCGGGTGGCACCGACGCTCTGGCGAAGTGCGGCTGCTTGGGCCGCCTGGCCCCGCCGGCCGACCGGCCGGCCCGGCCGGCCTGGCCGGCCATCCC
>DASWAH010000066.1:0-19008 GCA_036391235.1 Streptosporangiaceae bacterium
GAACCGGTCGTTGAAATCCGCGCGATCGGAGAGCTCGACATACCTCACCTCCTCGAGCAGCGCCAGCGCCGCGGCCCGTTCGCGAACCGAGAGCAGCACCATCTTCGCCCCCTCACCGGCTACATTCCCCGCGCTGACCACGCGCAGCACGGGGAGCTTGGGCACCAGCCCGAGCTTGATCGCGTTGGCCGGGGACAGGTAGCTGCCGAACGAGCCGGCCAGCAGCACCTGCTGGACGTCGCCCTGCTGCAGCCCGGCCTCTTCGAGCAGCACGCTCCAGCCGGATGCGATGGCGGCCTTGGCGAACTGCAGTTCGCGCACGTCCCGCTGGGTCAGGTAGATCGAGTCGGCGACGTCGCCTGGCTCGCCCCGCCAGTGCAGCACGAATACCCGTTCCTCGCCGAGCATGGTGAGCCGGGAGGCGAGGGCGGGCGCGGCGGCGGACGCGGTTTCCGCGGTGACGAACCGGCCCGAGTGGTCGAGCAGGCCGGTGCCGATCAGGCTGGCCACCGCGTCGACCAGGCCGGATCCGCACAACCCGGCCGGGGGTACGTCGCCGATGACCTTGAGCGTGACGCCGTCGGGATGGCCGTCGCCGTCTGGTGGCTTCGGATCCAGGCTGACGCCCTCGATCGCGCCGTCGGCGGCTCGCATGCCGCACCGGATCGCGGCCCCCTCGAAGGCCGGCCCGGCCGGGGCCGCGGTGGCCAGCAGCCAGTCCCGGTTGCCGAGCACGATCTCGCAGTTGGTCCCGATGTCGATGAACAGCCGGGTCCTGGCGTCGCGGTTCATGCCCGAGGCGAGCAGGCCGGCCGTGATGTCGCCGCCGACGTAGGCGCCGAACGCCGGGAACACGACCGCGCGGGCCCGCGGGTGCACGTCCAGGCCGATGTCGGCCGCGAGAACCTCGGGCAGCAGCCGGGCCGACAAGATGAACGGGGCGACCCCGAGCGGCTCGGGGTCGATGCCGAGCGCGAGATGAGTCATGGTCGCGTTCCCGGCCAGCGCGACCTCGTAGACGTCGAGCGGGTCGATCCCGGCGGCGTCGCAGACCTCGCCGACCAGGTCGCCGAGCGAGGAGTGGGCGAGCGCAGTCAGCCGGTCCAGGTTGTCCGGTTCCAGCATCACCGCGCTGATCCGGCTGATCACGTCGGCCCCGAACGGCTGCTGCTTGCTGAGCATCGAGCCAACCGCCATCGGGGTCCCGGTCGACAGGTCGAGCAGCGTGGCGACCACGGTCGTGGTGCCGAGGTCGAACGCGATCCCGTACCGGCTGGCGGTGGTGTCGCCCGGCTGCACGTCGATGAGGACCTCGTCGACCACGACCGCGGTGACCTTGTAGTCGGCCGCCCGCAGCACCCGCCCGAGGGTGCGCAGCACCGGCAGGTCGATCCGCGGTTCCAGGTCGTCCAGCCCGGCCAGCACCCGCTCGGCGTCGCTGCGCTGGTCGGACAGGGACGGCTCGTCCAGCTCCAGGTACCGCTTCTGCACGGCCGGGCGCAGGATGACCTGGCGGCCGACTCCGACCGTGGCCGCCTTCGGCCTGGTCGTGAGCGGCGGCACCTCGATCGCGAGGTCGCCGCTGGCGGTGGCCCGGCAGGCCAGCCGCCAGCCGTCCCGCAGCTCGTCAGGCGTGAACGCCCTGGCGTCCAGGTTCGACGGCGGGACCGAGCCGGCGGTGATCCGGATCTTGCACTTCTTGCAGGTGCCGTGGCCGCCGCAGGTCGAGTCGATCGCGATGCCGTTCCAGCTGGCCGCGTCGAACACGGTGACCCCGGCCGGGACCCTGACCTTGGCGCCGTTGCTGGTGAAGACCAGGTCGACCCGCGCGGTCAGGGCGGCTCCCGGTGCTCCCGGTTCGGCCAGGTCGGCGGGGGTCATGACGATCGCTTCGCTTCGCTCACGCGCCGATTCAGGCCGGCGCGCTCGTGGCGGCCGCGGCTTGCGCCGCGGCGGCCGCCTGGGCGGCCCGGTGGGCGGCGATCCAGGTCGCTCCCCACTCGTCCCGGTTCAGCAGCACGTCGCAGGCCCGGGCCGCGGTGACCAGCTGGGGCGACCGGGCGTCCATGATCGCGCTGGTCAGCCCGGCCGAGCTCGCCATCGGCAGGAACGCGGCGACCAGGGCGCCCCGGTCCGGCATGCCGAACGAGACATTCGAGGCGCCGAGGGTGGTGTTCACGCCGAACTCGGCCCGCAGCAGTTCGAGCGTCTCGAGCGTGCGGACTACGACCGACGTGTCGGCCCCGATCGGCATGGCCAGCGGGTCGATCACGATGTCCTCGATCGGGATGCCGTACCGGCCCGTCGCCGTCTCGATGATCTTGCGGGCTAGTTCAAGCCTGCGCCGCGGGTCCTCGGGAATCTCCTCCTCGTCGTTCGGCAGCCCGATGATCGCCGCACCATGCCTGGCGACCAGCGGCAGGATCGCCTCCAGCCGTTCGTCCTCGGCGGTGACCGAGTTGACCAGCGCCTTGCCCTGGTATGTAGCCAGCCCGGCCTCCAGCACCTCGACGATCGAGGAGTCCAGGCACAGCGGCAGGTCGGTCAGCGACTGGATCAGCTCGACCGCCTTGACCATCAGCTCGGCCTCGTCGGCCAGCGGGGCGCCCATGTTCACGTCGAGCACCATCGCGCCCCCGGCGACCTGCTGGGCGACGTCGATCTCGATCCTGGACAGGTCGCCCCGGCGCAGCTGCTCCTGGAAGATCCGGCGGCCGGTCGGGTTGATCCGCTCGCCGATCACGCAGAACGGCTGGCCGTGGCCGATCACGACCTCTTTGCTGGCCGACCGGAGGACGGTGTCCATGTCGATTGCTCCCGCTTCCCGTTCGCTGGTCAGGCGGGCATGGCCGCGGAACGGCGCCCGGCGATCAGCTGCTTGGCCTTGACCACGGCGGCCGACGCGTCGGCCGCGTAGCCGTCGGCCCCGACCACGTCGGCGTACTCCTGGGTGACCGGCGCGCCGCCCACCATGACCAGCACCTGGTCCCGCAGCCCGGCCTTGGTCAGCGCGTTGATGTTGGCCTTGAACATCGGCATCGTGGTGGTCAGGAAGGCCGAGAAGCCGACGATGTCGGGCTTGTGCTCGGTCACCGCGGCCACGAACTTCTCCGGCGCGACCTGCACGCCGAGGTCGATCACGTGGAACCCGGCGCCCTCGAACATGATGTTGACCAGGTTCTTGCCGATGTCGTGCACGTCGCCCTTGACCGTGCCCATCACGATCGTGCCGATCGTCGCGGCCCCGGTCTCGGCCAGCAGCGGCCGCAGGATCTCCAGCGCCCCGGCCATCGCCTTGCCGGCGATCAGCATCTCGGGCACGAAGAAGTCGCCGCGCTCGAACCGGGCCCCGACTTCCTCCAGCGACGGGATCAGCGCCTCGTACAGCAGCGTCTCGGGCCCGAGGCCGTTGGCCAGTCCTGTGTTGGTGAGCTCGAGCACGGCCGGGCCGTTGCCGACCAGCGTCTTGTCGTAGAGCTCGCGGAGCAATTCGTCGTTCGTCATCGCATGCCTTCTGCTCGGGCTGACCGTGGCGGTCAGGCGGCGGTCGTCGGATGGCCCGCGCCGAGCCCGGAGGGCACGCCGAGGGTGGCGGACAGCGCGTGGGCGACCGTGACGCAGCGAGCCGCGGTCGCCGGGATCAGGTCGGCGGTGAGCCGGGAGGCCGGCGCGGATACCGACAGCGCCGCGATAGCGGTCAGGTCGCTGCCGAACACCGGTGCGGCCACCGCGACCAGGCCGGGCTCGAGTTCCTCGTCGGTAATCGCGTAGCCGCGCTCGCGGACGGCCGCCAGCTCGGTCTCGAGCGCGCGGCGGGTCGTGATCGAGCGCGGGGTGCGGGCCTCGAATGGCCCGGCCGGCAGCGGCGCGGCCCCGAACGCCAGCAGGGCCTTGCCGAGCGCCGAGCAGTGCAGCGGCACGGCCAGGCCGACCCAGTTGGTGCCGCCGATCAGATAGCGGCTGTTGACCTGGGCGATCTGTACGACGACGGCCTCGCCGCCGGTATCGCCGCTCCCGGCGACGATGCCGAGGTTGATCGTCTCGCCGGTCTGCTCGCCGAGCTGGTCGAGGAACGGCTGGGCCAGCGCGACCAGGTGAGCTCCGCCCATCCCGCGCGAGGCGTACCTGACGAACAGCTCGCCAGGGCAGAACCGGCCGTCATCGTCGCGCTGCACCAGCTGATGCCGCTCCAGCGCCATCAGCAGGCGCGAGGTGGTCGACTTGGCCAGCCCGCTGGCCGCGGTCAGCTCGGTGAAGGTCGCGGGTTCGGCGCCGCGCACGACCTGGGCCAGCAGCATTGCCGCCCGATCGATGGCTTGCGTGCCGGTTGGGCTGCTCACAGCGTTCCTTCTGACAGTGCTTCGGCCGGGTGTTCCAGATTTCCATGTTCCATATTCCGGAACCTAGTTCTACTATGTGAGTCTAGATTTCCCGGCCATAACGGTCAAGACTGCTGTTAGCCTTGCCGATCCCCGCTGCGAACCGAGGTCGCCATGTTCACCAACCGGATGCCGCGTTACGAGATCCTGTCCCAGGACGCGGTCGGCGTCCTGGACAAGGGCTGGCGGCGGATCGTCTCCGAGATCGGCGTCCAGTTCGCCAAGCCGGAGGCGGTCGAGCTGTTCCGGCAGGCCGGCCAGCGGACCGACGGCGAGACGGTCAAGTTTGATCCGGAGTTCGTGCTCGAGCAGGTAGCCAAGGCGCCAGCCGAGTTCGACGTCCAGGCCAGGAACCCCGCCCACACGGTGCACATCGGCGGCGACCAGATGGCGTTCGGGGCGGTATACGGCTCGCCGTTCGTGCGCGAGGGCGAGGTGCGCAGGGACGCCACGCTGGACGACTTCCGCAAGCTGGCCATGCTGTCCCAGTCGTTCGGCGAGCTGGACTCGGCCGGCGGCGTGATCTGCGAGCCGAACGACGCGCCGCTGGACTCCCGGCACCTGGACATGATCTACGCGCTGCAGACCCTGACCGACAAGATCTACATGGGCAACGTGGTGTCCGGACCGAACGCGGCCGACACGATCGCGATGACCGAGATCCTGTTCGGCGGCCGTGGCGGGAAGGGCCGGGCGGCGATCGAGGCCACCCCGGCCACGATCTCGCTGATCAACTGCAACTCCCCGCTGCGCTGGGACGACCGGATGCTGGACGCCCAGTTCGAGTACTGCGCGGCCGCCCAGCCGGTCGTGCTGACCCCGTTCCTGCTGATGGGCGCGATGTCGCCGGTGGCGATCCCGGCCGCGCTGGTACAGCAGCTGGCCGAGGCGCTGACCGGGATCGCGCTGGCCCAGCTGATCCGGCCCGGCTGCCCGGTGATCTTCGGGTCGTTCCTGTCCAACATCGACATGCAGTCGGGCTCGCCCAGCTTCGGGACCCCGGAGTCGGCGATCGGGCTGCTTTGCACCGGCCAGCTGGCCAGGCACTACGGCCTGCCGTTCCGTACCGGCGGCGGCCTGACCTCGAGCCAGACCTGCGACGCCCAGGCCGCTTACGAGGCGCTGATGACGATGCTGCCGACCTTCCTGGCCGGCGCCAACTGGGTCATGCACTCGGCCGGCTGGCTGGAGGGCGGCCTGGTCTCGTGTTACGAGAAGTTCGTGGTCGACATCGAGATCCTGAAGATGCTGCAGGTCGAGTTCACCCCGCTGGAGATCGACGAGGCCTCGCTGGCGTTCGGCGCGCACGAGGAGGTCGGCCACGGCGGCCACTTCCTGGGCGCGCAGCACACGATGGAGCGGTTCAGGGACTGCTTCTACCGGCCGATGCTGTCGTCGAGCGCGAACTACGAGCGGTGGCTGAAGCTCGGCGGCAAGGACGCGACCGCGCGGGCCTCGGACATCGTGGCCAAGCGGCTGGAGGAGTACGAGCAGCCGCCGCTGGACGACGCGATCAGGGCCGAGCTGGAGGAATACGTCACCCGGCGCCGGGCCGAGCTGGGGGACTAGGCAGGTCCGATCCGGCCCGTGCGATCATGCCGGGGTGGGGAGCGAACCGCTGTCCTGGGCGGACGTGGCGGGCCGGCTCGGGCCAGCCAGGGACTACTGGCTGAGCACGACGACGCCGTCTGGCTGGCCGCACGCGGCGCCGGTCTGGGGGGCCGTCGCCGGCGAGACGCTGTACCTGTTCAGTGAGCGCTCCACGGTCAAAGCGCGCAACCTCGCCGCGGATCCGCGGGCCGTGGTGCATCTGAGCGATGCCGAGGACGTGCTGATCGTCCGCGGCACCGCCGAGGACGTCGGCCAGCCGGGTGCGCACCCCGGGGTCATCGCGGCGCTGGCCGCGAAGTATTCCGCTCCGGCCGACCGGCAGTTCCTGCCGGACGCCGACCCGGATTTCGACGTGCTGTACGCGTTCCGGCCGCGGTCGGCCCTGACCTGGCGGCTGGCCGACTACGAGGCATCCCAGCGCCGCTGGTCGGCCTGACCGCGGACACGCGATGTGGATGCACGGCCACGACCTGGACGCGAGCGTCGCCCGGAACTACCGCGATTTCGCGCAGGAGGCGGCCGGCCGCAGCCCGGCCTATGAGGCACTGGCGCTGGACGTGGCCGGCGAGGCTGGTGTCCTGGCCTTCCTGGAGACGCTGCCGCCGCCTCGGCGGCAGCCCAACCTGCTGTTCGCGGCGGCCCGGTTCCTGCTCGGCAGCCCGCCCGACATCGGCGCGCTCTGCGCTCTGACCGAGCGTGAACCGGCTGCGCTGGCCGGGCTGATGCTGCGGCGGCGCACCCAGACCAACGAGCCCGCCAGGTGCGCGACCCTGCTCCCGGCGCTGGCCGGGCTGCCGGAACCGCTCGCCCTGATCGAGGTCGGGGCGAGTGCCGGGCTCACCCTGCTGCCCGACCGTTACTCCTACGACTACGCCGGTTACCGGCTGGCGGGATCCGATCCCGGCGCGCCGGTGCTGCGGTGCGACCCGCGCGGGCCGGTGCCGCTGCCCGCTGCTGTTCCCGAGGTCGCCTGGCGAGCCGGCCTGGACCTCAGCCCGCTCGATGTGCGAGACGACGAGGACGTGCGCTGGCTGTCCTGCCTGGTCTGGCCGGGTGAAGGCGACCGGGCCGAGACGCTCGCGGCCGCGATCGAGGTCGCCCGCCGCGACCCTCCGCCGCTGCATCGCGGTGATCTGCTCACCGACCTGCCCGCGCTGGCCGCGCGGGCCCCGGCCGGCGCGACGCTGGTCATCTACCACTCCGCCGTGCTCGCCTACGTAGAGCCGGCGGGCCGTTCTCGTTTCGCGGCCAAGGTCGGCGGCCTGCCCGCGACCTGGCTGTCCAACGAGGCACCAGGGGTGCTGCCCGGCGTTCCGGCGCCGCCCCACGACGGCCACCCGTTCATGCTAATCCGCGACGGCCGCGTCCCCCTCGCTCTGACTGAGGGTCACGGCGCCTGGCTGCACTGGCTCCCGCCCGCACCCTGAATGGCCGACGCAGCCCGGTCGGAAAGGGCCGAGCCCTCACCCGGAAGAGGGGGGTAAATCGTCCTGCTCTACGCGTGGCAAATTACCCCCCTCCTTGCGGGGAGCCCTGCGGGGAGCCCTGCGGGCCGGCCTAGTCGTCCGAGCGCACCAGCTCCTCTCGGCCGGGCGCGGCTGGCCGGCGAGGCTGGGCGGCTTCGGACCGCGACGGCCTCGGCCTCGGCCAGCAACGAGCTGGCGTCAGTCGGCTGCTGACGCCCCGCGGCCGCGGCGATTTCATGATCAAGTGGAGTTGCTGGTCTATGACCGTGGTTTGTCTACCTGATCATGGCGGACGACGATGGCGGTCGGGCGTTCTAGCCGCTGGTGAAGCGGTGTCGCCGGCGTCGGCCGCCCTGATCGACCATGACATGCGGCCGAGCGTGCTAGCCGGATACGAAGTGGCTGGCGTGCCAGGTCACGCCGCCGTCGTGGGTTGTCCAGAGACTGTTGGCCTGACCGACCCAGGCGGTCTGGCCGCCGGTGAACCCGGTCACGAAGGCATCGCCGAAGGCATCGGGGTGCAGCGCCGTCGTCCAGGAGCGGCCGCCGTTGGCGGTGCGGAGCAGGCGCCAGTCCTGGTTCAGGCCCTCCAGCACGAGCAGGCGTCCGGACGAGCCTGCCGCCAGCCGGTAACTCGTTACCTCGCCCTTCTGGCTGGCCACTGCGTCCGGGACCGGCCGGCCGGGCCCGAAAGTGGCCCCGTTGTCGGCCGAGACGCGGATCCAGGCCGGCCCGTAGGTGCCGTCCGGCTTGGCCATCTGGTGCTGGCAGAGCAGTACGACGGTGCTGGGCGCGGCGATCGCGACGGCGGACGCGTAGCCGTCGTGACCGCCGCACTGGTCGGGACCGGCGGCCCAGGCCCGTCCGCCGTCCGAGGACCGGTCGATCCGGGCCGTGGCCCGCACGCCGCCGGCCGGGTTGCCGTAACCGGCCAGCACGATCTGGCTCGACTGGCGGTACAGCACGGGCGGGCAGATCATCACGATCGCGGGGGCGGCCAGGTCGCGCCAGGTTGTGCTGCCGACCGGAGCCGACTGGACCTTGTACGGCCGCCCCGAGCAGCCGAAGTAGCCGCTGTCGACGCGGGTGACCGTGTCGCCCGCGATCGTCAGCGAGGCGACGCCGGTCCGGTCGAGCAGCCGCCAGTGCCGGCCGCCGTCGGTGGTGATCATCAGGGCCGGGGAGTAGGCGTAGCCGGTGGTCGCGGTGGCGAAGGCGAGATCGCCCACGCACGGGCGGCGGTCCGGGCAGGTGCTGTAGGGCTGTCCGAGGGACTGCGTCGGGGCGGTGAGCCGCCGCCAGGTCCGGCCGCCGTCGCTGGTGCCAAGCAGGACCGCGCACCGGGTCGATCCGCAGGCGGCCGATCCGAGCGCGAACCCCTGCCGAGGGGTGACGAAAGACAGCGAGGTGACCCCGAAGCCTCGGTACGGCTGCTGGCTGCCAGGCCCTGGCGAAGCCGTCGCGGGCCGGCCGGACTGACTAGGCGAGGAAGCAGCCGAGGGAGCCGCAGGTCCCGGTGATGACGATGATCCGCAGGCGGCAAGCGCGCTGCACGCGGCCGCAACCAGCACCGCTCGGGTGAACCTGCTCATGCTGGCCTCCGGTCACGGGCCGCGACAGCTGACATTGTGTAGGACGCCGGACAGGCCGTCACGTTGCGGCGAGCTTGAAATGCCGGGCGCCGGCCGGACATGAGCCAGGTACCGGAAGGAGGACGCCTTGACAGACTCCCGCATGGCCGGGTCCGCCGGGACCCCGGTCCTGTCTGGACCGCGCGCCCGGTTCGAGCACCTGTACGCGGCCACCTGCGGCCCGCTGCTCGGATACGCGCTGCGCCGCACGGCGAACAGCGACGACGCCGCCGACGTGGTTGCCGAAACGTTCCTGACCGCCTGGCGGCGGCTGGATGACGTGCCGGCCGGCGACCAGGCCAGGCTCTGGCTCTACGGCGTCGCCCGGAACGTGCTGGCCAACTACCGCCGCGGCGAGCGGCGCCGGTACGAGCTGAGCGACCGGCTGCGCTGCGACCTGGCGGCCGGCTACCGGGACCCCGAGTACACCGGCGACCTGGCCAGGCTGCGGCGCGCGTTCACCGGCCTGGCCGAGGCCGACCGGGAGTTGCTGGCCCTGGTCGCCTGGGAGGGCCTGGACCACAGCGAACTGGCGGTGGTGCTCGGCTGCTCGCGCAACGCGGTCCGGATCCGGCTGCACCGGGCCAGGTCGCGGTTCGCCGCCGCGCTGGCCGATCAGGACGACCCGGCGGTGCCCCTCGCCCGCCTCGCGAACGGAGACCACGCATGAACGACCTCACCGAGCGGCTCGCGGATCTGGCCGCTATCTCCGATGCTGACGCGACGCGGCTGGTCAGCGAGCGCACCCGGGCCGACCTGGCCGAGCGCATCATCGCGAGCGGGTCCGAGGTCGCCGCCGACGGCCGTGGCCTGATCGCGGCTGGGCCGGCCGCCGGACCGGCTGGGCCGACCGGACTGGGCGCAGGGCCGGGCGGCCGGGTCGTGCGCATGCGCGCCCGGCGCCGCTGGGTCACCGCCGCCGCGGCCGCGGCCGGGGTTGCCGCGGCCGTCCTCGGCCTGGCGTTCTCTATCTCGGTTGGTCAGGACGGCGGGCATCACCGGCCAGGCCGGCCGGTGGCCCGGGTACTGGCGTTCATCAGGCACGGCCGGTATATCGACGTGATCGTCAGGAACCCGTACGCCGATCCGGCCCGGTACCGGGCCGAGTTCCGGGCGCACCACCTGAACATCTCGCTGCGGCTGGTGCCCGCGTCGCCGTCCATCGTCGGCACCGTCGTCTACTTCGAGGGGAACTCCTCGCTCAAGGTGATCACGGCTCAGGGGCGCTGTTTCACCGGCGGGGGCGGCGAGACCTGCCCGATCGGGTTCCGGGTGCCGCTGCATTACCGGGGGAGTGCCATGCTCGTATTCGGGCGGCCGGCCAGGCGGGGCGAGAAGTACGAGTCGACCGCGCCGGCCACGGCCCGCGGCGAGGCGCTGCACGGCCTCCGCATCGACGGGCTCCGGGTCCGGGCCGTGCTGCGGCTGATCAATGAGCGGCACGTCCGGGTCGCGATCTACAACATCACCACATCGAGCGGCGGCAAGCTCGTCCGGCACGTGCCGTCGTCCTGGTTCGTGACCGGCGCCGATCCCTGGGCGCCGGGCCAGGTGATGTTGTTCGCTTCCCCGACCCGCCAGCCCCAGCCGGTACCCCAGCCCTCGTCCGGCCAGCCCGCGCCCAGTGCCGCCCCCGGCGCGCCGACCCCGACCCCAACTCCTAGCTGACGACGAAACGTCAGGACTGGTCGGCGCGGAGGGCAGCGGCGGCCGAGGTCATGGCCTTGAGCTTGCCGAGGGCCGAGTCGCGGGGCAGGTACTTCATGCCGCAGTCGGGGGCGAGCACGAGCTGCCCGGCCGGGACGTACGGCAGCGCCCGGCGGACCCGGCCAGCGACCTGGCCCGGTGTCTCGACTGCCGGGTCGCCCAGGTTCAGCACGCCCAGGATGATCGTCTTGCCGGCCTGGGCCAGCCCGGCCAGCACCGAGCAGTCCAGGCCGGACTGGGCGGTCTCGATCGAGATCTGCTGGGCCAGCGAGCTGGCCAGCTCGGGCAGGAACGAGTAACCGCTGGGCCGCTCGTGGATGATCGCGGCATAACCGAAACACAGGTGCACGGCGGTCGGGCCGGGGCTGCCCTGCAGGGCCGCGTTCAGCACGCCGACCCCGAAGTCGCGGGCCGCGTCCGGCCTGGCCTGCAGGTACGGCTCGTCGACCTGCACGATGTTCGCACCCCCGGCGAACAGGTCGGCGATCTCGTCGTGCACCGCGGCGGCGTAGGCGTAGGCCGCGGCCTCCAGGGTCGGGTAGTAGTCGTTCTGCGCCTGCTGGGCCATCGTGAACGGGCCGGGCACGGTGACCTTGACGGCCGCGCCGTCGCCGGCCAGCGAACGCAGGTAGGCCAGGTCGTCCAGGCCGACCGGGTGCTTGCGCACGATGGGGCCGGTGATCCGGGGGACCGGGTTCGGGTGACCGCTGCGGTCCAGCGCCGTGCCCGGGTTGTCGATGTCGATGCCGTCCAGCGCGGTCGCGAACGCGTTGGAGTAGCTCTCCCGGCCGATCTCGCCGTCGGTGATGATGTCCAGCCCGGCTTCGCGCTGGTCGGCGACGGCCAGCCGGATCGCGTCTCGCTGCGCCTGCCGCAGGTACTCGGGGTCGACCCGCCAGAGCTCCGTCGCCCTGACCCTGGGCGGGAACCGGCCGGCCAGCCGGCCGCGGTCGATCAGCCAGTCAGGCTGGGGATAGCTGCCGACCAGCGAGGCCGGGAAGAGCGGGCTAGGCATGCGGCCCATCCTTTCAGTGTGGCGTCCGGCGGCGCATGGTGGCCAGGAACGTCACCAGGCAGGTCGCGGCCAGCATCGCGTACGGGACCAGGTCGGAGGTGGCCTGGGCGATCGCGCCGCTGGCCGCGGCGGCGACGGTCTGGCCCGCGGCCCAGGCCAGGTTGGCCAGCCCGAAGGCCAGCCCCTGGTGCAGTTCCAGCCGGTGGGCGCCGTCGCTCAGCATCGCGCTGCTCGGGGCGAACAGGGTGCCGAACGCGGGCATGCCGATCACCAGCAGAGCCATCAGCGCGCCATAGGGGGCTAGCACGGCTGCGGCCAGGCTGACCACTATCCCGGCGAGCAGCGAAATTCTGATCGGGAACATCCGGCCTCGGCGATCCGACAGCCTTCCGGACAGCGGCGACAGGCCGGTCTCCACGGCCGCCGAGGCCAGGAAGGTCGCGCCGATCAGCAGGGCGGTCGCGCCCAGGGCAGACAGGCGCAGCGGCGCGAGAACGTCCAGCACGCCGAAGCCGATCCCCGCGATGGTGGTGAGCCAGAGCCCCATCGCGACGTCGCGGTCCCGCACCGACGCGAACGCCGCCATCAGGCCCTGCGGCTCCGGCTGGTGCGGGGCCGGCATCGCGAAGTCGGCCACGATCAGCAGGCCGCCGAAGACCGCGGCGGCCGAGAACGCCGGCCCGGGGCCGATCTGGTCGGCCACGGCCCCGACGACCGGGCCGAACAGGGCACCGCCGACCGCGGCGCCGAGCGCGGTGCCGAGCAGTTCGCCCCGGCGTTCGGCCGGCGCCGCGCTGGCCAGCCAGGCCATGCCCGAGGCCCAGGTGCAGGCGCCGCCGAGGCCCTGCACGAACCTGGCCGTGTCCAGCATGGCGGCCGAGCCGGACCAGCCGAACAACAGCGTCGAGCCGCTCATCAGGACCAGGCCGATCAGGACGCCGCGGCGCGGTCCGAGCCGGGCGACCAGGAGGCCGGACGGGAGCGCGCTGATCAGCGTGCCGAGCGGGTAAGCGGCAACCAGGACGCCGGCCCCGGCCTTGGACAGGCCGACGGCGTGCACGTAGTGCGGCAGCAGCGGGGTAAGCGCGGTGAAGAAGATCGTGTCGGTGAAGACCAGCGCGCTAGTGAAGATAAGCAGTCGTCGCATAGGCCGGGTCAGCCTGGGCAGGGATGCAGTCGGCCCACTCGCCTGCCCCGCCATCGCCCGCCCGTCCGATCCTGCTGCCTTCGCCACACTGACCTGCCCGTACGCGACCGCGGCCGGCGTCAGGACAGGCTGCCGAGCCTAGCGCAGCAGGCCGGGCGGGCTGGAGGGCGCGGCCGGCTGCTCCTAGCACGGGCCGTCTTGCCAACGCCGGACGAGGAGCCGAGGATCTGATGGTGACCCGTGACCGCGACGTGCAGGCGTTTGATCACCGGTCGGCGGGCTACGAGACCGGCTACCTCGGCCAGTTGCACGCGGAGATCGTGACCAGGACGGCCGACCTGGCCCTGGCCCGCTGTCCCGACCCGGCCCGGGTCCTCGACGTCGGCTGCGGGACCGGCCTGATGCTGCGTGAGCTCGCCGGACGCCTGCCCGGCGCGACCGAGCTGACCGGGGTTGACCCGGCCGCCGGGATGATCGAGCAGGCCAGGGCGCGGTCGGCCGATCCCCGGCTGACGTTCGTCGAGGGCGTCGCCGAGCGGCTGCCATTCGGCGACGCGGCATTCGACCTGGTCATCACCACGACCTCGTTCGACCACTGGGCCGACCAGCTAGCCGGGCTGGCCGAGTGCCGCCGGGTGCTGGCTCCGGGCGGCCTGTTCGTGCTGACCGACCAGTGCTCGACCTGGCTGCTGCCCACCCTGGCCGGCGTGCGGCGGGACCGGGCCAGGACGCCGCTGCGCGCGACCAGGCTGCTGGCCGCGGCCGGGTTCCGGTCGATGCGGTGGCACCGGCTCTACGCGGTCATCATCAGGACCGTGACCGCGTCGGCTTAGCCGCCGGTCTTGACCGCCTGCAGGGTGTAGCTGCACGGCAGCCGCCACGGCCGGTCGGTCAGCTGCCACTCGTCGTTGCCGAGCCTGGTCATCTGGCCGGGCAGCGCCTCCCAGGGCACGCTGTCGTGCTCGGTCAGGCCGGTGATCGTCAGGCCGGCGGCGAGCAGCGCGGTGATGATCTCGCCCAGACCGTGGTTCCACTCGTGCGTGACCGTCTGCTCGAACACGACGTCGGTGCTGACGTAGGTGCCGCCCTCGTCGAAGACCATCGGTTCCTCGCGCTCGAAGTACGGGTACTCGACCACGAGCAGGCCGTCGGGGCGAGAGTCGGCCAGCGACCACAGCATCGGGTGACCTTCCCTGATGAACAGCCGGCCGCCTGGCCGCAGCAGGCGGCCCACCACCGACGCCCACCGGCTGATGCTGGGCAGCCAGCACAGCGCGCCGATCCCGGTGAAGACCAGGTCGAACTGGCCGGCGCCGACGGCCTCGGCCGCCTCGTACACGTCCGACTCGACGAAGGTCGCGTCGGCCCCGGTCTGCTCGGCCAGCGCGCGGGCCTGCCGGACGGCCGGCCCGGAGAAGTCCACCCCGGTCATCGACGCCCCCAGCCGGGCCAGCGAGATCGTGTCGGTGCCGATGTGACACTGCAGATGCACGCCGCGCAGGCCGCCGATGTCACCGAGCAGCGGCAGGTCGAACCGCACGACGTCGCTGAGGAACGTAGGGTCGGCCAGGAACTTGTCGACGGCGTAGTCCGGGGAGGCGGCGTGCGCCGGCACTCGCTCGTCCCAGCTGGCCTTGTTGATCTCGCTGTAGTCCGCCACGAACCTCAATCTGCCACAGGCCGCGGCCGCTGGCGCGCGAATAAACGGCGGCCCGCGGGGATGTCGCAAAAGGGGCTTCACCAGTACCTTGTCTGTCGAAGACCGCGTATCGTGCGGTGTCCCCGCCGTGAAAGGGCTACCCCATGCAGGCCGAAATCAAGGGCTCGACCATGCCCATCCTGGAAGTGTCGCTCCAGCAGGGCGAGTATGTCGTGACCCCGCACGGCGAACTGGCCTGGATGACCACCAGCATCCAGATGTCGCAGACGACCAACACTGGCGGGGGCGGCGGCGGGCTGATGCAGGGCCTGAAGCGGATGGTGGGCGGCGGCGGGCTGTTCCTGACCCGCTACGAGGGGCCTGGCTCGATCACCTTCGCGGCCAAGGTGCCCGGCCACATCCTTCCCGTCGACATCTCGGGCGGCCACTCCTATCTGGTGCACCGGCACGGCTGGATGTGCGGGACGCCCGGCATCACGCCCAGCGTCGCGCTGCAGCAGAGCTTTCGCGGCGGCCTGTACGGCGGCGACGGCTTCGTCTTGCAGAAGCTCGACGGGCAGGGCCGGGCCTGGGTGGAGCTCAGCGGCGAGGTGACGTCTTACGATCTGCCGGCGGGCCAGACGGTCCTGGTGCACCCCGGCCACGTCGGCATGTTCCAGGCCACCGTCCAGTTCTCCATCACCAGGATGCGGGGCATCGCGAACATGATGTTCGGCGGCGACGGCCTGCACCTGGTCGCGCTGACCGGGCCAGGCCGGGTCTGGCTGCAGTCGATGCCGGTCGCGATGCTGGCCCACGCGCTCGCCCCGTACCTGGGCGGCGCGCAGTCGACGGCCGACTCGGTGGCGGGCGGAGCGGTCGGCGGAGTGCTGGGCGACTTCCTGCGCGGCTGACCGGAGTCGCTTCCCAGGTGAGCAGGCGGAGGCGGGGAGTTCTGAAAAATAAGCGGGAAGCAGGGCGGCGGCGCCGCTACAGCGCGGCCCGGTCCAGCGAAGCGTCGCGGTTCGCGAACCACATCGCCGCCCTGCTCCCTTGGCCACATGACCCCCGCACATGTGGCCCGGCGCCAGCAGCTGAGCCCCGTGCGGTTGGCCGCTGCGCCGGCGATACCGTTCATGCCCGGAGGACGCCCAAGCGCCCGCCTCATGATCGCCAAATCCTTACCAAATAGCTGGGAGCCCGTCATGACGGCCACCGACGACCTGATCGCCGCCAACCGCAGGTATGCGGATTCGTTCAGCGCGTCCGGGGCGCCAGGCCGGCCCGCTCGCGCGGTCGCGATCGTGACCTGCATGGACGCCAGGATGGACGTCTATGCTCTGCTTGGCCTGGCGCCGGGGGAGGCGCACGTCATCCGCAACGCCGGCGGTGCGGTCACCGAGGACGCGCTCCGGTCACTGACGTTCAGCCAGCGCCGGCTCGGCACGACCGAGATCATGCTGATCCATCACACCCAGTGCGGCATGCAGTCGTTCACCGACGACCAGCTCAAGGAGGAGATCGCGGCCGAGACCGGGATCAAGCCGGGCTGGGCATCGGAGGCCTTCACTGACCTCGACACCGAGGTCCGCCAGTCGGTCGCCCGGGTCAGGACCTGCCCGTACCTGCCGCACCGGCGGGGCGTGCGCGGTTTCGTGTACGACGTCGGCAGCGGGCTGCTGCGTGAGGTGATGTAGGGCGCGGCCCGCCGGGGCCGTCCTCCAGCGGCTAGGAGCCCTCCTGGCCCTCGCCGCCCTGCTCGGCCAGGAACCGCTCGAACTGGGCGCCGAGTTCCTCGGCCGTCGGCATGTTCTCCGGCTGGCCGGCCAGCAGGTCCTGCCGCCCGGCGTTGAACGCGTCGTACTGTTCCTCCAGCGACCTGACCACCTCGGCCACCTCGTCCGAGCCCTGCACCTGCCGGGTGATCTCGGTGTCGGTGAGTTCGGCCGCCTCGCGCAGTTCGTCACCGGGCAGGTCGAGGCCGGTGGCTCGCTCGACCGCGGCCAGCAGCGTGATCGCCGCGCTCGGGTAGGACGCGTGGGCCAGGTAATGCGGGACGTGGACGGCGAAGCCGACGGCGGACTTCCCCGCCTCGCCGAGCCGGAACTCGATCAGCGCCGACGCGCTGCCCGGAACCTGCAGCCGGTCGACCAGCGGCTGGTAACCCTCGATCAGCTCCGGCTTGGTCGCGTGGCCGGTGATGCCGAGCGGCCTGGTGTGCGGGACGCCCATCGGGATGCCGTGGAAGCTGACCAGCAGCCGGACATTCAGCCGGGCCGACAGCCCCATCACGGCGGCGGTGAAGGCCTCCCAGTCCCGGTCCGGCTCGAGGCCGTTGAGCAGGAGGAACGGCGTCCCCTTGGCGTCGTGCAGCAGGTGCACGGCGATCTCGGGCGCCTCGACGCTCTCCCAGTGGTCCTTGGTGAAGATCATCGCGGGCCGGCGGGACCGGTAATCGATCAGCGAGTCGACATCGAACCTGGCGATCTCGGTGTGGTCGAGAGTGGACAGCAGGTGAGTCGCCAGCTGCCGGCCGGCCGCCCCGGCGTCCACGAAGCCGTCCAGGTAATAGAGCATGACCAGGTCCGATCCCGGCTCGGGGGCGCCCGGGCTCACCTGGTACAGGTCTGCGGGGTCGCGCGCCACGGTGGCATCCTCCTCGGCCGGTGCTTGCTTACCAGTCTTACCAACGTTCCGTCGTGGCTGGCCCTTCCGTACGGCGTTCCTGCCGCACGGCCGGCGTCCGATCGGTGCCGGTCAGGAGCGCTGGCCGGCCGCGCGGTTAAGCGCGGCCCGGTGCTGCGCCCACCTGGCCTGGACCCGCGGCAGCTCGGCTCCGACAAACTCGAAGTACTGTACCGAATCGCTGAGCCGGGCGCCCGCGGGCGTCTGGCGGCCGACCACGTCTACGCCGTCCCTGAGCACCTCGGTCCACCGGTGCAGCACCCGGTCCCGGCCCGACATGACGAAGTCCCACACGCTGTCCGGCACCCGGTAGTGGTGCCGCCGCGAGCCCGGCTCGCCCTCCCGCGTGATCATGCCGACGCCGATCAGGTAGCGCACCCCGCCCGATACGGCCGCCGGGCTGGCCTGTAGCCGGCTGGCCAGTTCCCCGGCGGTCAGCGAACCGGAGTCGGTGGCGAACAGCGCGGCGAACACGCGGGCGGGCATCCGGGGAATGCCCGCCTCGACCAGGGTGCCGGCGAACCGCTCGACGAACCGCCCGACCGCCTCGGCGTCGCGGCCCGTCGCCTGCTCGGCGTGCTCGGCGTGCTCGGCCAAAAGTCCTCCAAGGTTCGGTACCTTCACAACTTTCAAAGATTTGTGAAACTAGTGTAGTCTCCGGTCCATGACCGATGCAATCGACGTGGCCGGCCTGCGCAAGTCCTACGGCAAGGTGGCCGCGCTCGACGGGCTCGACTTGCACGTGGCCGGCGGCGAGGTGCACGGCTTCCTCGGGCCGAACGGAGCGGGCAAGACCACCACGATCCGCATCCTGCTCGGCCTGCTGCGCGCCGACGGCGGGTCGGCGTCGCTGCTCGGCGGCGATCCGTGGACCGGGGCGACCTCCTTGCACCGCCGGCTCGCCTACGTGCCGGGCGACATGAGCCTGTGGCCGAACTTCACCGGCGGCGAGGTCATCGACCTGCTCGGCCGGCTCCGCGGCGGCCTGGATCCCCAGCGCCGGGCCAGCTTGATCGAGCGGTTCGAGCTCGACCCGACCGTGAAGGCCCGCGCCTATTCCAAGGGCAACCGGCAGAAGGTCGCGCTGATTGCCGCGCTCGCCTCGGATGTGGAACTGCTACTGCTGGATGAGCCGACGGCGGGCCTCGATCCGCTGATGGAGGCCGCGTTCCGTACCGCTATCGAAGAGGAACGCCAGGCCGGCCGGACTGTCCTGCTGTCCAGCCACATCTTGTCCGAGGTCGAGGCCTTGTGCGACCGCGTCACCATCATCCGGCGGGGCCGGACGGTGGAGACCGGGACGCTGGCCGACCTGCGCCACCTGACCAGGACGTCGGTCAGCGCCGAGCTGGCCGGGCCGCCGTCCGGGCTGGACGGCCTGCCTGGCCTGCACGACCTGGACGTCGAAGGTAACCGGGTCAGGTGCGAGGTCGACTCGGACAAGCTGACCGGCCTGCTGCGTCAGCTCAGCGCGGTCGGCGTGCGCAGCCTGACCAGCCAGCCGCCGACGCTGGAGGAGCTGTTCCTGCGGCATTATGCCGGCGACGGTCCGGCTGCCGAGCCGGCTCCGCCGGCCGCTTCGGGGACGGGCGCCGGCCGGGACGGGGTCCGGGCATGACGACGCTGGCAGGCACCGGCGCGCTCGCCAAGCTGGCCCTGCGCCGGGACCGGATCATGCTGGTGATCTGGATCTACGCGTTCGCCGCGCTCGCGGGCGCCAGCGCCTAC
>DASWAH010000067.1:0-2719 GCA_036391235.1 Streptosporangiaceae bacterium
AGGGCCACCCTGATCAGCTGCGACGCCTCCCTGATCGAGCCGGGGTACTGATCGGGGGCTTGCTTGTAAGCCTTGGCGTTGGGCGCGAAGCCGTGCTTGGCCGCCAGCTCACGGATCTGGCCGAACCACTCCTGCGGGTCAGCCAGGTCCTGGTACCCGGCCACGAAGTCGGCCGCGAACGACCTGACCAGGTCGCCGGGCAGGCCGCCGAGCCGCTCGTCGCCCGGGCCGACCAGGGTGAACAGCCGGGCGAAGAAGAAGCCGTAGGCGCTGCGGAAGTCCGACCACTTGCGCAGGTCCTTGCGCTTATTCTCAACTCCCTCGCGTTCGACTGCCAGCGCGGACAGTGCGAGGTCCGGCTCGGCGTCGAGCACGACGGCCAGCTCGGGGTCGTAGGAGCCGGCCCACTCACGGACCGCGGCCAGGATCGTCTCGCCGGAGAGCGTCGCGATGTGGTCGGCGCTGATGTCCTCCAGCTTCACCTCGTCGATCAGCGGCCCCGACCCGCCGGTCTCGGCCAGGTTGATCGGCGCGGCCAGCGCCTGGTCAAGCGGCAGCTCGGCGAGCGGGCCGTTGGCCAGCCCGCGCAGGTAATACAGCAAGGCCGCGGCCGGGTAGCCGGCCTGGATGTAGTAATCGACGCTGGCCTCGGGGTCCTTGCGCTTGGAGAGCTTGCGCTTGCCGCCGGGGATCTGCTTCATCAGCTGGGCGATGTGGGCGTAGGCCGGGGGCTCCAGCCCGAGCGCGGCGAACAGCTGCAGGTGCATCGGCACCGAGGGCAGCCATTCCTCGCCCCTGATCACCAGGTTGACCCGCATCAGGTGGTCGTCGACGACGTGGGCGAAGTGATAGGTCGGCAGCCGCACGCCGTCCCTGGCCGACTTCAGGATGACGACGTCGTTGTAGTTGTCCTCGGCCGACAGATGACCCCTGATCACCTCGTCGAACTCCACCCGCCGCCCCGGCGTGCCGGGCGAACGGAACCGGACCACGTACGGGCTGCCTTCGTCCAGCCTGGCCTGGACCTGGTCGTCGGAGGCGTCCCGCCAGATCGCCCACTCGCCGTAATAGCCGGGCGGCAGCTTGGCCGCCTCCTGGCGCTTGCGCATGTCGGCCAGTTCCGCTGGCGTGGCGAAGCACAGGTACGCCTTGCCCTGGCGGAGCAGTTCCCTGGCGTAGCTGAGGTACAGGTCCTCGCGAGCCGACTGGTGGTACGGGCCGTAGTCGCCGCGGCCGTCTTCCTCGTCCGGCTCCAGGCCGAAATAGGCGAACGCCCGGTCGAACTGGGCGAGCGCCCCTTCGACCTCGCGGGCCTGGTCGGTGTCCTCGATCCGCAGCAGGTAGGTACCGCCGGACCGGTGGGCGACGTCCTTATCGATCATCGCGGTGTAGACCGACCCGATGTGGATATGCCCGGTCGGCGACGGGCCGAGCCGGGTGACCAGGGCGCCGTCCGGCAGCGGCCGCGGCGGGTAACGCTCCTCCCAGGCCGGCGGTTCCGGCAGATCGGCGGAGAACAGCGCATCGACCATGGCGCGGGCAGGCATGGGCTCCACGCTACCAACCAGGCTGGTCGCCTCCGGTCAGGCCGGCTGCGCGGCCGGCGCGACACGCCGTCGCCGGTCAATCGGGGGCCGGCGCCCCCTCGGCGGCGAAGATGGAGGGCGATCCCAGCCGTCACCCCCGTCACGACCGTTGGAGCGCCGGTGAGACTGCTCCACACTTCGGACTGGCACCTCGGGCGGACCCTGCACGGCGAGAACCTGCTCGCGTACCAGGCCGCGTTCCTGGACTGGCTGCTCGCCCAGGCGGTCGAGCACCAGGTGCACGCCGTCGTCGTGGCCGGTGACGTGTACGACCGGGCGGTTCCGCCGGTCGACGCGGTCGCGGTGCTGGACCGGGCTTTGCACGGGTTCGCCGCGGCCCGCATCCCGGTCGTGCTGACCAGCGGGAACCACGACTCCGCGGTCCGGCTCGGGTTCGGGTCCCGGCTGAGTGAGGTCGCCGGGGTGCACCTGCGGACCTGCGTGGCCGACATCGCCCGGCCGGTCGTGCTGGCCGACGAGCACGGCGAGGTCGCGGTCTACGGGATCGGGTACCTGCTGCCGGACGCGGTCATGGACGACCTCGGAGCCGAGCGGTCGCACGCCTCGGTGCTGGCGGCGGCGGCCGGCCGGATCAGGGCCGACGCGGCCGGGCGCGGGATCGCGCGCACCGTCGTGGCCGCGCACGCCTTCGTGACCGGCGCGGTGGCCTGCGAATCCGAGCGCGACATCCGCATCGGCGGCATCGCCGACGTGCCGTGCTCGGTGTTCGCCGGGCTGACCTATGTCGCGCTCGGTCACCTGCACGGGCAGCAGACCGTCTCGGTCGGCGACCCCAGGACGACGATCCGGTACAGCGGATCGCCGCTGGCGTTCTCGTTCTCCGAGCGGAACCACGCCAAGTCGGTGACGCTGGCCGAGATCGACGGGACCGGTCAGGTCACGACCACGCTGCTTCCGGCCCCGGTGCCGCGGGCGCTCCGCGAGGTGCGGGGCCGCCTGGCCGACCTGCTGACGGCTAACGGCCGGCCGGAACTGGCCGATCCTGCGCTGGCGCAGGCGTGGGTCCGGGTCGTGCTGACCGACCGGGTCAGGCCGGCCGCGCCGATGGAGCGACTGCGGGAACGATGGCCGCACACGCTGGTGCTGGACTTCGACCCCGAGGGTGAGCTCGC
>DASWAH010000068.1:0-11149 GCA_036391235.1 Streptosporangiaceae bacterium
CCGCAGGTCGCCCTTCAGGACGGCGACCTCGGGGCGCTCGGCGGCGCTCGCGTCAACCCCGGGGTACAGCTGCCCGGGCGTGGCCAGGACCACCCCGGTCTCGCCCAGGGACGGCAGCACCTGCTCGATGTAGCGCAGGAACGTGGCGTTCGGCCCGACAACCAGGACTCCCCGCTTCTCGAGCTGCCGGCGGAAGGTGTAGAGCAGGTAGGCCGCCCGGTGCAGGGCGACCGCGGTCTTGCCGGTACCCGGGCCGCCCTGGACGACCAGCACGCCGGGCATCGGCGACCTGATGATGTGGTCCTGCTCGGCCTGGATGGTCTCGACGATGTCCCGCATCCGGCCGGTACGGGACGCGCCCAGTGCCGCCAGCAGCGCCGCCTCGCCGGTCAGGCCTTCGTGCCGGGACGGGTCGGCGGCGGCCAGGTCGAGCACCTCGTCGTCGAGCCGCTGCACGGTCCTGGCCCTGGTCTTGATGTGCCGGCGGACCTTTACGTCGCCCGGAGAGGCCGCCGTGGCCAGGTAGAACGGCCGGGCGGCGTCGGCTCGCCAGTCCATCAGCAGCTGGTCGTAGTCCTCGTCGTCGGCGTGGATGCCGAGGCGCCCGATGTAGCTGCGGCCGCCGTCGTTGAACTCGAGCCGGCCGAAACACAGCCCGTTCTCGGCCGCGTCGAGCTGGGCCAGCTGGTGCTGGTACATGACCGCTAGCGACTCGCGCTCGTACCGCGCCGCCGGGGTGCCGCCGGCCTGCCGCAGCACTCCGGCCAGTCTGCCCCTGGCTCCTTCCCTGAGCTGGTCAAGGCGGTCGTACAGGGTCGTGATGTAGGTCTGCTCGCGTTCGTGCTCTGCCTCGCTGCGGTCCTCGCCCGACAAGCGCATGTCCCTTCGCCGCTGCAAAAGTGCCCGTACAGTGTAGTCCGCCAGCGACGGCCAGGCTCAGACGATCAGCGTTGCTCGAGCCGGGGGTCAGAGCCGCGTGGCCCGAATCCGGCACCGGCCGGCTGTTTGGGATCCCAGTCGAACACGACCGAGTTGTCTTCCTCGCCGATCAGCACCTCGGCGCCCGGCTCGGCGCCCGCCTTGGCCAGCGCCTCCTCGATGCCGAGCTTCTCCAGCCGGTCGGCCAGGTAACCCACGGCCTCGTCGTTGCTGAAGTCGGTCTGCAGGATCCACCGGCGTGGCTTGCTCCCGCGGATGCGGAACGCGTTGTCGCCGGTCCTGACCAGCTCGAAGTCGGGCCCGGCGACGGGCTCCGGCCTGATCACCAGCCTGGTCGGCAGTGCTTCAGGAGCGGCCGTCCTGGCCTGGTCGATGACGGCGGCCAGGGCGAACGCCAGCTCTCGCAGCCCTTCGCCGGTCGCGGCCGAGACCAGGTGCACGGGCAGGTCCCTGGCCAGCAGGTCGGGCAGCACGATCTCGGCCAGATCCCTGGCCTCGGGCACGTCGACCTTGTTCAGCACGACGATGCGCGGCCGGGCGGCCATGTCAGCGCCGGTCAGCTCGTCGTAGGCGGTGAGCTCAGCCTCGATCACGTCCAGGTCGGTGACGGGGTCGCGGCCGGGTTCCGCGGTCGCGCAGTCGATGACGTGCACGAGCACCGAGCAGCGCTCGACGTGCCGCAGGAAGTCCAGGCCGAGGCCGCGGCCCTCGCTGGCGCCAGGGATCAGGCCCGGTACGTCGGCCACTACGAACTGGGTCTGCCCGGCCTCGACCACGCCCAGGTGCGGCGTGAGCGTGGTGAACGGGTAGTTCGCGATCTTCGGCCGGGCCGCCGACATGGCCGAGATCAGCGACGACTTGCCCGCGTTGGGGAACCCGACCAGGCCCGCGTCGGCGATCGTCTTCAGCTCGAGCAGCAGTGCCTTGTGCTCACCTGGCTCGCCGCGCAGCGCGAATCCCGGGGCCTTGCGCTTGGCCGAGGCCAGCGCGGCGTTGCCGAGCCCGCCGTGACCGCCCTGGGCGGCGACGTACTGGGTCCCGGCGCCGATGAGGTCGGCGAGTTCCTCGCCGTCGGCCGTCTTGACCACGGTCCCGTCCGGGACGCTGACCACGAGATCGGAGCCGTCGGCGCCGCTGCGGTTCGAACCCGCCCCGGCCTTTCCGTCGCCGGCCCGCCGCAGCGGCCGCCGGTGAAAGTCGAGCAGCGTCGCCACGCCCGGATCGACCTTGAAGATCACGTCGCCGCCACGGCCGCCGTTGCCGCCGTCGGGCCCGCCGAGCGGCTTGAACTTCTCCCGGTGCACCGACGCGCAGCCGTTGCCGCCGTTGCCGGCCTGAATCCGGAGCTCGGCCTGATCAGCGAACTCCGCCATGCTTGTCCCCTTTCACCGGCCGGCCCGGCCTGGCCGCAGCCAGGTCCGTCCGGTCTCGCTGATCTCGCCGGTCACGACGATGGGCCGCCACCGCGGCGCGGTGACGGCCCATCGCTCCTGCTTGCCGGATTCGCAGCGACTCACTTCATGATCAGGTGGAGCTGCCCGTCTATAGCTGGGGCAAGTCCACCTGATCATGGCATCGAGCGATCCAGGCGTGCTCAGTTCGCCTTGGCCGCGGCCTCAGCCTTGGGTGTCTTGGCTGACCTGGCTTTCGCCGACCCAGTCTTGGCCGACCCGGCCTTCGCTTGCCCGTCCTTGGCCGACACCGCCTCGGCCGGCACGATGCTGACCGAACGCCGTCCGCGCCGCGAGCCGAACTCGACCTTACCCGTCACCAGCGCGAACAGCGTGTCGTCACCGCCGCGGCCGACGCCGAGGCCGGGGTGGAAGTGCGTGCCGCGCTGGCGCACGAGGATCTCGCCCGCGTTGACGAGCTGACCGCCGAACCGCTTCACGCCGAGCCGCTGGGCGTTGGAGTCGCGCCCGTTCCGGCTGGACGAGGCGCCCTTTTTGTGTGCCATCTCCGCGTACCCCTAAGCCTTCTTCTTGCCGCCGGCAGCCTTGCCAGAACCGATGCTGGTGATCTTGACCTGCGTGTACTTCTGGCGGTGCCCCTGACGGCGCCGGTAGCCGGTCTTGTTCTTGTAGTGGATCATGCTGATCTTCGGGCCGCTGGCGCCGCCGAGGATCTCCGCGGTGACCTCGTAGCCGCCGAGCTCGGCGCTGTCGCTGATCACCTTGTTGCCATCCACGATAAGCACGGCCGGGAGCGTCACGGTCGAGCCCACCTCTCCGGCGAGCTTGTCCACGGTCAGCACGTCGTCAACCGACGCCCTGCTCTGCCTGCCGCCGCAGCGAACGATCGCGTACACGAAAGAACTCTCTCTCCCTGGTGCCTAGCCCGCCGCGTGCTCCGCGGCCTCGTACGAACGTCGAGGCGACCGGGCCTGCCGACATCACGCGCCACTCGCCCGGGTGAAGAGGATCGCCCAGGGCAGCCAGACACGCCGACGACAAAGAATATCAGACTACGCGGCCCTCAGCTGCCAGCCTCCGGTCCGGAACCGGAGCCGGAACCGGTTTCCCGGCCAGCACCGTCGCCCTCGCCGCCGACGGCCGCGGAACCGCCAGGCTCACTGCCTGAGCGCTCACTGCCTGAGCCTTCGGCGCCTGAGCCTTCGGAGCCTGAGCCTTCGATGCCGGAGCTGGAAGCCGACGCCGCCGCCGGTTCCGGCGCCGCGTCCGGTCCGGCCTGGGAGCCGCGCGGTGCGGCCGCCTCGGCCTGTGCCGCCTGCGCGGCCGCCTCGGCCGGTGCCGCCTCGGCCGGTCCTGCCTGCGCGGCCGCCTCGGCCGGTGCCGCCTGCGCGGCCGGCTGGCTCTCCGGTGTCGCCTCGATGGTCACGACCGGCGCGCTCACGGCAGCGCCGGCCGCCAGGGCCGGGTCCGGTGGCCCGGCCTCGCGGTGCGCAGAACGCCGCGGCCGCCGCCTGGCCGCGGCCGGGGTCCCGCTGCCCGCCTGCTCGCCGCCGGGCCCGGACGGCGCAGTGGCCTCCGTACCGCCCGGCACGCCGTTCGCGCTCGCCGAACTCGCGTCGGTAACCAGCCCAGCACCGGCCAGGCCGGCGTCGGTGACCGGCTCGGCCGGAGCCGCGGAGCCGTTGCCGCCCGAACGGGCCGCACCGCTGTTTGCTGCACCGCCCCTGCCCCTGGCCGCACCGCTCCTGGCCGCACCGCTCCTGGCGGCACCTTCCCTGGCCGCGCCGTTCTTGGCCGCACCGCCCTTGGCCGCCTCGCCGCCATCCGGGGCACCGGCGTCAGCAGCACCGCTGTCAGCACCGCTGTCAGCAGCACCGCCATGTGCCGCACCGCCATCCGCAGCACTGGCTACGGCGGCGCCGGTGACCGCAACCTCGGCGTCCTCGCCGTGACCGGTCCGCGCCACGACGTCGGCCTCGGCTGGGCTGGCGACTTCGCCGTCGGCCTCGACCGCCTCGGCGGCCGGCTCGATCGACTTCGCGACCTGGGCGATCGCGGCCTTGCTGCGGGCCGAACGGGAACGGCCCTGGCCCGACTTGGCCTGACCGCCCTGCTGGCCGTTCTTGCCGGGCTGGTGCGGCAACTCGGTCAGCTCGCCCGACACGATGATCCCGCGGCCGTTGCAGTGCTCGCACGGCGCCGAGAACACCGACAGCAGGCCGGAACCCACCCGCTTCCTGGTCATCTGGACCAGGCCGAGCGAGGTCACCTCGGCCACCTGATGCTTGGTCCTGTCCCTGGCCAGGCACTCGATCAGGCGGCGGAGCACCAGGTCCCGGTTGCTCTCCAGCACCATGTCGATGAAGTCGATGACGATGATGCCGCCGATGTCACGCAGCCGCAGCTGCCTGACGATCTCTTCGGCCGCCTCCAGGTTGTTCCTGGTGACGGTCTGCTCCAGGTTCCCGCCCTGGCCGGTGAACTTGCCGGTATTGACGTCGATGACCGTCATGGCCTCGGTCGTGTCGATCACCAGCGAGCCCCCGCTGGGCAGCCAGACCTTGCGGTCGAGCGCCTTGGCCAGCTGCTCGTCGATCCGGTAGGCCGAGAACAGGTCAGCGTCGTCGGACCAGCGTTCGAGCCGCTCCGCCAGGTTCGGGGCGACGTACCGGACATAGTCGTCAACCAGGTCCCATTCGCTGTCACTGGCGATGACGAGCTTGCTGAAGTCCTCGTTGAAGATGTCCCTGACGACGCGGATGGTCAGATCGGGCTCGCCATAGAGCAGATCGGGCGCGCTGGCCGTCTTTGCCTTGCGCTCAATCGCCTGCCACTGAGCGACCAGCCGGGTCACATCGTGCTGGAGTTCCTCTTCAGAAGCTCCCTCGGCAGCCGTCCGGACGATGATGCCGCCCTCTTCCGGAGCGACCTTCTTAAGAATTTGCTTGAGCCGGTTGCGCTCGGTGTCGGGCAGCTTGCGGCTGATCCCGGTCATCGACGCGCCCGGTACGTACACCAGGTACCGCCCGGGCAGGCTGACCTGGCTGGTCAGCCGGGCACCCTTGTGGCCGATCGGGTCCTTGGTGACCTGGACCATGATCGACTGGCCGGACTTGAGCGCGGACTCGATCCGCTTCGCCACGCCTTCCAGGCCGCTGGCATCGAAGTTGACCTCGCCGGCGTACAGCACCGCGTTGCGGCCCTTGCCGATGTCGACGAACGCCGCCTCCATCGACGGCAGCACGTTCTGCACCTTGCCCAGGTACACGTTGCCGACGTAGGACTGGTGACTGGCCCGGTCCACGTAGTGCTCGACCAGGACGCCGTCCTCGAGCACGGCGATCTGGGTCCTGTCGTCCCGCTGCCGGACGGCCATCATCCGCTCGACCGCCTCGCGGCGGGCGAGGAATTCCGATTCGCTGATGATCGGCGGGCGGCGGCGGCCAGTGTCCCGGCCCTCCCGCCTGCGCTGCCGCTTGGCCTCGAGCCTGGTCGAGCCCTTGACCGCGCGGACGTCGTCGTCGCTGACCGGACGGGGTTCGCGAGTGTGCACCACGGTGTCGGGCGGCTCGTCGGCCGCCGGCACCTCGCCGCCAGCTACGACCGCGCCGGTGCGCTGGCGCCTGCGGCGGCGCCGGCGGCTCGTCGAGCCGCCCTCGCCGTCTCCGTTCTCGCCGTCGGCGGGGCCGCGCACACCGTCGGGACCGCCCGCCTCGGCGTCCTCGCGGGCGCTTGATCCGGCCCGGCCAGCGCCGCCGGCCGCGTCCCCGCGGCCGCCACTCTGGCTCTGGCCGCCGGACTGGCTCTGGCCGCCGGACTGACCCTGGCCGCCGGACTGACCGGGCTGACCCTGGCCGCCATCGCCGCCCTGACCGCCCGGACCGGAGCCCGCGTCGCCGCTGCCCTTGCCGCGACCGCGGCCGCCGCGACGCCGCCGCCGGGAACCGCCGGGACCGTCGTCGCCATCGCCCTCGTCGCCGTCGCCGTCGCCGGACCTGGCCGGCGCGGCCGCGGGTCGGTCGGGGGCAGCGGGCCGCTCAGCGGCCGGCCGCTCAGTAATCGCAGGCGGCTGGAAGACCACCACGGGCGGCTGGAACGCGGCCGTCGGCACCGGCGGCGCCCCGCCCGCGGCGCGACCGCCCGCAGACCGGCCGGCCGGGGCGGCCTGACCGCTGGGGTCAGCCTGGCCCGGGGACGGCAGCGGCCCGCTCGCGCCGGGAACGCCGGGAACCGCAGGCACGGCGCCGCTGCCAGCGTCCTGGCCTGGACCGCGGCCCTGGTCGCTTTCGGACGTGCCCGACTTGAACACCGGCGGGTCCGTCGGCTTGCCTACCGCGCGGCGGCCCCTGCGCAGCAATCCGCGCCGCAAGCCGCCTTCGTGGCCGGAGCTTTGCTTCTGACCTGAGTCTTCCGGCTCATTCGGCTCTGACTGTCTGTTGTTGTGTGGCTCGGTTTCGAGCATCCGGGCAATCTCTTCCGTAGGGCTCCCGGGCGCGCGGGTCAGCGAACTGACCACGTGCGCCGCGCGGAAGCTGTTCGTTCGCACGCGCCTGGCCGGCTGGCGCCGTGATGGCGCTCTCCGCCTCCAGCCGCGTTGCCTTGTCGGTCATGCGTCCTGAATCGTCGGGACTGAAACCCGGACCCGGACGCAGCGCGCCGGGCTCGGGAACGTCTTGCTGCGACGGGGCCGCGGCGCCGGACGAGGCGGGCTGCGGCCGCTGCTGGCGGCCTGGCCCTGCGGCATCGCGGTCGGCGATCATCCCCGTCTGGTCTCCCGTCTGCGCGGCGCTCAGCTCGCTCATCGGGCCCTGCCACCGCCTCGTCGCCACCGCGGGCGAACCGGGCTCAAGGTCCGACAGCTGGCGGAGTGCGGCCAGGATGTCATCCGGTCGGACGGCAGGTGTCATCTGCCGAACAATCATTCGAAGTATCGCACATCCGGCAGCGGGGTCCGTTCCGGCACGCCGCTCATCGCCGGGAGCGGCGTCCATGCAGGTCAGGCCGAGCACTCCGGCCCTGACATCGACCGTTTTAGTGCCCTTGCTGGTCAGTCGCTGCACCGTGAACTCGGGCTGGCCCAGGAAGATGCCAATGGCACCGGCCGCCGCTTCCGCGGACACGCCAGGCCAGGCCACCTCCCACTCGGCGGCCTCCAGCACCAGGCCGGCGGACTTGCCGGCCACCTCGACAACCTCGACCACGTCTATCCCGTCCGGCAGCGCCGCGTCCAGCCGCCGACCTACGTCGTCCGGCTCGCAGCGCCGCGTCACAGCGAGCTCCAGGTACTCCGCTTCGCTCGCTGAACCCGTCGGGGCCCCGCCCGAATACGAAATCCTCGGATGCGGCGTGAATCCGGCGGAGTAGGCGACCGGAATCCCGGCCTTGCGCACGCCCCGCTCGATCGCGCGGGCCACATCCCTGTGACTCGCGAAGCGCATCCTGCCTCTTTTAGCGTACCTGATTCGCAGCCGCTGAACCGTCGGCGCAGGTGGCGGTCCTGTCGGTACGGGCCTGGCCATCAGCGGCCGCCTCCGGCCAGGTCAGGCTCCGGCCGCAGCACAGTGAGCGGCAGCAGCCGGGCGCCGGTAGGCCCGGTCTCGATCTGGGTGTCCATCGCCGGGCAGACCCCGCACTCGAAGCACGGTGTCCACCGGCAGTCCTCGACCTCGGCCGCCCCGGCCGGATCGATCGCGGCCTGCCAGTCCTGCCACAGCCAGTCCCGGTCGAGCCCGGCGTCCAGGTGGTCCCACGGCAAGATCTCCCGGTAGCTGCGCTCCCTCGTGGTGTACCAGGCCAGATCGACGCCGTCGGCCGCGAGCGCCTTCGCCGCGCAGGCTTCCCAGCGCTCGTAGGAGAAGTACTCGCTCCAGCCGTCGAACCGGCCTCCGTCCTCCCAGACGGCCTTGATCACCTGGGCGACCCGGCGGTCACCCCGCGACAGCAGGCCTTCCACCATCGACGGCTTGCCGTCGTGGTAGCGGAAGCCGATCGAAGACCCGAACCCGCGATCGGCCCGCATCGCCGCGCCGAGCGCCTTGAGGCGGGCGTCCACCGTCTCGTGGTCGCATTGCGGTGCCCACTGGAACGGGGTGTGCGGCTTCGGCACGAACCCGCCGATCGACACCGTGCACCGGATATCCCGGCGCCCCGATGCCTTCCTGCCTGCCTCGATGACCCGGTGCGCGACCCTGGCGATCGCCAGCACGTCCTCGTCAGTCTCGGTCGGCAGGCCGCACATGAAGTACAGCTTGACCTGCCGCCATCCGCTCGCGTAGGCGGTCGTGACCGTCGCTATCAAGTCGTCCTCGGTGACCATCTTGTTGATCACCTTGCGGATGCGGTCGGTGCCGCCCTCCGGCGCGAACGTCAGGCCCGACCGGCGGCCGTTGCGGCTCAACTCGTCGGCCAGGGTGACGTTGAACGCGTCCACCCTGGTCGAGGGCAGCGACAGCCCGGTGTTGGTGCCCTCATACCGGTCGGCCAGGTCGGTCGCGATCTGGTTGATCTCGCTGTGGTCGGCGCTGGACAGCGACAGCAGGCCGACCTCGGAGAACCCGCTCGCGGATAGCCCGGCCTCGGTCATCTCCCCGATGGTGCTGATCGAGCGCTCCCTGACCGGGCGGGTGATCATCCCGGCCTGGCAGAACCGGCAACCCCTGGTGCAGCCGCGGAAGATCTCCACGCTGAACCGCTCGTGCACCGACTCGGCCACCGGCACCAGCGGCTTGCGCGGGTATGGCCAGGCGTCCAGGTCGGTCACGGTGTGCTTGGCGACGGCCCGCGGCACCCCTGGCCGGTTCGGCACGACCGCCGCGATCGTGCCGTCGGGCTGGTACCGCACGTCGTAGAACTTCGGCACGTACACCCCGCCCCGGGTCGCCAGCCGCATCAGCAGCTCGTCCCGCCCGCCCGGCCGGCCGTCCCGCTTCCACTCGCCGACCAGGTCGGAGATGGCCAGCACGGCCTCCTCGCCGTCGCCCAGGACAGCCCCGTCGATGAACTCGGCGATCGGCTCAGGGTTGAAGGCCGCGTGCCCGCCCGCCAGCACGACCGGGTCGGCCATGGTCCGGGCGGCCGCTGACAGCGGGATCCCGGCCAGGTCAAGGCCGGTCAGCAGATTTGTGTAGCCGAGTTCGGTCGCGAAGCTCACACCCAGGAGATCGAACTCCCCGACGGGGCGATGCCCGTCCACCGTGAACTGGGGCACCTGGTGCTCGCGCATCAGCGCTTCCAGGTCGGGCCAGACGCAGTAGGTGCGCTCGGCCAGCACGTCGGCGCGCTCGTTCAGGACCTCGTAAAGAATCTGGATGCCCTGGTTCGGGACGCCTACCTCGTAGGCGTCCGGGTACATCAGCGCCCAGCGGACGTCGGCGGCATCCCAGTCCTTGACTACGCTGTTCAGCTCGCCGCCGACGTACTGCACGGGCTTGCGTACCAGCGGGAGCAGCTTCTCGAGCCGGGGGTAGACCGACTGAACAGGCATCGTCACAGCTTACCGACCGGCCCGGGCGGCTAGCACCGGCCAGCTACCGGGCAAATCGCCGGAACAGTGCATCGGCCCCTTACTTAGACTATGTTCTAGGTCAGAACTATAGGCATTACTTCTGGGTCAGAAATATCTCGGCGGGCTACGCCGCCGGGGCGTCAGAGGAACGGATACGCATTGCACATCGACGGCTTCATGGTCCTCGGCAGCGCCATCGTCGGCCTGCTGGTCGGCCTCACCGGCGCCGGCGGAGGCGCGCTGATGACCCCGATGCTGATCTTGCTCTTCGGCATCACCCCGTCCTCGGCCATCTCCAGCGACCTGGTCGCGGCGGTGCTGATGCGGCCGGTCGGCGCGGCCGTGCACCTGCGCAAGGGCAACGTCAATCTGCGCATGGTCGGTTTCATGGTGGTGGGCTCGGTGCCGATGGCCTTCCTCGGCGCCTACCTGCTGAAGGTGCTCGGCGCGGGCGGCGCGAACGACCAGACCCACGTCGAGACCGCGCTGGGCGCCGCCCTGCTGGTCGGTGCGGGCGCGATGGTGCTGCGCTACGTGCTGGACCGGCGAGCCGGTCACCAGCGCCTGGCCACGATCTCCGATATCACCGTCCGGCCGCTGCCGACGATCCTGATCGGCGCCGTCGGCGGCCTGATCGTCGGGCTGACCTCGGTGGGCTCGGGCTCGCTGATGATCGTGCTGCTGCTATTCGTCTACCCGCTGATCGGGGCTAACCAGCTCGTCGGCACCGACCTCACCCAGGCCGTCCCGCTCACCGCGGCGGCCGCGCTCGGCGCGCTGACCTTCGGGAGCGTCCAGTTCGGCGTCACCGCCTCGCTGGTCATCGGCAGCGTGCCCGCCGTCCTGGTTGGCTCGTACTTCTCCTCGCGGGCCCCTGACCGCTACATCCGCCCGATCATCACCTTCGTGATCTTCGCGTCCGGCCTGAAGTACGTCGGCGTGCCGACGACCGCGCTCGGCATCATCCTGGTCGTCGTAGCGGTCGGCGGCCTGTCGTTCTGGCTGATCCGCTCCCGGCCCTGGCGGCGCGACGAGCTCGCGACCGCCGACGCCGCGGCTGCCGACGCCGCGCCGCCCCAGGCCGCTCCGCGGCTCAACGGCGGCTCGGCCCCTGGGATCTCGGAAGGAACCTCGATCCCGGCTCCGGCGCCGGTGCCGGTTCCGCCCAACGGCACAACTCCCCGCGTCACATCCGATCCCGGGCCCGGCCTCGACTAACCCGGTCTCCGGCGCCCGGGCCGCAGGCCCCCGCAGCGCGAGTCGACCACCAGCAACGTCACAGCGGTGCTGGTTG